>NZ_JABAZW010000159.1:0-7718 GCF_018608325.1 Brevundimonas sp. | reverse complement strand
GGCCGGGGCGGGGCTGCGGCTGCTGATCCTGGAGGGCTGGTGCGTGGGCGCGCGGGCGCAGGAGGCAGGCGCACTGGATGCCCCGGTCAATGCGCTGGAACGGGACGAGGATGGCGACGGGCGCTGGCGGCGCTTCGTCAATGCGGCGCTGGACGGCGTGGCGAAAGACACGCGCAAATAATGCCCGCCCTCGACGTCGCGGGGGAATTCGAGACGATCGACAGGCTGCTGAAGCCCCTGGCCCATCCAGAATGGGGCAGGGGTCTGGCTGATGATGTGGCGGTGCTGCCGTCGCGCCCCGGCTACGACCTGGTCCTGACCAAGGACATGCTGGTCGAGGGCGTGCATTTTCTGCCCGAAGACCCGATGGACACGGTGGCCAGGAAGCTGCTGCGGGTGAACCTTTCTGATCTGGCGGCCAAGGGCGCCGAGCCGTTCGGCTATCTGCTGGCCTGCGCCTGGTCGGAACGGTGCGGCTGGCCTGAGCGCAAGGCGTTCGCCGCGGGTCTGGCCCAGGATCAGGTCCAATTCAGCGTCCTTCTGCTGGGCGGAGACACGGTGAAGACGCCGGGCCCGGCCTCATTTTCTCTGACGGGTTTGGGCTGGGTTCCGAAGGACCGGGCTGTGTCGCGCGCGGGGGCCCAGGTCGGCGATCTCGTTTTCGTCACCGGCCAGATCGGCGACGGGCGGCTGGGCCTGCGCGCGGCGCGGGGAGAACTGTCGCTGGAGCCCGAGCGTCTTGAAGCCCTGACTACCCATTACCGTATGCCGATGCCGCGTGTGGATTTCGCCGATGTGGTGCGCGACTTTGCCAGTGCGTCGGTTGATGTTTCGGACGGACTGGCGGCGGACCTGACGCATATCGCCAAGGCCAGCGGCGTGGGCCTGACAATGAACCTGAACGTGCTGCCCCTGTCGACGGCGGCCCAGGCCTGGTTCGCGGACCGCGTTGATCCTCAGTTGTCGCTGGAGGAACTGGCGACCGGCGGGGACGACTACGAAATCGCCTTCACCGCCCCGGCGCGCCATGAAGACGCTCTGCGCCATCTGGCCGAAAGCCGCTTCCTGCGCCTGACGCGGATCGGCGAGGTGACGGCGGGATCGGGCCTGACTGTTCTTTATGACGACCAGCCGATCCAGTTGGCTCGCACCGGCTGGACGCACGGCTAGGCTGGCAAGGGAATCCTAACGTCGATCTGTCAGGGTCACGGCATGGATCGCAGATCGCTCATCGCCGCAGGGACCGTCGCACTGACCACGGTCGTCGCACAGCCCGCCGCCGCGTCGAACCCGAAACCGTCCCGATCCAGTGGCCCGGCCCTGAGTATCGCGGGCCTGGGCCTGCCCGTCATCGCGGATGGACGGCTTCGTAACTATGTCTTTGTGTCGCTGCGCCTCGAGCTGGGGCGTGGCAAGACAATCGAACAGATGCGGCCCAAGGAGGCCTATTTCCGCGACGCCCTGGTCAAGGCCGCGCACCGCACGCCCTTCAGCGTGACGGGTGACTGGACGCGACTGGACGAGGCGCGAATGTCATCTGCTCTGGTGTCCGCAGCCAACAGCATAAGCGGTCCCGGCTCGATCACGCGGGTCGAAATCGTCGCTCAGACCCCGCGACGCCAGTCGGGTATTCGAACGGCGTATTAACTATTGAGAATGAGACAGCGAAGATCTTTTAATCGCGCCTAAGGTGTGATTTCTCGACAAATCCATAAATAGATTTGTGGATTCAGCTCACTTACATCTGCGCTGTTCTCACGTTGTTCGCTTTATCCTGCCCACGCTTTCGAGGTGCGCCTCTCGCTATTCCCACAGATGTCTAGAGGGGACCATCTCCGCCCAGTACAGCGCGATCATCCTGAACATGGGTGCCAGCCACCATTTCTTCAGCCTGCTTGCGCTTGACCGCGATCATTTCCGCATACTGTTCTGGCGTGTAACAAATCCGGCGTTCGAGACGGCGCCCTGTGAGGGCGCGGTTTTCGCACACCATTTGTCTACGCTGTGGAGCCGCAGCAGGCGCACTGCTTTGAGCTGGGAGATCGGTTGTCGTCTGCGGCAACACTGTAGAGGGAGGGCTCTGCGTCGTGGGGGCGGCTGATGCAGATGTCTGCTGAGCGGTAAAAAGTGCTGATGCAATAATCAGAGTGACGAACATTTACGCCTCCATTGAAAACCAATGTTCTCACAAAGCGACTTGCGCTGCAATCTGGGCGGGCTCTTTTAGATTAACGAAAGCACGATAGGCGTACCGCGGTATCGTTGCATGACGCCGTTACTCGTGACAGGCTGCCTTTGCAGATCCCAAGGGACGCACTGACGCGTCTGCCGCGTGCGGGGGGACCGGAAGGCGGATAGAGGCGATAACGCCCGCCGCGCCAAGGGGCCGCGCGCTTCTTTGCAAGGGCATGGAAACGCTCATGACAATCTATCTTTCGCTAGCCTTCGCGGCGGGCGTTCTGGGGGTGCTGTTCGGCGCCGTCCAGACCGGCGTGCTGTTGAAGGCCAGCGCCGGTAACGACAAGATGCGTGAAATCGCGGCCGCCATCCAGGAAGGGGCGTCCGCCTATCTGAAGCGGCAGTATCTGACCATCGGCATGGTGGGGGTGGTCATCCTGATCGCCGCCTATTTCCTGATCGGCGTCTATGCGGCGGTCGGTTTCCTGATCGGCGCCGTCCTGTCGGGCGCAGCAGGCTATGCCGGAATGCTGATCTCGGTGCGGGCCAATGTGCGCACGGCGCAGGCGGCGTCTGAGAGCCTGGCCAAGGGACTGAACCTGGCGTTCCGTTCTGGCGCGATCACGGGCATGTTCGTGGCGGGCGGCGCCCTGATCGGGGTGTCCGGCTATTACATCGTCCTGACCCAGCATCTGGGACTGGCCTCGACCAGCCGCGAGGTGATCGACGGGCTGGTGGCGCTGGGCTTCGGCGCCTCGCTGATCTCGATCTTCGCGCGTCTGGGCGGCGGCATCTTCACCAAGGGCGCCGACGTAGGCGGCGACATGGTGGGCAAGGTCGAGGCGGGCATCCCCGAGGATGACCCCCGCAACGCGGCGACCATCGCAGACAATGTGGGCGACAACGTAGGCGACTGCGCTGGCATGGCCGCCGACTTGTTTGAAACCTATGCGGTGACCACGGTCGCCACCATGGTTCTGGCAGCCATCTTCTTCCGCGACCAGCCCTATGTCGACGTCATCATGGCCCTGCCGCTGGCGATCTGCGGCGTTTGCGTCGTGACCTCGATCATCGGCAGCTTCTTCGTGCGTCTGGGCAAGTCGAAGAACATCATGGGCGCCCTGTACCAGGGGCTGATCGTCACAGGCATCCTGTCCATCGGCGCGGTCTGGTGGATCATCAATCAGATGGTGACGGGTCCGATCACGACGGTCAGCGGTCTGGAGATCCAGCCGATGGCCCTGTTCTGGTCCGGCATGGTCGGTCTGGGCGTCACGGCGGCGATCGTGGTCATCACCGAATACTACACGGGCTCGAACTTCCGTCCGGTGCGGTCTGTGGCCAACGCCTCAGTGTCTGGTCACGGCACCAATGTGATCCAGGGGCTGGCGGTTTCGCTGGAGTCCACGGCGCTTCCGGCCCTGACCATCATCGTCGGCATCGTCGCCAGCTTCCAGTTGGCGGGTCTGTTCGGCATCGCCATCGCCACCACGACCATGCTGGGCGTGGCGGGTATGATCGTGGCCCTGGACGCCTTTGGTCCGGTGACGGACAACGCAGGCGGCATCGCCGAAATGGCGGGCCTGCCCAGCGAAGTGCGTCATTCGACCGATGCGCTGGATGCGGTGGGCAACACCACCAAGGCCGTGACCAAGGGGTATGCCATCGGTTCTGCGGGCCTCGGCGCGCTGGTGCTGTTTGCGGCCTATACGTCGGACCTGCAGTATTTCTCGGCCAACCCGACGGACTATCCGTTCTTTGCTGATATGGGCGGAATCACGTTTGACCTGACCAACCCCTATGTCGTGGTTGGCCTGCTGTTCGGCGGACTGCTGCCCTTCCTGTTTGGAGGCATGTCGATGATGGCGGTCGGCCGGGCAGCCGAGGCGGTTGTGGCCGAAGTGCGCCGTCAGTTCCGCGAAAACCCCGGGATCATGACCTATCAGGTCAAGCCGGAGTACGGTCGTGCCGTCGACATCCTGACCAAGGCGGCGATCCGCGAGATGATCGTGCCGTCGCTGTTGCCGGTGCTGTCGCCGATTGTCCTGTTCGTTGTGGTTCTGAACATCTCGGATAAGGCCAACGCCTTCGCCGCACTGGGCGCCATGCTGATGGGCGTGATCGTGACAGGCCTGTTCGTGGCCATCTCGATGACGTCGGGCGGCGGCGCCTGGGACAATGCCAAGAAGGTGATCGAGGAAGGCTTCACCGACAAGAACGGCGTCGTCCACGGCAAGGGTTCCGAGGCCCATAAGGCGGCGGTGACCGGTGATACGGTCGGTGATCCGTACAAGGACACCTCTGGTCCGGCGGTGAACCCGATGATCAAGATCACCAACATCGTGGCGCTTCTGCTGCTGGCGGTGCTGGCGAGCGGCAACATCGGCTAGGTCACAGACCTGTCGGAATTGAAAACGCCCCGGAGAGCGATCTCCGGGGCGTATTTTCTTGAGGTGCGCGTTCCGATCAGTCGGGGCGGCGCTGACCCGGCGTATTGTCTTCGGTGCGCGGCAGTTGGCCACGGCCGACGTTGCCCAGCAGTTGCTCCAGCACGGTCAGGGCGCGACCACGGGTCGGCGTCTCATTGCGGTTCATGGCGATCTGCTCGCCGTCGCTCAGGCCCAGGGTGCGAACGCCGGACACCTTATCAGTGCCCTTTTCGAAGGTGACCTCGGTCACGGTGCGATTCGAGATCATCGGGCGGTTGTAGGTGTATTTTTCGGTCGTCTGGCTGATGTAGTACCAGACCTGATCCGGTTCGAAGGTCGACGTCGTCGACGGCGAACCGAGGCGGGCCAGGATCGTCTCCTTGGTATCCGTGCCGGCGACGATGTCCTGCGGCTTGGCGTCAATAGCCTGGAAGCCGTTGGAACCGATCACAGGGGCGCAGGCGGCGGACAGACCGGCCAGCGAAACAGCGACGAAAAGCGGGGCTAAACGGGACATGGTCGGGCGCCTGCGAGAGAACAAGGTCTTTGACCTAGACGGACCTGCGTCCTAGTTCAACGGCGCGGCGGAAAAGGGGCCATAGGAATCCATGCTGAAAAACCTATTCAAACCCCGTCCCGGCGCCCGTGTCGGCGACGAATTGTACGCTTTGGCGGTCAATCAGGCCCGGAATGCGGGCTTTTACACGCGATTGGGCGTCGCGGATCAGATCGACGCGCGATTCGAACTTTATACGCTGCATGTTCTTTTGCTGGTTCTGCGTCTGCGCGATGAAAACACGCCGCAAGGTCAGGATACGGCGCAGGCCCTGTTCGATGTCTATGTTTCGGCGCTGGATCACGCCCTGCGCGAAGAGGGCGTTGGCGACGTGGCTGTGGGCAAGAAGATGCGTAAACTGGGCGAGGCCCTGTATGGCCGCATGGCCGCCTATGAAAAGCCATTGCGCGATGCGGATGAGGGCGGGCTGGTCGAGGCCCTGGCGCGCAATGTCTATGCCGAGGCCGAGGCTGAACACGCTGGTGATCTGGCGCGATACGCCCTGACGACACGCGCTGCACTGGCGGCGCAGAAATTCAATGATGTGCTGGCGCGGCCAGCCTGGTCGGAAGTTTAAGTAAAATGAGCGCAGCTCTGCCCTATAGCGAGACGGTGCGGGTCAATCAGATCGGCGCTGGCCTGAGCCGCACGCTGGAGCCGGATGCGGACGCGCGCAAGCGAATCGCCCGCGCCCTGGACCTGCAGGGTCTGGAGGATTTCGTCGTGGACCTCAGCGTGACCCCCACGCCGTCGACCAGCGAATGGACGCTCAAGGGCCGGGTCACCGCTCACGCCGTCCAGACCTGCGGCCTGACGCTGGAGCCGCTGCCGGTGGACGTGGATCGCCGATTTTCGATCCAACTGATCGAGGCCGCGCCGCAGGAAACCGACGAAATCGAAGTCACCCTGGACGAGGAAGACGCCGACCTGATCGAGGACGGCAAGATCGACCTGGGTCAGTACGCCGTTGAACAACTGGCCCTGTCGCTGGACCCGTTCCCGCGCAAGCCGGGGGCTGAATTCGTGCAGCCGGAAGAGCCCAATGAAATCTCGCCCTTCGCCGCGCTGAAGGCGCTTAAATCGCAAGACGATCAAGGCTGAGGTTGACGTAGGGGCTGGCTGGTTGCATCCCCCGACTTCACGCTATCGTTCTTGCGCAACCCTATAAGTGTCGCGCGACAAGACGACGCGACAATAAGAGGTCCATTTGCCAGCCCCAGTTACGATCTCGCTTGACGCCATGGGCGGCGATCACGGCCCTTCCGTCATCGTGCCCGGCATCCGCAGCTATCTTCTCGCCCATCGCGGGGAGGGGGTTCGCTTCCTGCTGCATGGCGACGAAGCGAAGATCACGGCTGAGCTGGCCAAATACGCTCTCACCGGCGACATCTGCGAAATCCGCCACACCGACAAGGTCGTGGCCATGGACGAGAAGCCCGCCCAGGCCATGCGCCGCGGCAAGGGCTCCAGTCTGTGGAACGCCATCGAGTCCGTGAAGTCGGGCGAGGCGGGCGGCGTGCGCCTCGTGAGAGAGCAGCGTGGACGCGGTGTCGTATCGGCGGGCAACACCGGCGCCCTGATGGCGATCTCAAAACTGATCCTGCGCATGCAGGCGCCGGGACTGGAACGTCCAGCCATTGTGGCCAGTTGGCCGACGTTCAAAGGTCACACGGCGGTTCTGGACGTGGGCGCCAACATCGGCAGCGACGCCGAGCAACTGGTCGAGTTCGCCATCATGGGCGAGGCCTTCCAGTCAGCGGTGCGCGGTGTCGCGCGCCCGACCATTGGTCTGTTGAACGTCGGCTCCGAGGACATGAAGGGCAATGAACAGGTCCGAGAGGCGCACGCCATCCTGCGCGACGGCCCGTTCGACCTGAACTATTTCGGCTTCGTCGAGGGTGACGACATCGCCAAGGGCACGGTGGACGTGGTCGTCACCGACGGCTTCACCGGCAACATCGCCCTGAAGACGGCCGAGGGCACGGCGCGCTACATCTCGGCCTTGCTGCGCGAGGCCCTGACTTCCAGCCTGCAATCCAAGCTGGGCGCGGTGATCGCCATGCCCGCCCTGCGTCAGATGCGCCAGAAGATCGACCCCAGCGCCATCAATGGCGGGCCTCTGCTGGGCCTGAACGGCATTGTCGTGAAGAGCCACGGCGGTGCTGACGCCAAGGGCTTCGGCAACGCCATCCGCATTGCTGTCGATCTGGCTCGCAGCGACTATATGACCAAGGTGGGCGCCAACCTGGGCAAGCTGGACACGGTGTTCGACCACTCCAGCCCCACTTCCGCCCCTGCCGGAGAACCCCTTCAGTGAGCGTCACCCGCAGCGCCGTCACCGGCGTCGGCTCCTACCTGCCGGAACAGATCGTCACCAACGCCGACCTGGCCAAGTTCGTCGACACCTCCGACGAATGGATTCAGGAACGCACGGGCATCAAGCAGCGCCACAAGGCCCGCGATGACCAGCCGACCAGCGATCTGGCGGTCGAGGCGGCTAAAAAGGCGCTGACGGACGCGGGCAAGCTGGCCTCCGACGTCGACCTGATCATCGT
>NZ_JABAZW010000046.1:13090-14296 GCF_018608325.1 Brevundimonas sp. | reverse complement strand
GACCGGGGCTCATGACGCCGCCGACGCCATAGTTGGCGCCCGTCTGCCAGTCCTCGCCATAGCCGTCGACGCCGTAACGACGCCAGCCGGGGGTTTTGTCGCCTTCAGGACCGAAGTCGTAGCGAACGCGGTAAAGTGGGTCCAACGACTGGTCGTCATAGACGGGCAGGGTGGACAGGACGTGCGGATCGTCGGCGCGACGCACGCCGTAGCGAACCAGTTCCAGGAAGCCGCCGTCGATGATGCGGTCCTCTGGCGCCGCGACCTGACCATTGGCGACGCCCATCGGGCCCTTGTCGTTCGGGTTCGCGTTCTGGGTGATGCGGATGTAGTAGCGGCCGTTGCCGAAGTCGCCGTTGGTGGTGAACATCGTGGCCTCGATCTTGGAGGCGTAGTCGTCGGCCGTGGCCTGATAACGAGCGGCGCCTTCCGCATCGCCCGCAGCGCGCGCCATTTCCGCAGCGACCGTCAGACCGGCGACGACAGCAGCTGTGCTGGACGGCGAATAACCCTGCTGCTCTTCCCAGCGTTCCTGCTGGGTGAAGGGCGGCTTGATCTCGGCGTCATTCCACAACAGGCCGACCTTGCCGCCATCGACCAGGAAGTCGGCGGCAGGCTTCAGCATGGCGTTGTAGTGCTGGGTCATCTGGGCGTCGGACAGCCAACCCATCTTCCACAGACGATAGCCCAGCATGATCGGCATGGCCGTCTGGTCCAGCTGGACCGCGACCCATTCCAGTTCGCCGTCGACGTGGGTCTTCTGCAGGAACCAGCCGCCGACGCCGGTGTTGCCGGGCGTGTTCGGTCCGACCTGAACCTTGGGCAGATAGTTGAAGGCCGCCAGCGGCGTCTCCTTGTCGCCCATGGCTGCCAGCGCCATCGCCACCTGATAGAAGTCGCGCGGCCAGACGGCCTTGTAGCCGGTCGAGGACTTGGACGCGTCAACCGTGTCGCCCCACGGGTTGGACAGGGAGGCGATCAGGGCGCCCGCATGCGTGCGGTCTTCCTGAACCTTCAGCATCAGGGCCGAGGCATAGGCCAGCTTGCCGCCGTCGGTGGACTGTGCGGCCAGACGCGGCAGTTCGGTCAGGGAGGCGATGTAGTCCTCCCAGCCCACGCGGTCGCCTTCGCCGTTGAAGCGGGCCAGAACTTCGTCGAGGCCGGTGGTGAACGAGCCGTCGGCAGCCGCACGGGCGGCGGCTTCGC
>NZ_JABAZW010000046.1:6570-13080 GCF_018608325.1 Brevundimonas sp. | reverse complement strand
GACGAAGTCGCGCGTCAGGCTTTGGCCGCGACGCAGCGTCGGCAGGGCGCCGGTCATCATGGTGTTGCCGGACTCATCGCCCGTCGAGGCGTAGGTCCAGTCCATCTTGCCGTCCTTCAGGTCGGTCAGGCCGTCGGACACGCCGACGAAGCCGACGCTGGCGGCGGTGAACGGCTGGCTGGGCTTCAGCACCAGATGGGTGTCGCCTTCCCAGGCGTGGAAGGCCTGACGCGTGACAACGCCACGGTCGTTGATGCCGGTGTTTGCGATATGCGGCTCAAGCAGCAGATAGGGCGTGGCCTGGCCGGTCAGCGACTTGATGGTGACGCGCAGCACCAGGGCGTTGCGGTCCGGGTCGGTGAAGATCTGCTTCTGGATTTCGAAGCGGCCGTTCTTGTCACGGGTGGTGACGCGATAGGCGGGCGACAGCGGGCGACCCTCTGCATCCGTGTGCAGGTATTCAGTCAGCTCGGTGGTGTCCGGGCCTTCCAGCGCCAGACCTTGCGGCGTGACGACGGCGAAACGAAGCGCCTTGATCTGGGCCTCATGGATCAGGCCGTACATGGTCTCGGTCAGGACGCCGTCGGCGATCGAGAACCAGACCTTGGAGACAGCGCCAGTCGGGCCGCCGTCACGGTACTGGCCGTCGACATAGGCTTCGTAGGAGGCGCCGGCGCCGGTCTTGGCCGCTGTGGACCAGTTCGGCGCAATGCCGGGCGCGCCGGGCGCCACAGACTGGGCGGCGGCGACAGAGGACAGGGCCAGACTGGCCGCGCCGGTCAGGCAGAGAAGTTTCATTGTACGCATAGGATCCTCACGAGGTTTGCGTGGGGCGAGGGGAAAGCAGGAAGGTCAGGGGAACATCCAGACGGCTGTTCCATGACGCTTCGTTGTGTTGTGCGCCGGGGAAGACCAGGCTGCGGTGGTTCAGCGCGTCATAGCCACGCGCACGGAACGTCTGGTCGATGCGGGTCTGGAACTCGCCATAGAACTGGTCGAGGGTTTCATCGCCCCGGTCGAAATAGAAACGGTGTGATCCTGGGGCTGGCAGGCCTGCTGCGATCACGCCGGTCCAGGCGGCGACCAGTCGTTCGCGCCAGGACTGAAGGGCCGGGCCGTCTTCCAGCCCATCGACCTTCAGCGGCCAGTGGGTGGACAGGCAGGCGGCGGCAGAGAAGACGTCGGGCCGCTTCATCACGGCCTGAAGCGAGATCAGCCCGCCCATGCTGGAGCCGCTGATGGTCGTGTCCGCCGGTCCCGTCAGGGTGCGATAGGTCTGGTCGATAAGCGGCTTCAGCTCTTCGACCAGAAACCGGATGTAGCCTTCGGACAGGGACGGGCCGCCGTAGATGGCCTGAACCTCATCGCGCATGTCATCGGGCAGAGCGGCGATCAGGTCGGCAGGCAGGTATTCCCTCAGGCGCAGGTCGGTGTTCCAGACGCCGACGACGATGGGCGCGCGCACCTGTCCGCTGGCGATCAGGCGGTCCAGATGCTCGTCCACACCCCATTCGCCGAAGTTGGCGGTCGAGGCGTCGAACAGGTTCTGGCCGTCGTGCATGTAGAGGACGGGGTAACGGGTGTCGGAGGCCTCATAGCCCGGCGGCAACCAGACCCCGACATTGCGCGCCTTCACATGGACGGATGCGACGGCTTCGTGCATCACCAGACGCCCGGCCTTTGGCGCTTCTGCGAAGGCAGGTCCAGCGAAGGGCAGGGCGGCGCCCAGCGCCAGCAGGGTGCGGCGGTTCATGCGCGGTGTTCCTTGACCAGCAGGGCGCTGCCTGCGGCCAGGACGAACGAGACGGCGCCCAACACCAGCGCCCAGATGGCCTGACCGTCGAACAGGGTCTTCAGGATCAGGCCCAGAACCGTCGCCGCCAGCAGTTGCGGCACAACGATGAAGATGTTGAAAACGCCCATATAGACGCCCATCTTCCGGTCCGGCACCGCCGCAGACAGGATGGCGTAGGGCATGGACACGACCGACGCCCAGGCGAACCCGACGCCGATCATCGGCAGCCACAGCAGGCCCGGATCGCGAATGGCGAAGATGCCGAACAGGCCCAGCGCGCCCAGCAGCAGCATCAGGGCGTGGGTCGCCTTGCGGCCGATGCGCTTGGCCAGAACCGGCAGGGTGAAGGCCGCCAGCGCCGCCACGCCATTATAGACGCCGAACAGGACGCCGACCCAGTCGGCTCCTTCAGCATAGGCGCGCGAGGTGGTGCTGGTGGCGCCATAGTGGACGCTGGTCACCGCTGCTGTGGTGTATATCCACATGGCGAACAGGGCGAACCAGGTGAAGAACTGCACGACCGCCAGACCGCGCATGGTGGCGGGCATGCGGAAGATGTCGTTGACAATTTCGGTCACGGCATTGGTGATGCTGCGGCGCTGCATCATGCCGACCGCGATCTGCAACAGGCCGAAGCCCGCGAAGAAGCCTGCTAGGATCAGCAGCTCCTTTTCCAGATTCAGCACTGTGATCAGCACGAAGCCCAACAGGCCCAAAACGCCGCAGATCAGACCGGATGTCATCCAGCCCTGAATGCTGCGCGCCGGGGCCTCCGGGCCGTCATCGGCGCTGAGACCCAGCGACGCCTGTCTGGCGCGCTCGAAGGCGGCGATCTGTTCGGGGGTGTATTCCTTGGTGGACAGCACGGTCCACAGAACCGCCGAGAACAGACCGATGGCCCCGACATAGAAGGCGATCTTGACCGACAGGGGCACCACGCCCTCCGCCGCTGTCGAGACGACGCCGAATACGTTCGACAGCAGCCACGGCAGGACCGAGGCGAACACCGCGCCCGCGCCGATGAAGAAGCTCTGCATCGCATAACCGGCGGTGCGTTGTTCTTCGGGCAGGTTGTCGCCTACGAAGGCGCGGAACGGCTCCATCGTGATGTTGATCGAGGCGTCCATGATCCACAGCATGGCCGCGGCGAACCACAGGCTGGGGCTGTTGGGCATGGCGATCAGCGCCAGGGTGGTCAGGATGGCCCCGACCAGAAAATAGGGGCGGCGACGCCCGAACCGCGTCCACGTCTTGTCGCTGAAATGCCCGATGATCGGCTGGATCAACAGGCCGGTCAGCGGCGCCGCGATCCATAGGATCGCCAGCGAATCCACCTCGGCGCCCAGGGTCTGGAAGATCCGGCTGGTGTTGGCGTTCTGCAGTCCAAATCCGATCTGGATGCCGAAGAAGCCGACGCACATGTTCCAGATCGCCAGGCCGGACAGGCGCGGGCGGATAGAGTGGAGTGGTCCGGGCGTCAGCTTGCTCATCTGCGGACGCGTCCGATCGGCACGAAGCGGATGGCCTGACCGCCGCCGGGCGCCAGGGCCAGCGTCAGGGTGTCAGCCGAGGTGACGTTGCGCTGCTCAATGATGATGTCCTCGCGCTTGCCCTTGTAGTCCGCGTCCGGGCCGTCACGGTAGATTTCGGCGCGGTAGCGGCGGCCTGCATCCAGGAAGTCGAGGTGGGCGGTCAGGACGCGCGGATGCTCGTCGGTGACGGCGCCCAGCGCCCAGACGTCGGACTTGCGGTCCTTACGGACGGTGACGACATAGTCGCCCATTTCCGCGGACAGGGTGCGGCTTTCAGACCAGTCGCACGGCACGTCCTTGATGAACTGGAACGGGCCGGGGTTGGCTTCGTAGTTGACCAGCAGGTCCGCCGCCATCTGGATCGGGCTGTAGATGATGACATACAGGGCCAGTTGCTTGGCCCAGGTCGTCTGCACGCCGCCGGGGCTGCGCGTCTCCATGCCGAAGATGCCGGGCGTATAGTCCATCGGTCCGGCCAGCAGGCGGGTGAAGACCAGATTGGCCTCATGCTCGGGTGGATTGCCGGGGTTGCCCCAGGCCGAATATTCCATCCCGCGCTGGCCTTCGCGGCTAATCATGTTGGGATAGGTGCGGCGCAGGCCGGTGTCCTTGAACGGCTCGTGCGCGTTGACGGCGACCTTGTGGCGGGCGCCGACCTCGATCACGCGCATATGGTGCTGGGCCATCGCCTGGCTTTCATGCCACGCCATGACTGACTGACCGTCCGGGCCAGCAACGCGTGCGCCCAATGCATCCGCGACATAGCCGGTCTTCACCGAGTGAACGCCAAGGCGCTCATACAGGGCCATCGCGGGTTCAAGCTGCTGCTCGTAGTGGAAGGCGTTGCCGCCCGTTTCGTGGTGGCCGATCAGTTGCACGCCCTTGGAGCGGGCGTAGGCGCAGACCGCATCGATGTCGAAATCGGGATAGGCCTCGGTGAAGCTGAAGTCCGAACCGTTGGCGAACCACTGGCCGTCCCAGCCCTTGTTCCAGCCCTCGACCAGAACCCCGCCGAAACCGTGCTTGGCGGCGAAGTCGATGTGTTTGATCGTGTTCTCGGTGGTCGCGCCGTGGTTCGGGCCGGACGCCCAGCTCTTCAGCTCCAGGTGCATCTCCCACCAGACGCCGACGTATTTCATCGGCTTGAACCAGCTGACATCGCCCAGCTTGTTGGGTTCGTTCAGGTTCAGGATCAGGCTGGAATCGATCAGACCAGCCGCGTCGTCCGACACCTGAAGCGTACGCCACGGGGTGTTGAACGGCGCCTGGCGCACCACGGCGGCGTTGGTCAGGCCCGGCGTCAGCTGGGCGCGGAAGCCGGTGCCCTCAGAGCGACGCAGGTTCATGCCTGCATAGTCGATGCAGGCCGCTTCGTGGATCGAGACATGCAGGCCGGACTGTCCCTTGACGGTCATCGGCGTCTGGGCGCTGCCCACCGCATCGATGGGGGTGCGGCTGTAGAGGTATTCCTCGCGGTTCCATTCCCAGGCGGGGCACCACAGGGCCTCGCCGTTTTCGGCCAGATTGAACTCGGTGATCTCCGAGCCGATGCGGACGGTCTTCAGTGCGGGTTGGTCGGGGAATTCGTAGCGGAAGCCCAGACCGTCGTCATACAGGCGGAAGACCACGTCCACGCGGCGGCCCAGTGCGCCCGTTTCGGCATAGGTGACGCGCCATTCGTTGTAGTGGTTGCGGATGAAGCGGCGCTCGCCCCACGGCTGTTCCCAGGTGTCGTCGACGGTCACGGGCTGGCCCGCCGTGATGGCCAGACCGCGTTCGATAGCGGGGGCGTCGGTCAGCAGGAAGCCCAGCTTGGACGGGGCGACCACGACGCGGCCCTGACGCAGGACGGCGTACATCGGACGCCCGTCATTGTCGGTGAAGGCCTCGACCGTCAGCACGCCGCCCGGCGACGAAGCACGGGCGTGGGCGGGCGAGGTCTGGGCGCGTGCGCCGGTCGCGCCGAAGGCCAGAAGAGATACGCCGCCAAGGGCCAGGAAGGATCTGCGTTGCATCATGGGAACTCCGTTACGCCGCCTCTTGCCAACCGCCGCGAACGGTGGCTGAAATATTTGCAGAAAAGTTTGCAGCCACGACAGGCTGCTGTGAGGACCCGCGACCTTGAGCCGCAAGACCACCCGACTGGAAGACATCGCGCGCCTGGCGGGCGTGTCCATCGCCACCGCCTCGCGCGCCCTGAACGACAGCCCTGCCGTCAACGACCGCACCAAGCAGTTGATCTGGAAACTGGCCAAGGAACATGACTATCCGTTCCGCCGCCACATGCCTGCCGGTCCCATCGGCGCGCAGGGCACCATCGCCCTGGTCGTGCCGCGTCCACAGGGACGCGAAGGGCGGCTGAGCGACCCCTTCTTCCTGGAGCTTCTGGCCGGTGTGGGTGAGGCGGCGCGCGAACGCGGCTGCGACCTGCTGATGAGCCACATCTCGCCCGCCAACTATGAGGAGCTGTCGGCGGCCCTGAACACCAGCCGTGCCGACGGGGTGATCTTCCTGGGGCAGTCCAGCCTGCATTCGGCCTTCAACCGTCTGGTCGACGCTGACCACAGGTTCGTGGTCTGGGGCGCTGAACTGCCCGAGCAGGACTACTGCTCCATCGGTTCGGACAACACCTTCGGCGGACGTCGTGCGACCCTGCATCTGGCCCGTCTGGGACGTCAGCGCATCGTCTTCCTGGGCGACCTTGATCCGCCCGAGGCCATGCAGCGCCATCGCGGTTATCTGGATGCTCTGGGACAGGCGGGTCTGGCGGTCGCGCCGGACCTGATTGTTCCCGCCCACTTCGAGGTCGAGTCCGCCGAGGCGGCGGTCGACGCCCTGATCCGTCGCGGCGTGAGCTTCGACGGCGTCGTCGCCGCGTCCGACCAGATCGCACTGGGCGCCGTGCGCGCCCTGCTGCACGCCGGCGTCGATGTGCCGGGACAGGTGTCCGTGATCGGCTTCGATAATGTGCCGTTCAGCCGCTATTCGCGTCCGGCCCTGTCCACCATCGCCCAGGACACAATGAAGGCTGGACGCCTGATGGTGTCCAAGCTGCTGGATCATGGCGGCGGCGACGTCGGCGGTGGAGTTGGCCGCTCGGAACGGGTGCCGACCGAATTGATCGTGCGCGAGACCTGCGGCGGCTGACATCGTCACGTCGCCTCGGTCGGCAGGGCGAACAGC
>NZ_JABAZW010000046.1:0-6560 GCF_018608325.1 Brevundimonas sp. | reverse complement strand
CCGGGCGTTGTTCCAAGAGTTCGGGCGTGCACTCGGCGAGCGCCGACGGGCGGCGTCCATTCGACAGCCGTGTGGCCCAGGTTGAAGACGCACAGCAGGCGTTCGCCATCGACGCCGCCGCGCTCATAGCGTTCAAAGACCAAGAGGCCCTGCGGGCCGTCCACCAGCTCCAGTCCGCCCAGACGCAGGGCCGGGTGTTGTTTGCGCAGGCTGATGACGCGGCGTGCGACATGCAGGGTGGCGTGGGGATCAGCCTCCTGAGCATCCACGGCCAGCGCGAGGTGACGCGGATCAACCGGCAGCCACGGCTCCACCGTCGAGAAACCTGCGTTGGGCGCAGAGGCGACCCACGGGATCGGCGTGCGCGCACCGTCGCGGCCCAGCGTCTGGGGCCAGTTGGCGATGGCCTCGGGATCGACCAGACGCTCGAACGGCACATAGGCCTGCGGCAGACCCAACTCCTCGCCCTGATAGACGAAGACATTGCCGCGCAGGCACATCAACAGCAGCAACGCCATTTCGGCGAAGGCCTTCTCGTCGCGGCCCTCGGCCCAGCGGGAGACGGCGCGCGGCGCATCGTGGTTCGAGAAGGTCCACGAGGGCCAGCCCTCGCCCTGCTGATCGGGCCACATGCTGTCGCCGATGCCGATCAGTTCGGCCTTCAGCGCATCGGCATAGAGGTAGAGGAAGCCATAGGCCGAGTGCAGGCGGTCGTCGCCTGCCGTGAATTCCTTCATCTCGCGGTCGGCGTGGTCACCGCCGACCTCGGCCACCGTGAAGCGGCCTTCATAGCTGTCCGTCAGGTCGCGGATGCGGTTCAGGAAGCCGATGATTTCGGGGTGTGACTGGTTGTAGATCTTGTCCTGGAAGTCGAACGGACGGGTGCGCTTGCGGTCGTCATTGATCGGCGGATTGTCCCGCAGGCTGGGGTCATGGATGGCGAAATTGATCGCATCCAGACGGAAGCCGTCCACGCCCCGGTCCAGCCAGAAACGGGCTGCAGCGATCAGGGCGTCCTGAACCTCGGGGTTGCGCACGTTCAGCTGCGGCTGTGAGGCCAGGAAGTTGTGCATGTAGTACTGGCCGCGCCGTGCGTCCCAGGTCCATGCGGGGCCGCCGAACACGGACTGCCAGTTGGACGGCGGAGAGCCGTCCGGCTTGGCGTCGGCCCAGACGTACCAGTCGGCGTGCTTGCTGTTTCGGCTGGAGCGGCTGTCCAGGAACCAGTCGTGTTCATCCGAGGTGTGGGAGAAGACCTGATCGATGACGACCTTCAGGCCCAGCGCCTTGGCGCGCGTGGACAGGGCGTCGAAATCGGCCAGGGTTCCGAAGATCGGGTCAACGTCGCAATAGTCCGAGACGTCATAGCCGAAGTCCTTCATCGGCGACTTGAAGAAGGGCGACAGCCACACCCCGTCCACGCCTAGAGAGGCGATGTGATCCAGATGGTCGGTGATGCCCTTCAGGTCGCCGACGCCGTCGTTGTTGGAGTCCGCAAAACTGCGCGGATAGACCTGATACAGGATCGCGCCGCGCCACCATTCGTGCGTTTTGGCCGTCGTCGAGGACATGTCGGCGAGATCCGAGGCGTGGAGGTTCACTAGGCGCTCTTGCAGATGAGGTAGTCGAGGGGAGGGACGCTGACACGGTAGCTGGCCGGGGCGGACGCCTGTGGCGCGCACTGGCCGCGCAGGCTGCGCCAATTCAGCGAACCGGCGTTGACTTCGACCTGGGCCGAAACGGGCGCAGTCGAGGTGTTGAACACCACCAGCACCTCGCCGCCGTCATCGGTCAAGCGCGAGATGGCGAACAGGCCCGGCTTGTCGCCATAGGCGCGGGTGACCTGACCGCCGCGTCGCAGAGCCGGTTCGGCGGCGCGGATGCGGCCCATCTCGGCGATGGCGCGGTACAGCGGGGCGTTGGTGGAAAAGGCAGGCTGGCGACCGCCGATGGGGGCTTCCGCCGCATAGATCGGCGTCTGGCTGTCGAACATGTCCTGACGCGAGTTGCCGTACCCGCCTGCGCCAGCGAATCCTTGTTCATCGCCGTAATAGAGGGTCGGCACGCCGCGGCTGAACATCATCAGGGCGTGGGCCAGCTTGACCCGCGCCAGCAGTTCGGCGTCGCTCGCGTCCGGGTTGGCTTCCTTGATGAAATAGGCCGCCCGGCCCATGTCGTGGTTGCCGAGGAAGGTCGGCAGGATGGCGGCGGTGTCGCGCCCGTCGGCATAGATGGCGTCCGCTTCGAACAAACGGGCCAGGGCGTCGGTCCCGCTCTTGCCGGAAGCGACGTCTACAGCCTGTTTCTGGAAAGCGAAGTCCAGCACGGCGGGGAAGCTGTCATCCTTGGTGAAACGCGCGAGCGCGGCAGGATCCGCATCGAATACTTCGCCGAAGATGTGGAAATTGGGAATGCCCTTGGCCTTGGCCCGCTCCAGCATGGCGGGAATAAAGGCCTGCCAGAACTCGGGGTTCACGTGGCGGGCGGTGTCGATGCGGTATCCGTCGATGCCGTATTTGTCGATCCAGCCGCCGAAGATGTCGATCATGCCCTGCACGACGACGGGATCTTCAGTGAACAGGTCGTCCAGCCCGGCGAAATCGCCGTCCAGCGAGCTTTCGCCCGCAAACGTGCTCTCGCCGCGATTGTGGTAGTGGATCGGGTCGTTCAGCCAGGCTGGGAACTTGGCGTTCTCTTCACCTGCGGGGACGTAGGGGGTGTAGGCGTAGTCGGGGCGGGCCAGGCGCGAGAAGTCGCGGCCGTCGAAGCCTTCATTGATCGGCGCGCCGTCCACGCCCCCGCGACGGGTGTAGGGATAGTCGGCGCGGCTGCGATAGGCGCAGTCATTCTCCGGGCATTCGCGATACTGGATTACGTCTGCCGTGTGGTTGGTGACGATGTCCAGATAGACCTTCATGCCGCGTGCGTGGGCCGCCTCGACCAGAGCGTGCATCGTGGCTTCGTCGCCGAAGTGCGGGTCGACGGCGGTGAAGTCCGTGATCCAGTAGCCGTGGTGGGCCGCACCCGTGTATCCGGCGCGCGACTGCACGGGCTTGTTCTTGAAGATCGGGGCCAGCCAGACCGCCGTCGCGCCCAGACCCTGGATGTAGTCCAGTCGCTGGATCAGACCGGCCAGATCGCCGCCGTGGTAAAAATCTGTGTCAGACGGGTCGAAGCCGCTCTTCAGGCGCTCGGCGGCGTAACCGCCGTGGTCGTTGGAGGTGTCGCCGTTGGCGAACCGGTCGACCAGCAGGAAGTAGATGACCTCATCCTGTGGCAGGCGTTGGCGCACAGCCGAGGCGGCGTCGGCGCCGCGGGTCTGGGCTTGGGCCTGGGCTTGGGTCTGGGCCTGCGTCGGTGCGGTGCTGAGCAGGGTCGCAAGCGCTGCTGCGGCGGCCAGTGCGGCTCTTCTGGAACGTCTGATGGTCATTCTCATCCTCCCGTACGCCTGGAAAGTGCAAAGCCTTCCAAGTCGATTTGCAAGATTTTGCAGCCTGAGCCGCCGGTGTCAATGTGGTGCGAAATGGTGCGGCGCAGCAGCAAGGCGGCAATGTGTCGCTGTCCGCCTGCGGTATTTCGGCAAAAGGCAGCTATGAATGACGACGCAAATGGGGCTTCAACATTAACGGCTTGCAACATTGTCTCAGATTTGCATATTTTTGCGTGGCGTTAGGTCGCGGCAGTTAGAACCGCGATCAGCCCATAGGGAGGATGATCATGCTTCAAGGTATCAATCGCCGCACGCGTTTGCTGTCGGGGGTCGCGTTCGGCGCGGCGGCTCTGATGGCGGTCGGCTCTGCACAAGCGCAGACTGTTTCCACACAGAATGAACAGACGACTGACGTCGGCGATGTGGTCGTCACCGGCATCCGACGCTCCATCGAGGCCTCGATCGCCGCCAAGGCCGCGAACACCTCGATCGTCGAAGTCATCTCGGCTGAAGACATCGGCAAGTTGCCGGACGTGTCGATCGCTGAGTCCCTGGCGCGCCTGCCGGGCGTGACGATGCAGCGTCTGGATGGACGCAGCCAGCAGATCTCGATCCGCGGCCTTGGCCCCGATTTCACCACGGCCCTGCTGAACGGCCGCGAACTGGTCACCACCGGCGACAACCGCGGTGTCGAGTTCGACCAGTTCCCCTCCGAACTGCTGAACAGCGTCGTCGTCTACAAGACCCCGGATGCGGCTCTGGTCGGTCAGGGTCTGGCCGGTACGGTCGACCTGCGCACGGTTCGCCCGCTGGCCTATGGCCGTCGCGCCATGGTCGCCAACTACCGCCATGAGTGGAACGACATCGGCGCCCTGAACTCGGGCACGACCGACAAGGGCGACCGCTACACCCTGTCCTACATCGACCAGTTCGCTGACGGCACCATCGGCGTGGCCCTGGGCTACGCTCACATGTCGTCGCCCTATCAGTCCGAGCGTTTCAACGCCTGGGGCTATCCGAACTACAACGACGGCAACCTGCTGACCGGCGGCGTGAAGCCCTATGTCATGTCCAGCGAGCTGGAGCGTGACGGCTATATGGGTGTGCTGGAATGGCGCCCGAACGACCGCATCCACTCCACGATCGACGCCTTCTACTCCAAGTTCAAGAACACTCAGGTTCTGCGCGGCATCGAGTTCCCGCTGGCCTGGGGCGGAAGCGCCCAGTCCGCTGATGGGGCCTGCGATTCGGTTGGCAATGTCGCCACGCCGAACGTCTGCCGCCCCGGTCCGTCGCTGCGTCCGGGCTACACCGTCGACAACGGCATGATCGTCGCGGGCACCTGGGACAACATCAAGGGCGTCGTCCGCAACGACCTGAACAAGCGCGACAGCACGATCACGGCCATCGGCTGGAACACCGAGTTCGTCGCCAACGACGACTGGACCCTGGGTCTGGACGTCAACTACTCCAAGGTCGAACGCAACGACATCATCCTGGAGACCAACGCAGGTACGGGCCGCAACATCAACGGCGCTCTGGACACGCTGGGCTTCCAACTGACCGGCGACGGCGTGACGCGCTTCACCAGCAAGCTGAACTATGCCGATCCGACCCTGATCAAGATCACCAGCCCGCAGGGCTGGGGCGGGGACGTGATCCCCGGCGGTCAAGCCGGTTACATGAACACCCCGACCATTGAGGACGAGATCAAGGGCGCGCGTCTGACGGCGCGTCGTGAACTGCACCAGAGCCCGTTCAAGTCGATCGACTTCGGCTTCAACTATTCGGAGCGGAACAAGAGCTTCGTCAACGACCAGTATTATCTGGCTGTTCCGGGCGGCGGCGATCTGACCATCGGTTCGCAGTTCCTGCTGGCCCCGACCGATCTGGGCTACCTCGGCATTTCGCAGGTCATCAGCTACGACGCTCTGGCTCTGGTCAACAGCGGCGCGCTGAACAAGGTGCGCAACCCGAACGCTGACGTCGCCGCAGGCAACTGGGAAGTGACCGAAAAGGTCTCGACCGCCTATGTCCGCGCCAACATCGACCACAATCTGTTCGGCCGCGCCCTGACCGGCAACGTCGGCATGCAGTTCGTCTATACGGAACAGTCGAGCAGCGGCTTTGAGGCCCAGCAGCTTAGCGAAGGCGTCGCCGCAGTGGCCAACGTGCGCGGCGGTGTCGACTATCTGGAGATACTGCCCAGCTCGAACTTCATCCTGGAAGTCAGCGACGACCTGTTCGCCCGCTTCTCGGTCGCCCGCACCCTGGCGCGCCCGCGGATGGATGACATGCGTGCCTCGCGCAACTTCTCGTTCAATCCGGGCAACAACAACAGTTCGGCGACGCCCGAGCAGAACTCGCCGTGGGGCGGCGGCGGCGGCAATCCGGTGCTGAAACCCTTCATCGCGGACGTCGTCGATCTGTCGGTCGAGAAGTACTTCGCCAACCGTAAGGGCTATGTCTCGCTGGCGGGCTTCTACAAGAACCTCGAAAGCTACGTTTACACCTACAACCGCATCTTCGACTTCACCGGCTATCCGACCGGCGGCGTCACGCCTGTGATCAATCAGGGCATCATTTCGACGCCTGAGAACGGCAATGGCGGCTGGATCAAGGGGCTGGAGTTCTCGGTCTCGGCGCCGTTCAGCATCTTGCACCCGGCGCTTGAAGGCTTCGGTGGTCTGTTCAGCGCCTCGGTCACGGACAGCAAGGTTCAGCCTGACCCGAGCCACCCGCCGACCACCATGCCGGGCCTGTCGGAAACCGTTCTGAACGGCACGCTCTATTATGAGCGTTATGGCTTCCAGTCGCGCGTCTCGGCTCGCTACCGCTCGGACTACCTGGGTGAAGTCGCTGGCTTCGGCAACGGCCGCACCCTGCGTTCGGTCGGTGAGGAAACCATCGTCGACGCCCAGATCGGTTACGAGTTCCAGTCGGGTCCGCTGCAGGGTCTGTCGATTCTGGCGCAGGTCAACAACCTGACGGACGAGCCGTTCAAGACGTTCGAGAATGGCGATGAGCGCCGGACCATCGACTACCAGAGCTATGGCCGGACCTATGCGGTGGGCCTGAACTACCGCTTCTGATTTTCCCTCTGAGCAACTTGGGCCGCTTCGGAAACGAA
>NZ_JABAZW010000066.1:10535-14315 GCF_018608325.1 Brevundimonas sp. | reverse complement strand
CTCCTCCACCTCCTCCACCTCCTCCACCTCCTCCGCCACCCCCGCCGCCGCCGCCTCCTGCGCCGCCGCAGACGACATCGCGCGAATATCTGCGCAACTATGGGCTGGCGAATATCAAGGCCGAGGTCGCCTGGAATGCGGGCGCGACGGGGCGGGGGATTACCGTCGCGGTAGTTGATTCTGGGATCGCCTCGGATCAGGCCGATCTGGTCGGACGGATATCATCGGCCTCAACCGACGTGGTTCTGGGCCGCAACACCCCTTACGTCGCGGCCAACAGTCACGGCACGCTGGTGTCGGGCGTCATCGCCTCGAACTTCAACGGCATGGGCACGATCGGTGTGGCCTATGAATCGACCATCTTGTCGATCCGCGCCGACATCTCTGACTGCAAGGATGAGAAGAAGGAGGTCTGTTTCGCCAGTTCCGATCTGGTGCGGGCGCTGGATTACGCCGTCTCTCATGGCGTGAAGATCATCAACATGTCGTTGGGCGGTGACGGTCGCATGGGTAGCGCGTTCGAGGCGGCGCTGAAGCGGGCGGTCGATTCCGGGGCGGTCATCGTCGCCTCATCCGGAAATGACGGAGAAGCCAATCCCGGTTGGCCCGCGCGCTACGCCATAGACCCAGCCTTCGCCGGGGCGGTGGTCGCGGTCGGATCGCACAACGCCGCCAATCAGGTATCGAGCTTCTCGAACCGCGCCGGGGTGACCCAGACGGCCTTTATCTCGGCGCCGGGCGAGGAGATCTACACGGGCTGCAGCGCGATCCAGTGCTATATCGCCAGCGGCACCTCATTCTCTGCGCCTCACGTGGCGGGGGCGCTGGCCTTGCTGATGCAGGCCTTTCCCAATCTGACGGCGCGGCAGGCGCTGGCGATCCTGATGGACACAGCGCGGGATGCCGGCGATCCGGGGCCGGACATCGTCTATGGGCGCGGCCTGCTGGACCTCGGACAGGCGTTCAGGCCTGTCGGCTCCAGTTCCGTCATGCTGGCCAATGGCGTCACCCTCACCACGCGGACCGAACCGGGCAGCTTCATCGGCGGCGCGTTCGGCGACGCCTTCGTCCGCCAGACAGCCCTGAACACCGTGCTGTTCGACAGCTATCAGCGGATGTTCGCGGTCAATCTGGGCTCGGCCTATCCGACAGCGCCGCGCCGGTCCTATCAGGCGGAACCGTTCGAGCCGTCCCGCACCGCCTATCAGTCCTTCGCCCTGCCCAATGGCGGGCGGTTGAACCTGATCGCGGCCCAGCCGCAGGCGACGCCCGAGCCGATTGCGCCGCGCAATGACCTGACCCGCCAGCCGTGGATGGGCGACGAGCCGCGTCAGGAGGCGATGATCGGCTTTGAGATGGGGCGTCTGGGTTTCTCGGCCTGGCAGGGGCAGGGCGGTGCGTCTTCACCGTTCAGCAGCGGCGCGGGCGACGGGTTCGCCGCTCTGGCTCAGGCGGATCATGCCGTCCGAGGCGTGGTGAAACTGGGCGCCTTCGCCCTGTCGGCGGATACCGGCGGCGGGGATCGTCGCATGCCGCTGCGTCGGGTCGAGGAGGACGCCTCCACCTATAGCCGCGTCAGCCTGGCCTGGCGTCAGCAGAACGGCGGCCTGGCCTTCAGCCTGGGATCGCTGGATGAGCGGTTGGGTCCGTTGGGCGCCTTCATGCCGTCGGGTTCCGACTTCGCCCTGCCGTCACGGACCAGCTTCTATGCCGTGGGCGGGGACTGGCGGCTGAACACTTGGGCCAGTCTGGTTGGAGAGGTCGGCGTGGCCCGGTCCGAGATCGCAGGCAGCTTCCTGAGCATGGACCGCGCGGCGATCAGTTCGAACTGGCGGGTTGGCCTGTTGGGCGATTGCCGTCTGGTCTGCGACCGGATCAGCTTCACCCTGTCACAGCCGTTGCGGATCGAAAGCGGCAGCTTCTCTGCTCTGCTGGCCGATGTGCCGCTGGATTATTTCGATCCGCTGACATGGTCGCGGCGCAGCTTCTCGGCGGCGCCCAGCGGGCGTCAGATCGACTTCACCGTCGGCGCCCAGCGGGCGCTTTCGGACGGGTCTATGCTGACGATCACCGGGGTGGCCAGCCGTGAGCCGGAGCATGTGAAGGATGCGCCGCCTGCCTTTGCCCTGATCGGCGGCTGGCGGCGCAGCTTCTGATATCAGGCCTTGCCGTCGAAGGCGTGGCCATCGGCGGCGGGCGCCGTGTCATAGGGGTTGGCGGCCTTAGGGCCGGAGCCCTTGGCGGCGACCACCACCATGGCGGGGCGGATGGTGCGGCCGAACAGCTCGAAGCCGGACTGCATGGTCTGCAGCACGGCGCCGCCCGGAACCGTGTCGGACGGCTGTTCGATCATGGCTTCGTGCAGGTGCGGGTTGAAGGCGTCGCCGGGTTCGGGCTTCACCAGCTTCAGGCCGTTGGTGTCGAAGGCCTGAAGCAGCGATTTCTGCGTCATTTCCAGACCCGTCACCAGACCGGCGGCGGCGCCCTCGGAATCCTTGGGCGCGGCCATCAGGGCGCGTTCCAGATTGTCGGCGACACCCAGCAGGTCCTTGGCGAAGCGCTGGATGGCGAAGGCGCGGGCGTCATTCTGCTGCGTTTCGGCGCGACGCTTCAGGTTTTCCATTTCGGCGGCGACGCGCAGGGCGCGGTCCTTCCATTCGTCGCGTTCGGCGATGACGGCGTCCAGCGGCGCCAGATCATCTGCGGCTTCGGCCGCATCCGCTTCGACTTCGGCCATGTCAGCGTCCAGTTCGTTGATCTCGTCGTTAAGGGGCTTATCGCTCACTTGTCGTTCCCGTCCAGCATCCGGCCCAGCACCCGGGCGGTATAGTCCACCAACGGAATGACACGGGCGTAGTTCAGTCTTGCCGGTCCTATCACGCCGATGGCGCCCAGGACCCGTTGTCGGCCGCTCATATAGGGCGCCGCGATCACAGCGGAACCCGAAAGTGAAAACAGTCTCGTTTCCGCGCCGATGAAAATGCGCACGCCCTGCGCCGCATCGACCCCGTCCAAGAGGCCGATCAGCTGTTCCTTCTGCTCCAGATCGTCGAACAGGACGCGGACCCGCTCTAGGTCGGCCAGGCCTTCCGTGTCCTGAAGCAGATTGGCGCGGCCGCGCACGATCAGGGCGCGCTCGCGGTCCTGACCGCCCGACCAGGCTGCGAAACCATCCTCGACCAGACGGGCGGCGGTCTGGTCCAGTTCGCGGCGGGCGATCTCCAGTTCCTGTGTCATTTCGCGCTTGGCGTCGGCGAAGGGACGGCCGCGCAGACGGGCGTTCAGGAAGTTGGAGGCTTCCACCAGCGTGGAGGGTGTGACCCCTGCCGACAGGCTCATGATCCGGTTCTCGACCGTGCCGTCGTCGGCGACGATGACCGCCAGAGCCTGATCGCCACCCAGAGCCACGAACTCGACGTGTTTGACGCCTGCATCGCGCACGGGGCTGGACACCACGCCCGCACCCCCGGCCAGACCGGACAGCAGGTTGGATGCCTCATCCAGAGCGGATTCAAAGTTGCGCCCCCGCCCGGCCAGCCGTCCGTCGATCTCGCGGCGTTCCTCTTTGGTCAGGTCGCCGACTTCCAGCAGGCCGTCAACGAACAGGCGCAGGCCCGCATGGGTCGGGATACGGCCTGCGGAGGTGTGGGGCGCGGCCAGCAGGCCCGCCAGCGTCAGGTCCTGCATGGTGTTGCGGATAGAGGCCGGGGACAGGGCGATGCCGCCCAGTGAAAGGGTGCGCGAGCCGACCGGCTCGCCCGTTTCCAGATAGCTCTCGAC
>NZ_JABAZW010000066.1:10010-10525 GCF_018608325.1 Brevundimonas sp. | reverse complement strand
GCGGAAGATGTCGCGGGCGCGCGCGTCCAGCCCCGCCAGCCCCGCAAGAGACTGGCCGCCATCGAACGGCGGGGTTTTGGGGGCATACAGGCTCACGGTTTCAGGATAAGCACCGCCGCCACAGCTTCCAAGGGATCAATCTCCATGCGCCATTCGAAACGCACCGACGATCAACTGCGCACCGTGACCATCGAGACCGGCGTCAACCGTTACGCCGAGGGCTCGTGCCTGATCAGCTTTGGCCACACCAAGGTTCTGGTGACCGCCTCGATCGAGGAAAAGGTCCCGGGCTGGATGCGCAATACGGGGCAGGGCTGGGTGACGGCGGAATACGGCATGCTGCCGCGCGCCACCCACACGCGCGGGCGTCGTGAAGCCGCTGCAGGCAAGCAGTCGGGCCGCACCCAGGAGATCCAGCGTCTGATCGGCCGCAGCTTGCGCGCCGTGGTCGATCTTAAGGCGCTGGGCGAGCGTCAGGTGCTTATCGACTGCGACGTCATTCAGGCCGACGGCGG
>NZ_JABAZW010000066.1:0-10000 GCF_018608325.1 Brevundimonas sp. | reverse complement strand
CAGGTAAGACGATCTGGATCGACTGCGACGAGCTGCAAGCCGACGGCGGCACCCGCACCGCCTCCATCACCGGCGCCTGGGTCGCCATGAGTTCGGCGCTGAACTATCTGCGCGACGAGGGCGTGCTGAAGGCTGACCCCATTCTGGATCAGGTGGCGGCGGTGTCGTGCGGCGTGTGTGACGGCGTGCCGGTGCTGGACCTGGACTATGAGGAGGATTCGGAAGCCGAGGCGGATTCCAACTTCGTCCTGACGGGATCGGGCCAGATCGTCGAGGTTCAGGCCACCGGCGAAAAGCGTGGCTTCTCTCGCGCCGAGTTCGACCGCCTGTTCTCACTGGCCGAGATCGGCTGCACTGAACTGTTCGCCCTGCAAAAGGCGGCGCTGGAAGCTGTGCGCCGATAAGGGGTTTCGCGCGTTTGCAGGACGGGTCATCGTGTCGGTGACCTGTCCCGAGGACCCGGAGAGCCCGATGCGCCGATCCCTGTTCGCCTGTTCCGTCCTTGCGCTGGCCCTGGCGGCGTCCGCCTGTCAGCGTACTGCGGCGCCTGCCGATCCTGCTCCGGCGGCTGCGCCCGCGCCCGCCGAAACGCCCTCCGGCCCGGCGATGACGCCGATCCAGACGCCGCCACCCGTTTCGCCTGAAGACCCTCAAGCCAGTATTCCCGAAGGCCCGGACATGGCGCCGCGCGCCGTGCCGGTGACGGATGAGCCGTGCCGCGACGCGATAGGCGCGGCGGCCTCGGCGCGTCTGGTGCAACGCTGCATCCAGGTCAGCCCTGCCACTCATCCACCCTGCAACGCAGCCAATCCCTGCGCCCTGATTCAGGGCGAGATCGACCGATCTTGCGCCATGTACGGGCCGGGTGAGACCAAGCCCAAGGAATGCGCGGCCTGAGGTTTGCGCTCAAGCCGCCGGCGAACGCGTCGCGGTCGGTAGCGCCCAAACAAAAAGGCCCCGCTGTCGCCAGCGGGGCCTTCTCGTTTCAGCCTATGGACGAAGCTTAGTCGCGACGACGACGTCCGCGATCGCCACCGCGATCACCGCCGCCTTCACGCTTGGGACGGCCGCCGGTGTCTTCCGACAGCGGGGCTTCGCCACGCTCGGCGCGTTCGGCGTTGATCTTGTCCGTCAGGTCTTCACCCGTGGTCTGATCGACGACCTTCATCGACAGCTTGGTCTTGCCGCGGTCGTCGAAGCCCAGGAACTTGACCTTGACCTCTTGGCCTTCCGACAGGACGTCGGCCGGGTTGGCGACGCGTTCCAGAGCGATCTGGGACACGTGGACCAGACCGTCCTTGGCGCCGAAGAAGTTCACGAAGGCGCCGAAATCAACGACCTTCACGACCTTGCCGGAGTAGATGGTGCCGACTTCCGGTTCCGAGGCGATGGACTGGATCCAGGCCTTGGCGGCGTCGATCTTCTCCTGGTCGTTGGCGGCGACCTTGATGGTGCCGTCATCGCCGATGTCGATCTTGGCGCCGGTCTTCTCGACGATCTCGCGGATCACCTTGCCGCCCGAACCGATCACTTCACGGATCTTGTCGACGGCGATCTTGATGGTTTCGATCTTCGGAGCGTGCTCGCCCAGTTCGGTGCGCGGCGCATCCATGGCCTTGGACATTTCGTCCAGGATGTGGAGGCGGCCGGCCGAAGCCTGCGTCAGAGCCTGTTCCATGATCTCCTTGGTGATGCCGGCGACCTTGATGTCCATCTGAAGGCTGGTGATGCCTTCCGAGGTGCCTGCAACCTTGAAGTCCATGTCGCCCAGGTGATCTTCGTCACCCAGGATGTCCGACAGGATGGCGAACTCGCCCGACGGCTCCAGGATCAGGCCCATGGCGATGCCCGAGACCGGACGGATCAGCGGAACGCCCGCGTCCATCAGGGCCAGCGACGAACCGCAGACCGTAGCCATCGAGGACGAGCCGTTCGACTCGGTGATCTCGGAGACCAGACGGATGGTGTATGGGAAGTCTTCCTTCGACGGCAGCATCGGACGGATCGCGCGCCAGGCCAGCTTGCCGTGACCGATTTCGCGACGGCCGGGCGAACCCATGCGGCCCGCTTCACCCACCGAATAGGGAGGGAAGTTGTAGTGCAGCAGGAAGCTCTCTTTGTAGGTGCCCTGCAGGCTATCGATGTACTGCTCGTCTTCGCCGGTGCCCAGGGTGGCGACGACCAGAGCCTGGGTTTCGCCGCGCGTGAACAGCGACGAACCGTGGGTGCGCGGCAGGACGCCGACTTCCGACACGATGGCGCGGACCTTGTCCAGGGCGCGGCCGTCGACGCGGTGTGCGTTCTCGATGATGTCGCGACGCAGGACGTCGGCTTCACATTCCTTGAAGGCGGCCGAGAACTTGGACGAATCGACGCCCTCGGGGTTCTCGTCGGTCTTCACCAGAGCGGCGGCGGCGGTCTTCTTGGCGGCGTCGACGCCCGAGCGACGGTCGTACTTGCCGGGGTGTGCGTAGGCGGCCTTGATGTCTTCGCCGACCAGCTTCTTGATCGAGGCGACGACGTCGGAGTGGTCTTCGGCCTGGAAGTCGAAGGGCTCCTTGGCGGCGTGTTCGGCCAGGTCGATGATGGCGTCGATCACCGGCTGCATGCCCGCGTGAGCGAACATCAGGGCTTCGAGCATCTTCTCTTCCGAAAGCTCCTTGGCTTCGGATTCGACCATCATCAGGGCGTCTTGCGTACCGGCGACAACCAGGTCCAGCTCCGAGGCGGGAATCTGGTCGACGGTCGGGTTCAGGACCAGCTCACCGTCGATCAGGCCGACGCGTGCAGCGCCGATCGGGCCCATGAAGGGCACGCCCGAGATGGTCAGAGCAGCCGAGGCCGCGACCATGCCCAGAACGTCCGGGTCGTTTTCCATGTCGTGCTGCAGAACGGTGATGACGACCTGCGTCTCGTTCTTGAAGCCCTTGACGAACAGCGGGCGGATCGGACGGTCGATCAGGCGGGAAACCAGGGTTTCCTTTTCCGACGGACGGCCTTCACGCTTGAAGTAACCACCGGGGATCTTGCCAGCGGCGAAGGTCTTTTCCTGGTAGTTGACGGTCAGGGGGAAGAAATCCAGGCCCGGCTTGGGCGCGCGGCCATAGACGACGGTGGCCAGAACCACGGTCTCGCCGTAGGTCGCCAGCACGGCGCCGTCGGCCTGACGGGCGATGCGGCCCGTTTCCAGGGTCAGCGGGCGTCCGGCCCACTCGATCGTCTTGCGTTTGATATCGAACATATTTCGTCTTTCGTATCCCGGCGGGCGTATTCCCGCCCGGGCTTGCAACATTGGGTCCCATCATTGGGAGTGGAGCGCCGGGCGTTCAGCCCCTTGCCCCGTGGGTCGCCGCGCCATCGCGGAAAACCCGGTGAGGACCGACCTGGCCCTCGCGTCTGCGCCGGTTTCAGTCCCGCGGCGCGCGGGTTAAGCAACAGCTAGAGCCAGCTCTAGCTTTAAATCTGGAGCCTGATTCACGGCATCGATGAAATCGCGAAGCGATTTCCTCTCAACCGATCAGGCTCTAGGAACACAACGAGGCGCGGACGTGACCGCCCGCGCCTCGAAATGATCTTTATCGCGGTCCCGCGCCTTAGCGGCGAAGGCCCAGCTTGGCGATGAGCGCCTGGTAGCGACCGGCGTCGACCTTGTTCAGGTGGTCGAGCAGGCGGCGACGTTGCGACACCATCTTCAGAAGGCCACGACGCGAGTGGTTGTCCTTCTTGTGGGTCTTGAAGTGTTCGGTCAGGTTGGCGATGCGTTCCGACAGGATCGCGACCTGAACCTCGGCCGAGCCGGTGTCGCCAGCGGTGCGGGCGTTATCGGCGATGATCTCGTGCTTGCGTTCAGCAGTAACCGACATCGTAAGTCTCCCTTGGTGGCCTACCGCGCTTCGCGCTACTTGAGGCCGGGTTGGAGTCCCCTGATCAGGCGATCAGGAAAGATTGAAAACGCGGTCGGGTTCTAACCGGCCGGCCCGCAACTGACAGAGTGCGACGAGGGTCTGGCCCTGAAAGGCTGAAACCGTGCGCGAACCGTCGCGAAGACGATCCTTGAGGGTTTCCACCTGACGGGGAAGCAGAACGATCGGGCGTCCCTGCCGAAGCGAGAAGGCGTCCTGGTCCGTGACGGCCAGCTCCGGGATGTCGTCCAGGGCGGTCGCAACGGGAAGCAAGCCTTCCGAGGCGGCGCTCCTATGCACCATTTCCTCCAGAGAATCCAGAGTGACGGCATTTTCCGTGCTGAACGGGCCGACTAGTTCACGACGCAATGCGCTGACGTGGCCCTCGGCGCCCAGAACCGCCGCCAGATCACGCGCCAGAGAACGCACATAGACGCCCTTGCCGGTGCGGATGGTGATTTCAACGTGGTCGGCGTCGGGGGCGTCGCTGACCTCGGCGGAATGGATGGTCACGCGGCGGGCCTGAAGCTCGAACTCCACGCCGTCACGCGCCAGATCATAGGCGCGGGCGCCGTCCACCTTGATGGCGGAAAAGCGCGGCGGGGTCTGGTCGATCTCGCCGACGAAGGCGGGCAGGGCGGCCTTCACCTGATCCACGGTCGGGCGCACGTCGGAACGGCCAATGATCTCGCCCTCGCGATCCACGCTGTCGGTCGAGACGCCCCAGTTGATGGTGAAGCGATAGATCTTCTGCGCCTCCATCATCATGGGCACAGTCTTGGTCGCCTCGCCCAGGGCGATGGGCAGGATGCCGCTGGCCAGCGGGTCAAGCGTGCCTGCGTGACCGGCCTTCTGGGCGTTGAACAGGCGACGGATGCGGCTGACGGCTTCCGTCGATCCCATCTCGAACGGCTTGTCCAGGCAGACCCAGCCGTCGACGATATCGCCCTTCTTCTTGCGCCCCATTATGCTTGGCCTATCGCGCTTGGCGCTGCTTGAGGCCGGGTCGTCATTGCTCGTTCTCGTCGTCCGGAGCCGTCAGATCGGCCTGGATGCGCGGATCGGCGAACAGGCGGTCCATGTGGCTGGCCGCATCGAAGCTGTCGTCGTGGCGGAAACGCAGGTCGGGCGTGAACTTCATATCCAGACGACGGCCCAGTTGCCCGCGCAGGAATTTGGCGTGGACGTTCAGCGCCTTGATGATCTCGCTCTCGTGACCGTTGGTCGGCGCCGTCTCGACGCCCGCGCCCAGAGGTTCGACAAAACAGGTGGCGTGTTTCAGGTCCGGCGACAGCCGCACCTCGGTCACGGTGACGGAGACGCCCAACAGGGCCTCGTCGTGAATCTCTTCTTCACGCAGGATATCGACCAGGGCGTGACGGATCAGTTCGCCTGCGCGCAATTGGCGCTGGCTGGGTCCGGCGGGGCCGGAGGCGTTACGGGTATGTTGCTTGTGGGCCATTGGCCGCTCCTTTTTATCGCCCGCCGGGGCTCGGACCCGACCGGATAAGCGAAAGGCGGGCGGTCTAGGCGCGTGGAGCCGCTGTGTCCAGTTTTGCCGCTCGGACAGAGCGCATGACTTCGCTAGAGGCGATGGACCGCGCGGGTCGCACCGACACTCCGCCTGCGTTCAGAACACCCGCTGTCCAGTGGTTGCACAGATGCAGGATCGAGAAGGTTTCGCGGCTGGCGAAGAAGCGGGCGGCGTCGCCGGGGCGGGCGGCAGCAACGCGCGGGGTGCCGCTGGACAGGTCCAGCGAGGCCTCGATCCGCGCCGCCATCCGGTCGAAGTCTGTGCGTGAGAGCGTCAGTTCCGCTCGCTCATGCGCGCCATAGCGGGTGCGGGGATCTGCGCTTTCCGGGTTCAGCATCACGACGGAAGGATTGCCGGGCCGGAAGAAGGCGCGGGCGCCGTCAGGCAGGCGATCCGAGATGGGGCTCTGATCGACATAGAACTTGGCATCGCCCCAGCCGATCAGAATCCAGTCGCCGGGCGCAAGGGTCGAAACCGCCTGCGCCAGCGGCCCGTCGCGCTGCATCAAGGCCTGACGCGGCACGGCCAGATCAGTGTGAAACCCATTGTCCAGCACCAGCACAGTAACAGCCTCTGCTGAATCTACGGCGTGCAGGCGCGTCGGCGTGGTCCATGTCAGCAAGGCGGCGATCCAGCCGGCCAGAACCGCCAGAACCAGACCCGTCCTCAATGTTTGAAGTCCTGCAGGTCGCACAGGCGTTCTTCAGCCAGCAGGGCGCCGGGCGGCGGCCCTTGCAGAACCGGCAGCAGGACGAAGCCGTCCTGACGGACCGCAAACGCCAGCCAGCCGACCAGCTGGCCGTCACACAGGTGCGACCCCTCGTCCGACACCACGCGACGGACCTCGATCTGGGCCTGGGCCGGAACCGCCATCACGCCCGCAAATGTGGATGAAGCGGTGGCCTTTTCGTCGGCAGCGACCAGTCGGTGGGGGGCGGACACAATGCGCTTGCCATTGTCCATGACCAAAGCGCCCCCTTCGGCCTCCAGGCTGCGCCCGCCTTCGGCCGCATCATAATGGCCGGACAATAGGGTCTCGCCGACCACCACCTTGCCGTGGGCGGCATGGCGAGGGGCGTGTGCCGTCGCCGTCAGCAGTTGGTTCAGGACAGGTTCGACCCCGAAGGCGCCGATCAGCACGGCGGCGAAGGCGCCCAGGCCGATGCCCAGCATGGCCCATTTCGGCGGGGCGCCGTTGGTCGAGGGAGCAGTCGTCGTCATGCTCCCATCCTGGAACAGAGTAATGAACGTCCCGAGAATCAATCGGGCACAGGGGCGGTTGATCCGGGCGATGTCGCCCATTCGCCCCGCCACTCATAGCTCAGCGTCGTGCAATGCCGGAAGGTTCCATCCGCCCATTGGCCGACCGCCTGCATGGTCAGGGGGCGGGCGGCGCGCACGCGGCTCAGCACCAGCCAGGTCCGGTCCGAGCCGGGGCACAGGGCGCGCGACAGGCCACGACCGTCGCCAACGGTCTGGCTGATGGCGTAAAGGTCGGTCTCACGCGCCCCCGCAGGCAGGGCGCGCCGCACCCCGTCCGGGCCGCCGCTCTCCAACGTCGCCGATCCGCGCGCCGTCGTCGAGAACAGCCGGTTCACGCTGACCGCGCCGAACAGGCCGCGCCGCACCTCAAGCGTGATGCCCTTGGTCATGGCTGAGGTTATCCGGTCGGTGGCGTTATAGGCCAAAAACCGGGTGTCGGCATGGGCGGGCGCCGCCGCGCAAACAGCGGTCAGGGCGACGACGGTGGAGGCGATCAGTTGGCGCATGGCTTCCTGTGTCGGCAGGCTTTGCGGCGAGAACGCGGCTTTATCAGTCCGGTCTAGAGTTCGCCAAGACAGCGCAGGGCGACCTCAAGGTTGCGCAGACCGTCCTCGCCGGTCACCGCCGCCGTTTCGCCGGTGGTGATGGCGCGGGCGAAGGCCTCCAGTTCTTTCTTCAGCGGTTCCGCCGGCCAGGAGTTCAGCATCCGCGTCGAATAGGAGCCGTCCGGCTGCTGGCCGAAATATTCGGTGACCTGACGGGTGATCAGATCGGCGACGATGAATTTTGTCTTGGTGGCGACCTGAAGCGTGCGGGTCTTGTAGGGCGTGACCCAGTTGGTGGTGATGTGGGCGATCACCCCGTTGTCCAGACGGAACTGCAGCAGGGCCGTGTCTTCGCGGTCCGCGCGGGTGCGGGCCAACTGAGGCTGGACCTCAGTGATTTCCGCGCCAGTCAGGTGACGGATGATGTCGATGTCATGCACGGCCAGGTCGATGACCACCCCGACCTCGCCCATGCGGGGCGGGAAGGGGCCGACGCGGGTGATCTGGATGGAGATGATCTCGTCGTCGGCAAGGGCGCGTTTGACCGCTTCCACCGCCGGATTGAACCGCTCGACCTGACCGACCATCAGGACGCGGTTATTGGCCTTGGCCGCGTCGATCATGCGCTGGGCGTCGGCGACGGTGGCGGCGATAGGCTTCTCGATCAGGACGTGAACGCCCTTTTCCAGCAGGGCCACCCCGACCTCGGCATGGAAGCGATTGGGCGTGGCGACGACGGCGGCGTCCAGACCGGCGTCGACAAAGGCCTGAGCCGTCGTGACCGGCGATGCGCCATAGGCGGCGGCGACGCCTTCCGCCGTCACGGCGTCCGGGTCGAAGATGGTCGTCAGGTCGAACTCGCGCATTTCGGCGGCGACCCGCGCATGGTTGCGGCCCATGACGCCTGCGCCAGCGACGCCGATCTTGAGGGGGGCTGTGTTCGACATGGACTTAACCCTTAAAGCTGGCGACGGCGGCGATGATCTTGTCCTGCGTCGCGGCGTCCAGATCTGCGTGCATCGGCAGGCTGATGACCACGTTCTTCAGGCGCTCGGTAACCGGCAGCCCCTGCGGTCCGCGCGGATAGTGTTCATAGGCGGGCTGCAGGTGCAGCGGGATCGGATAATAGACCGCCGTCGGCACACCCTGTTCCTTCAGGTGCGCGGCAAGGGCGTCGCGGTTCGGATGCTCGATCGTATATTGCGCCCAGTTGGAGATATTGCCGGTCGGCACGTCGGGAACCTTGGCGACGTGCGGGCGCAGGCCTTCGTTGTAACGGGCGGCGGCGGCGTTGCGCCATTCGATCTCCTGACCGAAGACCTTCAGCTTTTCGATCAGGACGGCGGCCTGGATGGTGTCCAGACGGCTGTTCAGGCCGATGCGCATGTTCAGATATTTGGGATCGTGGTCGAAGGTGCGGTCCTTCAGGTCCACGGCGACGGCTTTGCCGTGCACGCGGATGGAATCCATCAACTGCGCCAGTTCGTCGTCATTGGTCAGCACCGCGCCGCCGTCGCCGTAGCAGCCCAGAGGTTTGGCCGGGAAGAAGCTGGTGGTGGTGACGTCGGCCCATTTCAGCGGATGTTCGCCATTGATGGTGCAGCCGAAGCCTTGCGCAGAATCCGAGATCAGCTTCAGGCCGTGCTTGTCGCAGACAGTCTTGATGGCCGCGTAATCGGCGGGCTGGCCGAACAGGTCCACGGCGATGACCACACGCGGGGTCAGACGGCCTTCCTTCAGGGTCGCCTCGATGGCGGCCTCAAGGTGACCGGCGTCCATATTGTAGGTGTCGGCGTCCACGTCGATGAAGACGGGCTCTGCGTCGAACCATGGCACGACCTCGGCGGTGGCGGCGAAGGTGAAGCTGGGAACAAAGACCGCGTCGCCACGCCCCACGCCCCATGCCATCAGCGGCAGGGCCAGGGCGTCAGTGCCGTTGGCGCAGCCGAGTGCGTGCTTGGCCTGGCCGAAGGTGGCCAGATCGGCCTCGAACTGACGAACCTGCGGCCCCATGACCCAGGCCCCGCCGACGACGGCGTCCTGAACGGCGGCCTCGATCTTGCCGCCAAGGCGAAGGCGCTGGGCCTGAAGGTCGATGAAGGGGATCATGAGGGTCGCTCTCCACGAAGGATAGGGCCACGAAGGATGGGCGGCGGTCTGCCGAGACAGGCCGCGAATGTGGCCGCCCTCCTAGCAAGATCATCCGTCAGCGCCAAACGCCCGAGCGTCACTTCGCGTTGCCCTTTGCAACGTAAGCCCCCCTTGGCACCCGGCCGCTTGCGCCCTAAGCCGATGTCATGACCCGTCTTTCCGTCACTCAGGACAAGGTTTCGAACTGGCTGTTCCAGCACGCCCTGCCACTGTGGGCAGAGCGGGGCGTTGGCGCGGATGGCCGCTTCTTCGAACAGTTGGATTTCGAGGCGCAGCCTGTAACAGGCTTGCGACGCCGCACGCGTGTGCAGGCCCGTCAGGTCTATGTCTTCTGTGAAGCGGCTGCCTTGGGGTGGCAGGCCGGACGCGCCGTGGCGCAGACCGGTCTGGACCAAATGATCGCCCTTTGTCAGCGCGACGACGGCCTGTGGGTCAGCGCGACCAATGATGATGGCACGGTGATCGACGAGACGCCGGACCTCTATGATCTGGCCTTTGTTCTGTTCGCCCTGTCTGCGGCGCATCGGGTGCTGGACGATCCGCGTGCCCGGCCTCTGGCACTGGAGACGCTGGCGGCGATCCAGAAACTGATGAGTGCGCCGCAC
>NZ_JABAZW010000080.1 GCF_018608325.1 Brevundimonas sp. | reverse complement strand
AACTGCTCGTCGAACCCGCCGCATGCTTTAAGAGCGCTGGTTCTGGCCAGCATGGGCGGCGGGTCCACCGTTGCGGTCAAGGCCATCGTCGGCGGCGGCCTGTTCGCGGGTCTGATGCTGACCATGGGGCCGAAACTGCTGGCGCCGCTGGCCCGCATGGCCGAGCGCGAGGGCAAGCTCAGCCCGGCGCTGCTGGGCGCCGTGCTGGTGCTGTTCATGCTGTGCGCCTGGGCCATGGATGCAGCGGGGCTGCATTCAGTATTCGGCGGCTTCATCCTGGGCGCCGCCATGCCGCGCGGCGTTCTGACCCGCGAGCTGAAGCGTCAGCTTGAGCCGTTCGCTCTGGTCGTTCTGGTGCCGATGTTCTTCACCTTCTCGGGCCTGAACACTCAACTGACCATGGTGTCCAGCCTGTCGCTGCTGGGCGTGGCTCTGGTCATTTTGGTCGGCTCCATTCTGTCCAAGGCCGTGGCCTGCTGGGCGGCGGCGCGGGTGACCGGTCACGACAATCCCACCGCCATGGGCATAGGCGTGCTGATGAACGCGCGCGGCATGATGGAGCTGATCATCCTCAACATCGGATTGCAGAAGGGCATCATCGGTCCGGCCCTGTTCTCGATGCTGGTGCTGATGGCCATTGTGACCACCCTGATGACCTCGCCGGTGTTCGAATGGGTCTATGGCCGCAAGGCGAGGGAGCGTGGCGAACTGGGCGCGCTGGAGGACGACAGCGAACCCGAAACCATCGGACGCACGCCCGCCGCCGCCAATTGACCCCACGCCCGACGCGGTTGCCAAGGCCCCGAGTCAGCGTGTAGGGGACCGCTTCCTGTTGGGGAGTAGCTTCCGACGCCAAGTCGGGATCGGGTCAACACACTCGCGCTTCGGCGCGTGGCGCGATCAGCGGAACCACCGCCTAGCGAGACCAGCGCGTTCCACCGCCGCACCGGCCGGAGTGGAGTGCGTTGCTCTGCGTCCGGTGGAAGTTGCTTATGACCCCAGGAGCCATCGCGATCCTCTCCCTCAGCATGTCGACGGACGCTTTCGCCGCCGCCATCGGTCGCGGCGCGTCGCATCGCCCCAACTGGATCGACGCCGTCAAAACGGGTCTCGTCTTCGGTGTCATTGAGGGCATCACCCCTCTGATCGGGTGGGCGCTGGGCATCGCAGCGGCGGGATTTGTCGAGCAGATCGACCACTGGATCGCCTTCGGCCTGCTGGGCGCGGTCGGCGGCAAGATGATCTGGGAGGCGTGCAAGCCGCGCGATGCGGAAGAGGACGCAGCACCTCGTCGCACCGGACGTTGGGCTCTGATCGCCACCGCCATCGGCACCAGCATCGACGCCGCCGCTGTCGGCGTGGGCTTGGCCTTCCTGGGCGCGAACATCTGGGTGATCGCCGCCTCGATCGGCTTCACCACCTTCGTCTTGACCACCATCGGCCTGCTGATCGGCAAGGCTGTGGGCGCCAAATTCGGCAAGGCCGCCGAGTTCGTCGGCGGCCTTGCTCTGATCGGTCTGGGTACGATGATCCTGCTGGAACACCTGGGTATTCTGGCAGGCTGACCTTGGCGGTCGTCAATCGTTCGGTAGATAGTCGAGGGCGTCAACGAGCACATAACCGGGCGTTTCCCTGACGCACTGCTGTAGCAGGGGCAGGTGGCCTGCACCGAACATGACCAGAACGCGGTCACCAGGTTGGGCCGTTTGCAACAGGTGAGCACAGATGCCGAGGTTGCGCTTGTACCAGGCGAGTACTGTCTCCAGGCCGGGTTGTTGATCGCCTGCGCCAAGCATCAGAAGCTCGCGATACAGGCCATGAGAAGCTAGGGCCGAAGCACTGTCGTTGAGCAGACGAAATGTCGCTGCGACACCCTTGTCGCGAAGCGTCGCTTCCTGTGCCGCCACGTTTGCGTCGCTGACGACACCGATATGATCGATGATGTCTTGACGATCATGCGTTTGAGCAAAGGCTAGGGTGTCGTCGAATGGCAGGCTCATTGGCGTGTCCAGCCCGTAGACAACCGGCAATCCATTCGCCTTGGCGATGCGGAAACCGATTTGCACGATCTCGTCGCGCGTAGGGGGTAATGTGCCTGCCTTGTAGCGCTCATAATCCGCGTCGGCGGCGCCGGGCTTCCATTCCACGCCGACCTTGGTTGGTCGAAAGCGTGACAGGGCCTCGGTCACGTGCGCTATCTCCGCCTGTCGTGCGAGCGTTAGCATGTCGTCCACCTGCGCATTCCGGTAGTCGAGGCCCGGATTATCGAAGTGGAATGTGCCCAGCACCATGACCTGAATGGGTTCAGGCGTAGCCTCTTGGGCGACAGCGGGAAGCGCCGTCAGGAAAGCGGCGCAAATGGCCGCTAAAAGAGTAGTTCTCATCCGGCGATCCTTGTTCCTACCAACCTTCCCCGTGCCTAGGCGCGGGGAAGGGGCAAGTCGAGGCGCGCAGGCGTTACAAATCGCTCATCAATTTGAAGGCAGCAGGCCCTCAGCGAAGGGCCGGTAACGACCGGCCCGCACGCCATCTGTCGCGCGGGCGATGTCGGGCGCGAAATAGTGGTCGGACGTGTAGGGGGCGGCGGCTTCGCGGACGATGGCGAAGACCTGTTCCAGCGCAGGCGAACTGGCCAGCGGGCGGTGGAACTCGATCCCCTGTGCGGCGGCCAGCAGTTCGATGCCGACCACGGTCGCCGTGTTCTCGGCCATGTCCAGCAGGCGACGCGCGCCGTGGGTGGCCATCGACACGTGGTCTTCCTGATTGGCGCTGGTCGGCACAGTGTCGATGCTGCACGGATGGGCGACCATGCGGTTCTCGGCGATCAGGGCCGCCGCCGTCACCTGTGCGATCATGAAGCCGGAGTTCAGGCCGCTCTCCTTGACCAGGAAAGCAGGCAGTTCGCTCATCTTCGGATCGACCAGTATGGAGGTGCGGCGCTCGGAGATATTGCCGATCTCGCACAGGGCCATGGCGATCTGATCTGCTGCAAAAGCAACGGGTTCTGCGTGGAAGTTTCCTCCTGAGATCACGTCGCCGTCTTCGATGAAGACCAGCGGATTGTCGGTCACCGCATTGGCCTCGCGCTCCAGCGTGGCGGCGGCGTTGTTCAGCACGTCAAGGATCGCGCCCATGACCTGAGGCTGGCAGCGCAGCGAATAGGGGTCCTGCACCTTGGTGCAGTCGTCACGGTGGCTGTCGCGAATGGCTGAGCCGCTGATCAACTCACGCAGGCGGGCGGCGACGGCGATCTGACCGGGCTGTCCACGCAGGGCGTGGATGCGATGATCGAACGGGGCGTCGGACCCCTTCAGCGCATCAACCGACAAGGCGCCGGCCGCGACGCCTGCGGCGAACACGGCCTCGGCAGCGAACAGGCCGGCCAGAGCCAGAGCCGTCGAACACTGGGTGCCGTTCAGCAGGGCCAGACCTTCTTTCGGGCCCAGCGTCAGCGGCGTCAGGCCAATGCGCGACAGGGCGGTTTCGGCATCCAGCGTCTCGCCGTTCAGCCGCGCTTCGCCCACGCCGATCAGGACGCAGGACATATGGGCCAGCGGCGCCAGATCGCCGGACGCCCCGACCGATCCCTTGGATGGGATGCACGGCAGGATGTCGGCGTTGACCAATGAAACAAGCGTTTCCAGTGTCTTGTGTCGAATACCTGATGCACCACGCGACAGGGACGCGATCTTCAGCACCATCAGCAGCCGCGTCACCGCATCCGGCAGCAGGGCGCCGACGCCGCAGGCGTGGCTGAGCACCAGATTGCGTTGCAGGGTCTCCAGATCTTCGGGCGCGATGGAGGTGTTGGCCAGCAGGCCGAACCCCGTGTTCACGCCATAGACGGTGCGCCCTTCGGCCACGATGGCGGCGACAACCGCCGCGCCCTTGTCCACATTGGCCCAGGCGGTGGGCGTCAGTTCGACCTTCACGGGGCCGTCGAGAACGGCGCGCAGTTGGGCCAGAGTAAGAGGCGCGGCGCCGATGGTGATGGGGGTCATGGTTTCAGTTCCAAGTTCACGAACCCTCTCCCAGCGGGAGAGGGCTTGAGCGCACGAGAGCGAAGCGATCGTTCCTCGCGCGAAAGGGTGAGGGGCCGAATTGGGCGGATGTCGGGCATCGAACCCTCACCCGAGCGCGCCAGAACGACGGCTGCGCCGCCGTGCGCGATCTCCCTCTCCCGCCGGGAGAGGGTCATTTCAGCGACGGAAGGTTCAGGCCGTGCTCACGCGCTGCGTCCTTGGCGATGTCATATCCGGCGTCGGCATGGCGCATGACGCCGGTGGCCGGGTCGTTCCACAGAACGCGCTCCAGACGTTTGGCGGCTTCCGGCGTGCCGTCGGCGACGATGACGACGCCTGAGTGCTGCGAGTAGCCCATGCCGACCCCGCCGCCGTGGTGCAGCGACACCCAGCTGGCGCCCGAGGCTGTGTTCAGCAGGGCGTTCAGCAGCGGCCAGTCGGACACGGCGTCCGATCCATCCATCATTGACTCGGTTTCGCGGTTCGGGCTGGCGACCGAGCCTGAGTCCAGATGGTCGCGGCCGATGACGATGGGGGCCGACAGTTCGCCCGACGCCACCATCTCGTTGAACATCAGGCCCGCGCGATGGCGATCGCCCAGACCGATCCAGCAGATGCGGGCGGGCAGGCCCTGGAAGGCGATCCGCTCGCCCGCCATGTCCAGCCAGCGGTGCAGGCCCGCGTTGTCGGGGAACAGTTTCTTCATCGCCGCATCCGTCTTGCGGATGTCTTCGGGATCGCCCGACAGCGCCGCCCAGCGGAACGGCCCGATCCCACGACAGAACAGCGGGCGGATATAGGCGGGGACAAAGCCGGGGAAGTCGAAGGCGTTCTCGACGCCTTCGTCAAAGGCGACCTGACGGATGTTGTTGCCATAGTCGGTCGTCGGGATGCCCATGGCCTGGAAGGCCAGCATCGCCTTGACGTGTTCGACGATGGATGTCTTGGCGGCGGCGGTGACGGCGGCCGGGTCGGACACGCGCTTGTCTTCCCACTCCGCGACGGTCCAGCCAGACGGCAGATAGCCGTTGATCAGGTCGTGGGCGCTGGTCTGGTCGGTGACCAGATCGGGTCGAACGCCGCGCTTGACCAGTTCAGGCAGAACATCGGCTGCGTTTCCTAACAGACCGACAGATATAGCTTTTCCGGTCGCCTTTGCGTCTTCGATCAGGGCCAGGGCTTCGTCCAATGTCTCGGCCATGACGTCGAGGTAGCGGGTGCGCAGGCGCATCTCGATTCGGCTGCGTTGGCATTCGACCGCCAGGCAGGATGCGCCTGCCATGGTCGCGGCCAGCGTCTGTGCGCCGCCCATGCCGCCCAGGCCTGCCGTCAGGATCCACTTGCCCGACCAGTCGCCGTCATAATGCTGGCGGCCCGCCTCCATGAAGGTCTCATAGGTGCCTTGGACGATGCCCTGGGTGCCGATGTAGATCCACGATCCGGCGGTCATCTGGCCGTACATGGCCAGACCCTTCTTATCGAGTTCGTTGAAATGCTCCCACGTCGCCCATTTCGGCACCAGGTTGGAGTTGGCGATCAGCACGCGCGGCGCGTCGGCATGGGTGCGGAATACGCCGACCGGCTTGCCCGACTGGACCAGCAGGGTCTGGTCGGCCTCCAGCGCGCGCAGTTCCTCGACGATGTGGTCGAACGCCTGCCAGTTCCGCGCCGCCTTGCCGATGCCGCCATAGACCACGAGGTCTTCCGGGCGTTCGGCCACCTCGGGATCGAGGTTGTTCATCAGCATGCGCAGCGCGGCCTCGGCCGCCCAGGTCTTGGCGGTCATTTCCGGCCCACGCGGGCTGCGGATGACGCGGGTGTTGGGCGTGGCGGTCATCAATCCTCCATGCGACGGTCGTCCGTCGTCGTGCGTTGTGGAGGTAGTCTAATGTCTAGACATTATTGCGTGCAAGGGGCAGGGTTCGAACATGGATATTGAGCCCCTGCATCGGCGGATCGCCAGCGACATCGAGCGTCGCATCGCCTCTGGCGAATGGCGTCCGGGCTTTCGCATTCCGACTGAGGCTGAGTTGTTGGCCGAATACGGTTGTGCGCGAATGACGGTGTCGCGGGCCATGACCGATCTGTCGGCGCGCGGGCTGGTGGTGCGGCGCAGGCGCGCTGGAACCGTGGTGGCGCATCCGCCGGTGCATTCGTCGGCCCTGGTCGCCATCCCCGACATTCAGTCCGAGATCGAGGGCAGGGGGCTGGCCTATTCGCACCGGCTGCTGCTGCGCATCGTGCGCCCGACGCGAGCCGACGAAGACGGAATGGGCGCACGGGTGATCGAACTGGAGACGCTGCATCTGGCCGACGCCATGCCGTTCACGCTGGAGCGGCGCCTGATTTCTCTGACCACGGCGCCGGAGGCTGAGCAGGCAGACTTCACCGCTGCCCCTCCGGGCGGCTGGCTGTTGGCGCACATGCCCTGGACTGAGGCCGAGCACCGTATCTCCGCCGTGGGCGCAGACGGCGAGACGGCGACGCGTCTGGGCCTGACGGACGGCACGCCCTGCCTGCGGCTGGAGCGCCGGACGTGGCGTGACGGTCAGGCGGTCACCTGGGCGTGGCAGACCTTCCCCGGCGCGGCCTATGATCTGGTTGCGCGCTTTTCTCCGACCAAAGCCCCGACGAAAGAATGAGCATGAACGAGCCGTCTGAGGCCCTTGGCTGGCGTTCCGTCGCCGATCTGGTGGGCCATCATCCCGACGCCCCCGTCGCCGTGATCGGTGCGCCGTTGAACGAGCGCTCGCTGACGCCGGGACGCTGCGATCTGGGTCCAAAGGCGTTCCGGTCCGTGCTGCCGCGTCTGTCGACCTATGATGTCGAGACCGGTCTGGAACTGGCGGTTCAGGTGCATGACGCAGGCGATGTGGCGCTGAAGGCCGTTTCGCCCGCCGACGCTTTTGAGCCTGTGCGCGATGCGGTGAAGGCCCAAGCGCATCGGGCGCTGACTATCCTCATCGGCGGCAACAACGCCATCACAAGGCCGGGCGCCCACGCTCTGGGATTAGACCGTGTCGGCGTCCTGACGCTGGACGCCCATTTCGACCTGCGCGACACGGATCAGGGCCTGACCAACGGCAACCCCATTCAGGCCCTGCTGGACGACGGTCTGGACGGCGCCCGCATCAGCCAGATCGGTCTGGCCCCCTTCGCCAACACCCGCCGCGCCCATGAAAAAGCCAAGGCGGCGGGCATCAGCGTCCGCATGGCGCGCGAATGCCGCGAACGCGGTCTGGCGGTCGTGGTCGCCGAGGAACTGGAGCGTCTGTCGGCCCTGTGCGAGGTCATCTATGTCGATTTCGACATCGATGTGATCGACCGCAGCCAATGGCCCGCCAGCCCCGGCGCACGACCGGGCGGGGTGTCGGTGCATGACTTCTTCGACGCTGCGCGCGTGATCGGCGCCCATCCCAAGGTGCGGGCCGTGGACCTGACCGAATATGATCCGTCGCTTGAGATCGGCGACCTCAGCGCCCTGACCGTCGGGCGCTGGTTCTGTGAAATCCTGAGCGGAGTCTCCAGCCGATGATCCAGGCCGACCGTCTGCTGATCGACTGCCATGTCGCGACCATGACCGAGGGCGGCGCGCCCTATGGAGCGATTGAGGATGCGGCCATCCTGATCAAGGACCGGCGCATTGTCTGGGTAGGCGCGCGGGCCGATCTGCCTGTGCATAAGGCTGTGGAGACCGACCGTCTGGAGGGGCGTTGGGTCACGCCGGGCCTGGTCGACTGTCACACCCATCTGGTCTTCGGCGGCGACCGTTCGGGCGAGTTCGAACAACGTCTGGGTGGAGCCACCTATGAGGAGATCGCGCGGTCTGGCGGCGGCATCGTCTCATCGGTCAAGGCGACGCGCGAAGCGTCCGAAGATGAGCTTTTCGCTTCGGCCATGGCCCGTCTGGAAGGACTTAAAGCGACGGGTGTCACCACCATCGAGATCAAGTCCGGCTATGGGCTGGATCACGACAGTGAACTGAAGATGCTGCGTGTCGCGCGGCGTATCGGGCGTGAGGGCGGGGTCCGCGTCCGCACCAGTTATCTGGGCCTGCACGCCATTCCGCCTGAGCATCGGTCGGACCGCGCCTCCTATGTGGACAAGGCTGTGGACGACATACTGCCCGCCGCCCATGCCGAGGGTCTGGTCGATGCGGTGGACGCCTATTGCGAGCCCATCGCCTTCACACAGGGCGAGGTGTCGCGCCTGTTTGAAAAGGCGCAGTCGCTGAACCTGCCGGTCAAGCTGCACGCCGATCAGTTGTCGGACGGCGGCGGCGCGGCTCTGGCCGCCCGATACCACGCCCTGTCCGCCGACCACATCGAACATTCAACCGAGGCGGGCGTCATCGCCATGGCCGAGGCTGGCGTGGTCGCGGTCCTGCTGCCCGGCGCCTTCCTGATGTTGCGTGAGACCAAGCTTCCGCCGGTCGATCTGCTGAGAAAGCACGGCGTTCGCATGGCCATTGCCTCGGACTGCAATCCCGGCACCTCGCCGGTGGCGTCGATGACGGTTGTGCTGAACCTGGCCTGCGTCCAGTTCCGCCTGACGCCCGAAGAAGCACTGGCCGGAGCCACGCGTGAAGCGGCGAGGGCGCTGGGTATTCTGGGCGAGGTTGGAACCATCGAGATCGGCAAGGCGGCGGATCTGGCTGTCTGGGATGCGACACGACCCGCCGAACTGGCCTACTGGCTGGGCAAGCCGATGTTGCACCGAACATATTTAAACTATCTGTAGTTGTAGCCGTCCGTAACTCTCGTTAAAGGCGTATTTCTCGTGGGGGGAGAATGCGCTGATGGATGTCGAGACCTTCATCGCCAAGTGGAAAAACATCCCGGGATCCAAGCGATCCTGCGCGCATTCGTTCCTGATCCAGTTTTGTCATCTGCTGGGCGTTCCGGCCCCAAACGATGTGAACGTGAACGATCCGGACTACTCTTTCGAGAAGACCGTCAGGTTCGTTCACCAGGATGGAACAGCCCACTGGGGCTTCATCGACTGCTATCGGCGCGGCTGTTTCGCGCTGGAGATGAAGCAGTCGCGAAAGCGCTTGGCCGCGCGTTCGTCTCTCAAGCAGATGGATCAAGGTTGGTCGGATTCCGACGAACGGCGCTTGGATAATGCAAGGACGCAGGCTGAGAACTACGCCCGCGCGCTCGACGAATGGCCGCCCTTTCTGATTTCAGTCGATGTTGGGCGAACAATCGAGCTTTGGTCCGACTTCGATCGGCTGGGGAAGGGGTACGCCCCCTTTCCAGATAGGGAGACCCACCGGATCGGATTGGATGACTTGCGCGATCCGGAAATTCGAAAACGGCTGGCCGCCGTCTGGATGGATCCCATGTCGCTGGACCCATCAAGAAAGGTCGTGGCGGCGACGACGGAAATCGCCGGGCTTTTGGGGCAGTTCGTGCGCTCCATAGGTGAGCGTGCGCCACGCGGTCCGGATGGCAAGCTTGATCCTGTCACCCGGGCGAGCCGAGACAAGGAGATTGCGATCTTTGTCATGCAGTGCGTGTTTGCGATGTTCGCCGACAGTGTCGGTCTGCTCCCGGATCGCAGCTTTTCCGCCCTGCTGAAACGCTATCGCGATGATCGCGCGGCGGCGCGTCTTCATCTGACCCTGTTAAGGCTTTTCGCCGAGATGGATCGCGGCGGATACAGCACTGTGCTGGATCATCCGATACGGCGGTTCAACGGCAGTCTGTATGTCGCCAAGGCCGCCATGCCTGTGACGGCGCATGAGCTGGATCTGTTGTGCACTGCGGCCAACTGTGACTGGTCTGCGGTTGAGCCCGCCATCTTCGGCGCCTTGATGGAACAGGCCCTGGCGCCGGACGAGCGCAAGGAATTCGGTGTCCACTACACGCCCAAACCTTTGGTCGAAACTGTCGTCGAGGCGACCGTGATCGAGGTCTTGAGGAAGGATTGGGAGGCGGTAAGGGCCACGGCCGATAGTTTTGAACGGGCAGACAAAAAGGCCAAGGCCAGGGAGCTCATAGAGGCCTTCCATGCCGCACTCTGCACAGTGAAGGTGCTCGACCCCGCCTGCGGCTCTGGCAATTTCCTCTATGTCGCCATGGACCGAATGAAGGTGCTGGAAGGTGAGGTGATCGAGCGGTTGGTCAGTTTGGGCGTAACAAACTACTGGATGGAGGCAGACTATTCCGCCGTCGGGCCTGCCCAGTTCCTAGGCATCGAGCGGAGCCAGCAGGCGGTGTGGATCGTCAAGATGGTCATGTGGATCGGCCATCTGCAGTGGAGCTATCGGATGTGGGGGCGCGCCCAGTCCAGCGATCCGATCCTCAAAGAATACAATAACATCGAGCATCGAGACGCGATCCTGGACTGCCGTGAACTGCGTGGCGCGCCGGGAAGCGTGGACGGGGTGGAATATATAGAACCCTTCAGCCCGGCATGGCCCGAAGCTCATTTTGTCGTCGGGAATCCGCCTTTCATTGGCGGGAAGAACAAGCGGCTGATCCTGCGCCCAGCCTATGCGGAGGCCGTTTGGGCGTCGCGTGGCGGTCGGTTTCGTTCCGCCGACCTGGGTATGGTCTGGTGGGACCGGGCGGCCGAAATCCTCGCTGCCGACGCTGGCAAGCCCGGTCCATTTGATGAGGTGTTGAAGTCAGGCGCTCGACCCAAAAAACCACGTGGACGGAACAGGGCGACACGGCGTCCCATTGCTCTGCAAAGGTTCGGGTTTGTCACGACAAACTCGATCACCCAGACGTTTTCGCGACGGGTGATCGAAGAGCGGCTTTCCGGCGCCTCGCCAATCCATCTGACCTTCGCCGTGCCGGATCACCCATGGCATGTGGCGGAGGGACACGCCTCGGTGCGGGTGGCGATTACGGTGGCCGAGGCGGGTGCGCCGGATGGGCGAGGGCGTTTGCTCAATCTGGTCGATGACGGTCAGACAGGAACCGTCGGCTCTGACCTGACCTTTGCGGAAACGATTGGCGACATTGACGCCGATCTGTCGATTGGTCGTGGGTTGGACCGCACATCGCCTCTGAAGGCCAATGCTGGTCTTGCCTATCGCGGCGTTCAGTTGATGGGGGACGGGTTTCTGGTGGACGAAGCCGTGGCGAAAACACTTGCGGCCCTGTCTCGAGAGGATGCGCCGTCGCCCGTCAGGGCCTATCGAAATGGAAAGGATCTGACCGACCATTCTCGAAACCTGATGGTCATCGACCTGTTCGGTTACAGCGAAGAAGATGCATTGCGGCGTCATCCCGGATTCATGCAGCATCTCAGGCAGGCCGTGAAACCGGGACGGGATCAGAATAACCGCGCCGCCTATCGCGAAACCTGGTGGGTTCTGGGCGAGCCGAGGCGTGAACTAAGAACTGCGCTGGAAGGTCTGCCGCGTTTCATCGTCACGGTGGAGACGTCGAAGCATCGATGGTTCCGATTTATGGATGCTTCGATTCTGCCGGATAACCGCTTGGTCTGCATCGCCTCCGACGATCCGTTCGTCTTGGGGGTCTTGTCGTCACGCGTCCATCGCGCCTGGGCTCTGGCGGCGGGCGGTCTGCTGGAAGATCGCCCCATCTACGCCAAGGGGGTCTGTTTCGACCGTTTCCCGTTTCCATCCGCCAGCAGTCTGAAACGGTATGAGATCGCCAGCACAGCCGAACAGATCGAAGACCTCCGCGCTCATGTGCTGACCTGCAGTCCGACCTTGACCATGACGGCGCTGTATAATGTGCTGGAAAAGGTGGCGGCGGGCGTGGTGCTGGATGACGCCGACGAAGCGGTGCGTCTGACCGGGTGCGTCGACACTCTGTTGAGCCAGCGCGTGCGGCTCGACCAGTTGGTGGCGGAGGCCTACGGATGGCCGTCCGATCTGCCTGATGCTGTCTTGGTCGAACATCTCGCGGCGCTCAATCTGGCGCGCGCCGCTGAGGAGGATGGGGGGCGTGTCGCGTTTCTGCGCCCCGCCTATCAACAACCCCGACAGAAGCCGCCCAAAACCAGAAGGCCGATGGTGCAAGAGGCGCCGGTTGGCCAGCGCTGTCCATTCCCCGACGATGATCTGGCGATCATTGTCGGCGTTTTGGAGGTTCTCAGATCGGCGGGAAAACCGATGGATGCGAACGAGGTCGCGTCATGCTTCCAGCTTCCGCCACGGCCCACCAAGGCAAAAAATCGCCTGAAGAAGACGCTTCATATGCTGGCCGCCGCGGAAAGCATTCACGCCACAGAAGCAGGCTGGTTCGCGCCCCGAAGGACGCCGCGCTGACGGATCAGACCTCGGCGACGCCCATGGCCTTCATCAGGGCGTCGCGGACGGCGGCCTCGGTGAAGGGTTTCTGGATGGTGGTGGTGCCGCGCCATTCGTCGGGCAGGCCGCCTTCGCCGTATCCGGTGGAGAAGACGAACGGCACGCCGCGTTCCTTCAGGGCTGCGGCGACGGGGAAGACCTGACGGCCGGCGACATTCACGTCCAGCAGGGCGGCGTCCAGATCAATCGTGTCGCGGGCCATCGCCTCGCCATCGTCGATGTTGGATGCCGGGCCGACAGGGGTGCAGCCCATGTCTTCAAGGATGGTTTCCAGCAGCATGGCGACGAGGGATTCGTCCTCCACCACCAGCACGCGTCGGCCATTCAGTGCTTGGGTCATTCGACGCCTGTGTTGTCGCGTGGAACAGTCCGTCCCACGATCAATACTGCAGGGGGTAAACCAGAACGGCGTAATCCGCCAGACGAGGGCGAAAGTTTCGGGCGATCAAGCGGCTGCGGTGCGGGGCGTCAACGCCGTCGAAAGCCTGTCCTGCCGGGTCGGAACGGCGACGGGATGCAAGATTTACGAACTGTGCTCCTGCTGAGCTTGGCCTGCGGGCAGGATTTGCTAATCAGCGCGGATGACAATCGCCGGCATCTTCGCCACCCTCTCCCTCATGATGGCGCCCACAGCCGACCAGCCCGTAGTTCAGATCCAGCAAGGCGCCCTGATGGGGCGCGCGGATGCTGAGGTGGCCAGTTTCAAGAACATCCCCTACGCGGCGTCCCCGGCCGGGGCGCGTCGCTGGCGGCCGCCCGGTCCTGCGCCCAGGTGGCGGGGTGAGCGTGACGCTTCGACATATGGGCCGTTGTGCATCCAGCCGACGCCCAATGGCGATCCCGGCGTCGGTCCCTTGCCGATGAGCGAGGACTGCCTGAACCTCAACGTCTGGCGGCCTGTGACGGCGACGGAGCCTGCGCCTGTCATGGTGTGGATCCACGGCGGCGCCCTGAACAATGGATCAGGCACGGCTGCGCTGTACGACGGTTCGCATCTGGCCCGCGACGGCGTGGTCGTGGTGACGCTGAACTATCGCCTGGGGCGTCTGGGCTTCTTTGATCATCCGCTGTTGGCGGCGGGGCGCCCGGCGAACGAGGCCGCTGGCAACTATGGCCTGATGGACGTCATCGCCGCCCTGAAGTGGGTGCGGGGCAATATCGCGGCCTTCGGCGGCGACCCGGCCAATGTGACCATCTTTGGCGAGTCGGCGGGTGGGGCCATTGTCACCCGCCTGATGATTTCGCCGCCCGCGCGGGGTCTGTTCGACAAGGCCGTGATCCAGTCGGGACTGGGCCGCGAGTTCCAGACCCCGTTGAACGCCAAGGATGTGCGCGGCCTGCCGTCAGCGCGCGAGCGTGGCGAGGCCTGGGCGCTGGGCGCCGGTCTTCGCACCGCCGCCGAGCTGCGCGCCGCCCCGGCCCAGGTCTTCCTGACCCCGTCGCCGGTGTTCGCCAACGGCGACCTGACTTTGATCGACGGCAAGATCGTGCCCTCGACCATCGAGGCGGCTTTCAAGGCGGGGCGTCAGGCGCCTGTGCCCATGATGATCGGCTCAAACAGCGCCGAGTTCTGGTGGATGCGGCCAACCGACCGGAACGGCTATGGCATGATCGACGACGACACGACCTGGCTGGAGCGGGCGTCGCTGGTCGGCGCCTACGGGGGGCAGGACGGGTTCGACAAGGGCTTCATCACGGACGCCGTCTTCTCCGAACCTGCGCGTATGCTGGCGCGGCTGCATTCAACGGCGGGCAGGGAGGCGTATCTGTATCGTTTCGACGTCACCTCGCCGGACAATCCAGAGCCGCACGGCGGGGCGTCGCACGCGATTGAGCGACCCTATGTGTTCGGAACCCTGTCGAAGCTGCCCTATCCCGTCACAGAGGTGGATCGGAACGCGTCAGAGGCGATGATGGCCTATTGGACGGCTTTTGCGCGCTCGGGCGATCCGAACGGCGTCGGGCGGCCCGAATGGCCCCGCGCGCGCGGCGGCGACACCCGTCTGATGATGTTCAGTAATGAAGGCCCAGAGGCCATGCCCGTGCCGGACACGGCCAAACTGGACCTGATCGAGCGGTTCCGAGAGCGTCCGCGCACGCCGCCGCCCGTGGTGACGATCGCGCGCTGAGCGATCAGCCTGCCGA
>NZ_JABAZW010000111.1:13776-14527 GCF_018608325.1 Brevundimonas sp. | reverse complement strand
CGCCGGGGCTGTTCGTCGGCCGCGCCGTGCGTTTGACCCAGACCGAAATCGCCGTGTCCGAAAACGGCGGCGGCGTTGCGGCGGAGACCACCCGCATGAACGCCGCCCTGTCCGCCGTTCGCGCACGTATCGAGCTGGCGGCGACCAGCGGCAACGCCCATCGCCGCGCCATCCTGGCCGCGCATCTGGGTTTTCTTGATGATCCCGGCCTGATCTCCGGTGCGGAACAGGCGGTATCCGAGGGACGCAGCGCCGGTTTCGCCTGGCGTCAGTCCGCCCGCGCCGCCGCCGATCTGTTCCGCACCATGGGCGATCCGCGCATGGCCGAGCGTGCCGACGACCTGCTGGATCTGGAGCGTCAGGTTCTGATCGAATTGTCGGGCGAGGCCGCGCCTGCGCCTGTCGCCATCGGTCCCGGATCGGTCATTGTCGCCGACGACCTGTTGCCGTCGCAGTTGATGGCGCTGGATGCGGTCAAGGTCGCAGGGCTTTGCACCGCGCAGGGCGGCCCGACCTCGCACGTCGCCATCCTTGCCGCCGCCATGGGGGTTCCGGCTCTGGTCGCTGTCGGCGCCGCGCTGGACCGGGTCGACAATGGCGTTCTGGTGGTTCTGGACGCCGATGGCCGGCAGCTGATCGCCAATCCCTCCGCCGCCCGTCAGGCTGGTGCTCAAAGCGCTGTCGCTGCGCGTGAGCGCCGCCGCGCCGACGCCAGGGCGCTGGCGCTGGATGACTGCCGCACCGCCGACGG
>NZ_JABAZW010000111.1:0-13766 GCF_018608325.1 Brevundimonas sp. | reverse complement strand
TACGCATCGATCGGCACGCACAACGGCACGACTGTGGCGCTGGGCGCGACGCCGTCGCAGGCCGACGCCGACGTGCTGGCGCTGGCGGCGCCGTTCTTCCAGCGCGGCTTCGCGCGCTACGAGATCATCGGCAGCCGTGGCGTGACCGTGGCCGACGGCGCCCGCATCGAGGTCTTCGCCAATCTGGGCGACGCCGCAGAGGCTGCGCCTGCGGTGGCGGGCGGGGCGGAGGGCTGCGGCCTGCTGCGCACCGAGTTCCTGTTCCTAGAGCGGGAAACCGCCCCGACCGAAGACGAACAACTGACCCAGTATCAGACCATCGCCGATGCTCTGGACGGTCGCCCGCTGATTATCCGCACGCTGGATGCAGGCGGCGACAAGCCCTTGCCCTATCTGCCCATGCCGCATGAGGAAAACCCGACCCTCGGGCTGCGCGGCGTACGTTCGGGCCTGCACCGGCCCGATATCCTGCTGACCCAGTTGCGGGCCATCTGCCGGGTGCGGTCAAAGGGGACGGTCGCGGTCATGCTGCCGATGATCGCCTCGGTCGCTGAGGTGCGTCAGGTGCGCGCCATGCTGGATGTCGCCGCCGCCGAAACCGGCGGATCGAAACCCCCGCCGCCGCCATGACGGTGGACCGACTGGCGCCTGCCATCGACTTCATCTCCATCGGCACCAATGACCTGACCCAGTACGCCCTGGCCATGGATCGTCAGAACGCCGCTCTGGCCGCCCAACTCGACAGCCTGCATCCCGCCGTCCTGCGCCTGATCGCACAGGCGTCGGGCAGCGCGGCTGAGCTGAAGTGGATCGGCGTCTGCGGCGGATTGGCGTCCGATGTTCTGGCCACGCCCATCCTGATCGGTCTCGGCGTGCGCGAACTGTCCGCGACCCCGTCGATGGTGGCGGAAATCAAGGCGGTGGTCCGTAATCTGACCCTGTCCGACTGCACACGTCTGGCCACCGAGGCTCTGGCGCAGGACAGCGCCGAGGCGGTACGCGCTCTGGCGGCGGACCGTCTGGCCTGCCTTGTTCAACCTCACGCCGTGGGAGCCGTGGCATGAAGTTCGGTCTTTCCAGCCTTCAGCCTCTGGGCCGCGCACTGATGCTGCCCATTGCGGTCCTGCCAGTGGCGGGCCTGTTGCTGCGTCTGGGTCAACCCGACCTGCTCGACATCGCCTTTGTCTCGGCGGCGGGGCAGGCGATCTTCTCCAATCTGGGCCTTCTGTTCGCGGTGGGCGTCGCGGTCGGTCTGGCGCGCGACAACAATGGCGCGGCAGGTCTGGCCGGCGTGGTCGGCTATCTGATCACCATCGAGGCGGCCAAGGTTCTGATGAAGGCCCCGCCCGAGGTTCTGGCGGGTCTGACCGGCGATGTGGCCGAGGCGGCGGCCAAGACGTTCCGCGATCAGGCCCTGACCCGTCTGGGCGTTCCGATCGGCATCATTTCCGGTCTGATCGCGGGCGATTTCTACAATCGGTTTTCGACGCTGAAGCTGCCGGAATATCTGGCCTTCTTCGGCGGGCGTCGGTTCGTGCCTATCGCCTCAGGCTTTGCGGCCCTGGCCGTGGCGGCGATCATCGGCCTGTCCTTCTCCGCCATCGACCATGTCATTGATGTCTTCAGCCGCACGGTCGTCGGATCGGGCGAGATCGGCATGTTCGTCTATGGCCTGCTGAACCGCCTGCTGATCATCACCGGCCTGCACCACATCCTGAACAATGTGGCCTGGTTCATCGTCGGCGATTATCACGGCGCGACCGGCGACCTGAACCGCTTCTTCGCAGGCGATCCCACGGCGGGGGCCTTCATGAGCGGCTTCTTCCCCGTGATGATGTTCGGCCTGCCCGCCGCCTGTCTGGCCATGTACCACGCCGCACGGCCCGAGCGCCGCAAGGCCGTGGGCGGGATGCTGTTCTCACTGGCCCTGACCGCCTTCCTGACCGGGGTGACCGAGCCGATCGAGTTCACCTTCATGTTCCTGGCGCCCGCCCTCTACGCCATCCATGCGGTCCTGACGGGGCTGGCGATGGTGGTGATGAACCTGCTGGATGTGCATCTGGGCTTCACCTTCTCGGCGGGCCTGTTCGACTATGTGCTGAACTTTGGCAAGTCGACGCGGCCGTGGATGCTGCTGCCGGTCGGGCTGGTCTATGCGGGCCTCTATTACAGCCTGTTCCGCGTTTTCATCCGTGTACTGAATCTGAAGACGCCGGGCCGTGAGGATGATCCGGTCGAAACCGTGACCCACGTCACTTCGGGCGGTCGCGGCGAAGCCTTCATTCTCGCGCTGGGCGGCGCCAGCAACCTGCTGGCCGTGGCTTCCTGCACCACTCGTCTGCGCCTGCGGATTGTTTCGCGTGATCGCGTTGATGAGGCGGCGCTGAAGCGTCTGGGTGCCCGCGGCGTCATCGCCCCCTCGCCCGACAGCCTGCAGGTCGTCATCGGCCCGACGGTCGAGGCCGTGGCTCAGGACATCCGCGACCAGTGGGGATCGGCGCCATCCGCCGCCCCAACTCCCGCCGCGCCGGTTCAGGGTGTTCAGGCCAGCCTCAGCGACGCTCTCAAGGCCGCACTGGGCGGCGCCGCCAACATCCGTTCATCGACAACCAAGGCCGGGCGCATGTGCGTGGTTCTGGCCGACGCCGCCGCCCTGAACGAAACCGCGCTGACCGCCGCCGCCCCCAAGGGCTTCGTGCGCCTAAGCCCGGACAGTCTGCAGGTGCTGGTCTAGGCGCCTCGTCGTCGATCCTCAAACCCGTCGCGCGGCCGCCTTGCGCAGCCGCGCTATGAGGCGCGCCTGGTGCGTGGCTCAAGGACGCCTTCAAGGGCCGGGCTCTGATTGTCCGGGAAATAGTGGTGCCGCTTAGGTGACTCGAACACCTGACCCCATCATTACGAATGATGTGCTCTACCGGCTGAGCTAAAGCGGCTCCGGTGCGCGATCAAGCCGCGCGAGAGGGGGTCTTTATACGGGCTGTTCGCGATTGCCAAGCGCCTCTTGCAGGGACTTTAGCAAACTCTGCTCATTTGGGGCTTCAGCGACCGCGATGGCGAGGTTCAGATCGGCCAGAGGGGCCGCAGCGGCCGGGGATATGCAGGCGATGAGGCTGGCCGCCAGTGTCGTGCGGTCCAGCGCGGCCACAAGGCGAGCGGCGCGCGGTGAATGGATCAGGATCGCCTCGACAGTCGGCAGGGCGGGCGGCGTGACCGGCACGGTGCGATAGACGGACAGGGTTTCGATCAGGGCCTGTCCGCCAGCGGCCCTGACGGCGTCCGACAGATCGCCCACGGGCGTTTCGGCGACAGCCGCCAGAATGGGGCCTGCAGGCGGCTCGGCGGCGATCAGGCGGGTCAGCGCGGTCAGGTCGCCGGAGGCGGAGCGTATGTGGGTGAAACCGATGCCCTGGGCCGCGTCGGCGGTGGCGTCGCCGACGGTCAGGACCAGATGGTCCCGGCGCGCCGTCAGGGCGGCGTAGGCGTCGACGCCGTTGGGGCTGGTGAAGACCAGCGCCGCGAACCGATCCAGATTGGGCAGGGGCGGGGCCAGCGCCTCGACCGCCAACAGCGGCGCGATCACCGGCGTCAGGCCCAGTTCACGCAGCCGTTCCGCCGTGCGCCCGGCGCCGGGCTGGGTGCGGGTGATCCAGACGCGGGCCGGGACGGGAGCGGTCATCCGTCCAGCGTCGCCGGGTCGACTTCCTGATCGCCGGCGGCCGCGTGGACCTCGGCGCCCAGACGAAGGCCTAGGGCATGGGCGGCGTCCGACGTGGGGGCGGCCAGTTCACCCGCACGACGCCAGCGGGCAGAGCCGTCGGGGCTGAGCATTTCCGTGGTCAGGCGCAGCGTCCCGTTGTCGATGGCGGCATAGGCGCCGACGGCGGTGCGGCATGAGCCCTCCAGCGCCAGCATGGCCCCGCGCTCCGCGGCGACGGACAGTGCGGTGTCGGCATGGTTCAGGGCGGCGACCCAGGGGGCGTCGATGTCGGCGGCGCGGGTCTGGATGGCTAGCGCGCCCTGACCCGGCGCGGGCAGGAAGGCGTCCAGCGACAGTTTTTCGCGGATGTGTTCGGTCACGCCCAGACGGGCCATGCCGGATACAGCCAGCAGGATGGCGTCGAACTCTCCGTCCGCCGCGCGGCGCAGGCGGGTGTCGATGTTGCCGCGCAGCATCTCGATCTTCAGGTCGGGTCGCAGGGCCTGGGCCTGGGCCTGCCGTCGCAGGCTGGCCGTGCCCAGACGTGCGCCGAAGGGCAGGTCGTCGAAGCGGGCGAAGTCGCGGCTGATGAAGGCGTCGCGGGCGTCCTCGCGCTCGGGGATGGCGGCGATGCACAGGCCGTCGGGCTGAACGGCGGGCACGTCCTTCATCGAATGGATGGCGATGTCGACGCGGCCCTCCAGCAGGGCCTCCTCGATCTCCTTGGTGAACAGGGCCTTGCCGCCCAGCTCCAGCAGGCGGCGGTCTTGAATCCGGTCGCCGGTGGTGACGATCTCGACCAGAGGCACGGCGGTCTCGACCTCGGCGTCGGGCACGCCCAGAGCCGCCGCGATGGCGCGCTGCATCATGCCGGACTGGGCCAGCGCCAGCTTGGAGCGGCGGGTGCCGATACGGAGAGGAAAGGTCATGAGCGTTGCGCACCGGTCGCCGGGTCGCTACCTCGACCCGATGGAGATGTCCGCCGACTATAGCAGCCGCGCCGAAGCGGCAACCAGACGCGATGTCCAGACCGAGGCCCGTGTGCTGACGGTGCTGGGTCTGGAGACCAGCTGCGACGAGACCGCGGCCTCGGTCGTGCGCCTGCATCCGACGGCGCTGGGCGGCCGGGCCGAGGTGCTGTCCTCGGTCGTGCACAGCCAGATCGACGACCATGCGGCCTATGGCGGGGTGGTGCCGGAAATCGCCGCGCGCAGTCATGTGGAGATGATCGACGGCGTCACACGTCGCGCGATGGCTGAGGCGGGGCTGGATTACGCCGATCTGGACGGGGTGGCGGCGACGGCGGGGCCGGGTCTGGTCGGCGGGGTCATGGTGGGCCTCAGCTACGGCAAGGCGGTCAGTCTGGCGCGCGGCCTGCCGCTGGTGGCGGTGAACCATCTGGAAGGTCATGCTGTGTCGGCGCGGCTGGGCGCAGAGGTGGCCTATCCCTTCCTGCTGCTGCTGGTGTCGGGTGGTCATTGCCAGTTGCTTGAGGTGCGCGGCATCGGCGACATGAGCCGCATCGGCGCGACCATCGACGACGCGGCAGGCGAGGCCTTTGACAAGATCGCCAAGGCGCTGGGACTGGGCTATCCGGGCGGTCCGGCGCTGGAGCGTCTGGCGGCGACAGGCGATGGTTCGAAAATCGAACTGCCGCGCGCCCTTCTGGGCCGCAAGGACTGTGACTTTTCGTTCTCGGGCCTGAAGACGGCGGCCTTCCGCATCGCCCAGACGTGCGAGACGCAGCAGGACAAGGCCGATCTGGCCGATGCGGTCCAGAACGCGATTGCGCGCCAGTTGTCGGACCGGTCGGAGCGGGCGCTGGCCGCCTATGCCGCCGAATACCCGCATCGCCTGTTCGTGGTGGCGGGCGGGGTGGCGGCCAACAAGACGATTCGCGCCACGCTGGAGGCTACGGCGGCTAGGCATGGTTTCGATTTCCTGGCGCCGCCCATGGCCTATTGCACCGACAATGCGGCCATGATCGCCCTCGCGGGGGCGGAAAGACTGGCTTTGGGCCTGACTAACGACGTGGATGTGATCGCACGGCCAAGATGGCCGCTGGACGAAGCGCGCGCCCTGTCCGATCCTTCGCACAAGCCGGGGCGCAAAGGCGCAAAAGCATGAACCGGCGCAATGCCTTGGGAGGGCGCATGGAATTTCGCACGGCAGGGGTCATCGGCGCGGGCGCATGGGGCACGGCCCTGGCGCAGGTCTGTGCGCGCGGCGGGCTGGATGTGATCCTTCAGGCCCGCGAGGCCGAGGTGATCGAAAGCATCGCCGCACGCCGCATCAACGAGGCCTTTCTGCCGGGTGTGGAGCTGCACCTCAATATTCGTGCGACCAGCGATCTGGCGGATCTGGCCGGGTGTGACGTGATCCTGGCCGTGCCGCCTGCGCAGCATATGCGCGCGACCCTGACCGCCTTCGCCCCCCATGTGCGGGCGGGCGTGCCGATCGTTCTGTGCGCCAAGGGGATTGAGCGCGGCACCCTGAAGCTGATGACGGACGTGCTGGCGGAAACCCTGCCTGATGCGCCCGCCGCCGTCCTGTCCGGTCCCAGTTTCGCGGGCGAGGTCGCGCGCGGCCTGCCGTCCGCCGTGACCCTGGCCTGTGCGGATGATGCTCTGGGTGAGGCCCTGCTGAACACCCTGTCGGCGCCGGGCTTCCGGCCCTATCTGGCCAAGGATCTGATCGGCGCCGAGGCGGGCGGCGCCCTGAAGAATGTGCTGGCCATCGCCTGCGGCATCGTCGAGGGGCGTCAACTGGGCCGCAGCGCCCACGCCGCCGTCATCACGCGCGGCTTTGCCGAAATGACGCGTCTGGCCGTGGCGCTGGGCGGCGAGGCCGAGACGGTGGCTGGTCTGTGCGGTCTGGGCGATCTGGTCCTGACCTGCTCCAGCCCGCAGTCGCGCAATATGAGCCTGGGTCTGGCGCTGGGACAGGGCCAGACGGTCGAACAGGCGCTGGCCGGTAAACGGTCGGTGGCTGAAGGCTATGAGAGTGCGCCTGCCGTGCGCGAACTGGCGACGCGTCTGGGCGTGGAAATGCCCATCGCCGAGGTCACCGCCGCCCTGCTGGCGGGCGAGACCACGGTGGACGGCGCCATAGAGGCCCTGTTGTCGCGTCCCCTGAAGGCCGAGCGGGTTTGAGCGATACGCCCGAACCGGCCGAGCGCAAGCGGGTCTGGAAGACGCCGCCGGGCGTGGCCCTGTGCGTTGAAACCGACATCGCCGACCCCGGCTCGCGCGGCTTTGTGCTGCAAATCGGCGAGGCCTTTTTTCATGGCTTCGTGGTGCGCAAGGATGGGGCGGTCGCGGGCTGGGTCGACCGCTGCCCGCACGCCGGATTTCCCATTGCGGTCGAACTGGATCGCTATCTGACGCCAGACGGTTCGCTGATCCTGTGCGGCTGGCACGGGGCGGTGTTCGAGCCGCTGACCGGCGAATGCACAGGGGGGCCGTGCGCGGGCGGGCGACTGACGCCCTGGCCCGTGTCGGCGGCGGGCGGGATCATCCGCACCGCCTGACCCGCCTGCTGGTTTGCTTTGGCTTAGTCCAGCGGTTGGGGGCGCGTCACGATAGGCGCATTGGGGTCCGTCTGCGCCGGGCGTGCGGGCGTCGGCGCGGGGCCTGGAGGAGCGACCACGACCACAGGCGGCTCGACCACTACAGGCCGCACGGGCGCAGTCGTAGAGACGGGCACTGACGGCGCCGCCGTCTGGGGCGATGGACGCGGCTGGGCTGGCGCCGGTGCTGGTCGTGGCGTTGGCGCAGGGGCCGGGGCGCGTGCGGGCGGTGGCGGAGTTGGCGCAGGACGGGACACTGTGGACGCCGCCGGAACGACGGTTGCAGGCGCTGTTGCTGCGGGAGCAGGCTCGGGCGTCACCTCAGGGGCTGGCTCAGCGACCGGCAGGCTGACGGGGGCGGCGGCGTCTGCCGGTGAAACCGGCGGGGTTTCGGACGCGGGGTGCGAACGCAGGGCGAACCACAGTCCGCCGCCGATGATCAGAATGGCAGCGGCGCCAGCGCCGATCAGCAGGGGCAGACGCGAGGCCGATTGGCGGGATGCGGCCCGGCGCGGCAATGCGGCTTGCGGTGCGGCAGGCGCGACCTCGATCACCGGGGATGTCTCGGCGACCATGACGGGGGCGGCGGGTTCGGGTTCGACCGGCGCGGCAGGTGTCGGCTCAGGCCGGGGCGGTGAAACAGGGGCGGCCTCTGCGACGGGCAAGGGGCGCACGGTCAGGTCAGGTGCGGCGGGCGCCGGTTCCGGCTTCGTCGGTGCGGTTGGCGTCGTTGCAGGCCGCGTCTGTGGGATCAAGGAACCCGACAGTATGCCGCCAGCGCGCTGTGCGGGGGCTGACGCAGGCGCAGGTGCAGGCGCCGCCGGACGGACCGGCGCGCGACCTTCGGCGGGGGAGAAGCCCAGACCCCGGCCCTCGGCCTGCCCTTGGGTCGGCGCCTGCGACGGGGGCGCCTTGCGCGGCGGCGGATTGGGCAGGCGGTCCAGTGGGTTCGGCGCGACCGGCACCGGTCCGACGTGGAAGGTCGTCGCGGGCATCCGGCCCCACTGCGCAGGCTTGCGCTCGAAGGGTTCAGGCTGGGCGGGCGCCGGTCCCGGCGACGGGGTCTTCTGATCGTCGGACATGGTCTTCTATTCGCTGGCGATCTGGCCGGTTTCGTGACGGTTCAGTTCTTGAGCCGATATCCGGTCTTGAACATCCACATCACAATGGCAAGGCAGACGGCGAAAAAGCCCAGTGTCGCCGCCAGGCTGATGCCGATGGAAACATCGCCCTGACCATAGAAGGCCCAGCGGAAACCCGAGATCAGATAGACGATCGGATTGAACAGGGTCACCGTGCGCCAGCCGTCCGGCAGCATGTCGATGGAATAGAAGGCGCCGCCCAGGAAGGTCAGGGGCGTGACGATCAGCATCGGGATCATCTGCAACTGTTCGAACCCGTCGGCCCAGACCCCGATGATGAAGCCGAACAGGCTGAAGGTCACCGAAATCAGGATCAGGAAGGCCATCATCCAGAAGGGGTGCAGGATCTGCAGCGGCACGAAGAAGGATGCCGTCGCCAGAATGATCAGGCCCAGCACCGCCGACTTGGTCGCCGCCGCCCCCACATAGGCCAGCACGATTTCCAGGGACGAAACCGGCGCGGACAGGATTTCGTAGATGGTGCCGGTGAATTTGGGGAAATAGATGCCGAAGGAGGCATTGAAGATCGATTGGGTGAACAGGCTGAGCATGATCAGGCCCGGCACGATGAAGGCGCCATAGGGCACGCCGCCGACCTCCTGCATCCGGCTGCCGATGGCGCCGCCGAAGACCACGAAATACAGGGCCGTCGTGATGACGGGAGTGACAATGCTCTGCCAGATGGTGCGCAGCGCGCGCGCCATTTCGAAACGATAGATGGCCCAGACGCCGTATCCGTTGAAGGTCATGCGGCGGTTCCGTTCGTGTGGACCAGGCTGACGAAGATGTCTTCCAGCGAGCTCTGGCGGGTGTTCAGGTCAGTGAAGCCGATGTTCAGCGTCTCGAGCCGTCGGATCAGCGAGGGGACGCCGGTGTCGTCGGCATTGGCGTCGAAACCGTATTCCAGTTCGCCCCCGCCGTTCTTCAGCGTCAGGTTCCAGTCGGACAGTTCGGCAGGAACCACGGCCAGCGGTTCGGTCAGGTTCAGCGTCAGGGTCTTCTTGCCCAGCTTCTTCATCAGGGCGGTCTTTTCTTCGACCAGGATCAGTTCGCCCTTCAGGATGACGCCCACCCGATCGGCCATCTCCTCGGCCTCTTCGATATAGTGGGTGGTCAGGATGATGGTGACGCCGCGTTCGCGTAAGCGTCGGACCATGACCCACATGTCGCGACGCAGTTCGACGTCGACGCCCGCGGAAGGTTCGTCCAGGAACAGGATGTCCGGCTCATGGCTCAGGGCCTTGGCGATCATCACCCGGCGCTTCATGCCGCCCGACAGGGTGCGCATCTTGGCGTCGCGCTTGTCCCACAGGGTCAGGTCTTTCAGCAGTTGTTCGATGAAGGCCGGGTTCGGCGCCTTGCCGAACAGACCGCGGCTGAAGGTGACCGTGGCCATCACCGTCTCGAAGGCGTCCGTGGTCAGTTCCTGCGGCACCAGTCCGATCTTGGTTCGTGCGGCGCGGAAATCCTTCTGGATGTCATGGCCGTCTGCTGTGACCGTGCCGGTCGTGGGCGTGACGATGCCGCAGACGATGGAGATCAGCGTGGTCTTGCCCGCGCCGTTCGGGCCCAGCAGGGCGAAGATCTCGCCCTTGTTGATGTTCAGGTCGACGCGTTTCAGCGCCTGATGGCCGGATTTATAGGTCTTGGTCAGACCTTCGATGGCGATGACGGGCATCGGCGCTCCTTGGCCGAGGCGTCGGCCCCGGTTCTGTAAGGCGGGAATATGGCGCGCCGGGGCGCGGGCTCAAGGGGCAGCAGAATAAGAAAGGCCCGCCCGATACGAGATCGGGCGGGCCGCGATTGCAGAAGGCTTGGACGTTATATCGGCACTCCGCCGACCCCACGGGGTCGGGTGGCGGGTCGCAGGGACCGACGGAGCAGTGCTTAGCCTTCCAGGTCCTGGCCTTCGTCCGGTTCGGGCGTGCCCAGGAGCTCGTCAGCAATCTTGTTGGTGGAGGCGCGAACCGCCTTTTCGATGGAGGTGGCGATGTCGGGGTTCTGCTTCAGGAACTCACGCACATTCTCGCGGCCTTGCCCGATGCGGGTCGAGTCATAGCTGAACCAGCTGCCCGCCTTTTCGATCACGCCCGCCTTGACGCCCAGGTCGATGACCTCGCCCAGCTTGGAGATGCCTTCGCCATACATGATGTCGAAGATGACCTCGCGAAACGGCGGAGCGACCTTGTTCTTGACCACCTTGACGCGGGTGGTGTTGCCGACAACTTCGTCGCGGTTCTTGATCGCGCCGGTGCGGCGGATGTCCAGACGCACCGAGGCGTAGAACTTCAGCGCATTGCCGCCTGTCGTCGTTTCCGGCGAACCGTACATGACGCCGATCTTGTGACGGATCTGGTTGATGAACAGGACGATGCACTTGGACTTGGAGATCGAGGCGGTAAGCTTGCGCAGCGCCTGGCTCATCAGACGCGCCTGCAGGCCGGGCAGGCTGTCGCCCATTTCGCCTTCGATTTCAGCGCGCGGGGTCAGGGCTGCGACGGAGTCGATCACGACGATGTCCACGGCGCCCGAGCGGACCAGGGTGTCGACGATTTCCAGCGCCTGCTCGCCCGTGTCGGGCTGCGACACCAGAAGGTCGTCCAGGTTCACACCCAGCTTCTGGGCATAGACGGGGTCCAGCGCGTGTTCAGCGTCCACGAAGGCGGCGACGCCGCCCTTCTTCTGGACCTCTGCAACCGTGTGCAGCGCCAGTGTGGTCTTGCCTGAGGATTCCGGGCCGAACACCTCGATCACCCGCCCGACGGGCAGGCCGCCGATGCCGAGCGCCATGTCCAGACCCAGCGAGCCGGTCGAGACGCTCTCGATCTCGTTCACCACGCCGGCCTTGCCGAGTTTCATCACCGAGCCCTTGCCGAAGGCGCGATCGATCTGCGCGATCGCCGCCTCAAGAGCGCGTTGCTTGTCGCCGTCTTCTTTGCCCACCAGTTTCAAAGCCGCCTGTGCCATTGCCTTCGTCTCCCTTGCCATGATTCCCGTCAGAAGCTTGGGAGAGACCCGCCATGGACCCGCCCCCGTTAAGTGAGGCGGACTATGTGCATGGTTTGTTCTGGTTCACAAGATGTTCTCTTTTTGAAATGTGAGAACCTGGATTTCAGGCGACCGTTTCTGACGTATCGCCCAGCGGCAGGCGCAGGCTGAAGGCGAAGCCCTCGGGCGGATAGGCCAGGGCCGCCGATCCGTTCAGCGAGCGGTTGATGGTGGAATCGATCAGGTCCGAGCCGAACCCGCGACGCTCGGGCGAGCGGACGGCGGGTCCGCCGCTCTCGACCCAGTCCAGCAGCAGGACGCCATTGTTGAGCGACCAGTCCACGCGGACCTGGCCGCCCGCCGCAGACAGGGCGCCGTATTTGGCGGCGTTCACGGCCAGTTCGTGAAACGCCATGCCCAGGCCTTGGGTCTGCAGCGGATTGAGACTGACGGAAGGACCGTTCAGGTGCACTTGCTCATCGGCATAGGGCGCCAGTTCCTGCACCAGCAGGTCGCGCAGATCGACCCATTCCCAGTTCCCCGCCGTCAGCAGGTTCTGGGTGTTCGACAGGGCCAGAAGCCGCGCTTCGAACAGGGTGGTGAACATCTTGATGTCGGGGGTCCGGCGCGCGGTCTGGCGGGCGATGGACTGGACCGTGGCCAGGGTGTTCTTCACCCGGTGATTCAGTTCGTTGATCAGAATACGCTGCTGGCGTTCGCTGTCGGCGAGGGCCTGATAGGCTTGGCGCCGGTCGGTGATGTCCGTGATGACGCCCGACATCCGCATGGGACGGCCAGACCGACTGCGGATCAGGCGTCCGCGCAGGTGGAACCAGCGGTTTGTGCCCGCCAGACGCCATTCCTGATCATAGTCGGCTTCGCCCGCCATGGCGCGCGCCAGCGCGGCGAGGTGGATAGGCAGGTCTTCGGGCGACAGGCGGTCACCGATTTCGGTGGGGCCAAGCCGCGCGTCGTGGGGAATGGACAGGATCTCGCGCGCCCGGTCCGACAGGATGGGCGAGCGCAGCGGCAGGGCCGCCTCCCAGAAGCCGACGCCGCCCGCATCAATGGCGGACAGGACATTGGTCCTTTGATCCAGAATGGATGCGCCGAGCGCCAGGAACAGGATGGTGACGCATCCGGCTGTGACGGCGGCGGCCAGGGCGACCGGAGACGCGCCCCCGACGTGAGTGATGTGCGAAGACGGGGCCAGGATGACGGCGGCCATGCCGGTGTAGTGCATCGAGGCGATGGCCAGGCCCAGGATCACGGCGGCCAGGGCGCGCCAGCCCTGACTGCGCTCGCGCCGCGCTGCTGTCAGGGCTGCCGTGGAGGCCACCACGGCGATCAGGACAGACAGGGCGACCAGGGCGGGGCGATAGCCCAGTGTGGCGGTCGTCCGTACGGCGGCCATGCCGACGTAATGCATGGCGGCGATCGACAATCCCATCAGCAGGCCGCCTGCAGGCAGGACGAAGCGTTTGGAACCCGGCCGGCTCGCGGTCAGGAAGGCGACAGCGTTGACTATCTTGAGCAGGAAGGCGACGCCTGTTCCCGCCACGGCCAGCAGGAAGGAGACGACCGTCAATCCGATTTCATAAGAGACGGGCGAGCCCGGATCGAAGCCCAGCATGGCGATGAAATGCATCGACCAGATGCTGATGCCCAACACCAGGGCGGCGACGCCCAGCCATTTGATCCGCGTCGAACCCAGGTGCGCCCGCATCCGGCCGAACAGGTCCAGAGCGGTCCAGGCGCCAAGGATCGCAACGGCGATGGCGACAGCGGCGAACAGGCTGATGTGGTCGTGATGCACGCGGTTTCAGCTCGGGTTGGTCAAGGTGGATTGGGCGGGTGCAGGATGGGGTTGGGCGGACTGGGCCGCCAGCGACAGGCCGCCGCCCAGGATCAGGCTGGCGGCGCCGATGACCGCTAGCGTACGGGCGCCAAAGGGCTGAACCGGCGCCAGAGGGCGCGCCAGCATGGCGATCAGCAGGCCGAACAGGCCCAGCGCGCCGGGCAGGTCCATGCCGATGCCCAGAAAGACGCCGTGCGCCTGCGCCAGCAGCCAGCCGCCGACGATCAGGGTGACGACAGCGGAGGGGATCAGGGCGGTCCAATGCGCCAGACGGGCGCTGATCAGCGCGGTCACGGCGGCTGCGAAGGCGGCGGCCAGTCCCGGCCAGATGAACAGGAGGGCGGCCTCCGGCGCCGCAATCTGTGTGATCAGACCCAGCGTCAGGACAACGATGATCAGCCCCAGCCAACCGCCCCACGGTGTCTCATCCTCACCCTGTGGCCAGAGCGTCAGGATGATGGCGACAATGGCGGCGCCTGCGACAGGCAGGTTCAGTCCGCCCAGGGCCAGGGC
>NZ_JABAZW010000165.1 GCF_018608325.1 Brevundimonas sp. | reverse complement strand
AAGAGACAGCGTCGGTGGTGCGGCCCTCGCCCGAAATGGCCACGCGGCTTTCAGGATCGGGATCGGCGACGCGCGCCTTCAGGCCCAGCCATAGGGCCGGATCGGGCAGAACCTGTTTACACAGCTCGGCCAGGGCGTTGAACTCGGTCGCCGCCTCGATCTGGACACCGGTCAGGCGCCAGAAGCCCTCGAACGCTTCGTTATGAAGGCGCAGGCGACCGTCCGATCCGAATACGGCGACGGCGTCGTTCAGCTTGTCCAGCGTGGCGCGCTGGACCTGAAGCTGGGCGTTGAAGCGGCTGCGCAGCTGCAGCTCGTCGGTGATGTCCGAGAAGATCAGCAGGATGCCGCCCAGCGGGTGGGGTTGGCGCACCACGCGCAGGGTGCGCCCGTCCGGCAGGGACCAGCTGTCGTCGGGCGAGGCCTCGGACGCCTCATAGAACTGAAGCTCGCGCGCCTTCCAGCCTGCGTAGTCGACCACTTCAGGCAGGCGGCGGCGCTGGCGCAGGCGGTCCAGCAACTCGGCGTGGGTCGGGCGTTCATCCAGCCAGGCCGGATCGATGTCGAACAGGGTCTGGAAGGCGGTGTTGTGGAAGGCCAGACGCTTGGACGGGCCGAAGATGGCCACGGCGTCGGCCAGATGGTTCAGGGTCTCGTCATGGGCCTCGACGTGACGGCGCAGGTTGTCACGGGTCTCTTCGGCCTCGGTGACCTCTATGGCGAAGACGGTGACGGCGCCCCCGCCCGCCGGTTCAGCGATGATGCGCCAGGCGCGCCGCGCGCCGCCGCCGGTCGTCCAGCGGAAGCCCTCCTGCCGCACGCCCAGACGCCCTGTTTCGGCGGCCAGAGCGTCGGCGCCCCGGTCGAAGCTGAGGTTCTTCTCCAGCGCCTGTTCGATGGTTTCGGCCCCGACCTCGATCAGCCAGGCGCGGTTGGCCCACGCCAGCTTTCCGGCGCCGTCCACGACCCAGGTCGGCGTCGGTGAGGCGTCGGCCAGCAGGGCCAGGCCGCTCTCGACCGCTTCGCTGCCGGTCAGGGTCAGGCTGGAGGCTGGCGACAGCCGCACCCAGGCGACGCCGCCCGCGACGCGGCCCTCGATCCGCCACGGCTCATGGTCCAGCGTCAGCAGACCCTCGAAGGCCTCGCCTGTATGGACCAGGGCCTCAATCAGGGCGGCGTGGGTTTCGGCCAGTCGGGCCAGTATGGCCTCGCCCGGATCGACGGTTTCGTCGGACAGGCGGGCGATCAGTTCGGCAGGGCCGATGGGATCGCCCGCAGGACGACCTTCGGGCGTCAGCGGCAGGCTGACGTCGTCAAAGGCGCGCAACATGCTCTCATGGCGGCCCAGTTCGGCCAGGGCGTCGGCGCATTTGTCCTGAGCCAGGTCGCTGGCGGAGGCCAGGCGCGCGCGCAGGCGCACGGCCCAGGCGCTGACGGCCAGCGCCAGCCCGGCGGCCCCTGCTGTGGCGACATAGGCGATGTCGGCCTCGGCCATGTGTCTCCCTGCGACGCGATTCGCGGTTAACATACCCCAGTCGCGCGAATTTGCGCCTTTTCCGTTGCAGCGTCATCACGTCCGATTGCAGCCCTGCGTCAGGACGACGATATCGGTGGGCATGACCGACGTTTTCGCCCCCTCCCTCGACGACTTCGCCCGGTTGGCCCGCGAGGCCTTCGACGCCCTGCCCGCCCCCTTCCGGCAGGCGGCGGGCGAGGTGGTGTTCCGCATAGACGACTTCGCCGACGAACAGACGCTGAAGGATCTGGAGATCGAGGATCCGTTTGAACTGACGGGGCTCTATCACGGCGTGGACATCGGCAGCCGCGACGGTCTTGGTCCGGCGTTCGAACCATCGCGGGTGTTCCTGTACCGCCGCCCCATTCTGGACGAGTGGTGTGAACGCGGCGACGTGGGGCTGGCCGAACTGATCGCCCATGTGCTGGTTCACGAGATCGGCCACCACTTCGGGCTGAGCGATGATGACATTCACGCCATTGAGGACGCGGCGGATTAGGGACGCTACGTCTTCTGGCAGACGGGGCAGTAGAAGGTCGAACGGCCGCCTTGGACGACGCGGGCGACGGTCCCCTTGCAGCTCTCGGTGCGGCAGGGCTCGCCTTCGCGGCCATAGACGTCGAAACGATGCTGGAAATAGCCCTGCCCGCCCTCGACATTGGCGAAGTCCTTCAGGGTGGAGCCGCCCGCCGCGATGGCGTCGTTCAGCACATTGCGCACCTCGGTCGCCAACCGCTCCAACCGGGGCCGGGACAATGATCCTGCCGCGACCAGAGGCGAGATGCGGGCGCGGTAGAGCGCCTCGCAGACATAGATATTGCCCAGGCCGGACACGACCCGCTGGTCCAGCAGCGACACCTTGATGTTCTGTTTCTTGCCGTCGAAAGCCTCGGCCAGATGGGCGCCGGAGAAGCTGTTGCCCAGGGGTTCGGGACCAAGCCCCGCGAACCAGGGGTGCAGGTCGATGCTGGCGGTGGGGATCAGGCCCATGAAGCCGAAGCGGCGTGCGTCGGCGTATCCGATGCGGGTGGCCACGTCGTCGCGCACCGCGCAGGCGCTGAAATGTTCGTGCTTGCCTGCGATGGGCGCCGGTTCCTCGAACTCGCCCAACTGCAGGCCGTCCAGGGTGAACCGTCCGGTCATGCCCAGATGGGTGATCCAGGTGTCGCCGGTCGACAGGGGCGCCAGCAGATATTTGGCGCGGCGGTCGATGCGCTGGACCACGGCGCCCTCCAGCCGGTCGATGAACTGGTCCGGGAAGGGAAAACGCAAATCGGGCCGGTTGATCCGCACACGCGACAGACGCGCCCCCTCCAGCACCGGCGTCAGGCCGCGTCGGACGGTTTCGACCTCAGGAAGTTCAGGCATGGCGCAGTGGTAGCTTTTCGTCGCCGTCAGGCCAAGACCGCCGTCAGGTCGGCGCTCCGACATGAAACCGCATCCGAACCCTCATGCGCCTGACATGCGGTTCGGCCAGAAGCCTGCCCAGCATCGCCTGGGGGGGCCATGATCCGCATCCACACCGAGGGCCGCATTCGGTCAGCCCTGACACGCGCGGTCACGCTGATCTTGCGCCAACGTCCGTGGCGGGCGGTGACGGCGGAAGAGGCGGCGATACTGGCGGCTGCGGCCATAGTGGGCTTGAGCGTCTATTTCCTGATGTTCCCGGACGTGGACATCGCAGTCAGCCGCCTGTTCTACCGGCCTGACGCCGGTTTCACCCTGGCCGGAAACTGGGTGCTGCGGGGGCTGAGGAAAAGTTCGACCTTCGTGATGGTCCTGATGTTGCTGGGGGCGGCTGGGCGGATCGTCTGGCGGCTGAACCGGGGGCGGACGGTGCGGGTGCGGGTGCGCAGGCTGATCTTCGCAATCGCCGCCCTGGCGGTCGGACCCGGTCTGGTCGTCAATCTGGTGTTCAAGGACCTGTGGGGCCGCGCCCGACCGGTGCAGACCGACCTGTTCGGGGGCGCGGGACAGTTCACGCCTGTCTGGGCGCCCAGCGACGCCTGCCAGACCAACTGTTCCTTTGTGTCGGGCGAAGGGTCGGGCGCGGCCTGGATGGTCGGGGCGGCGATGGTGCTGACGCCGGTGGCGTGGCGGCCCTGGGCCCTGCCGCTCATGGCGATCTATGGTTTCGCCCTGTCGATGAACCGGCTGGCGTTCGGGGGGCATTATCTGTCGGACATACTGCTGTCCTGGGCGTTGACGGCGGTGGTCATGGCTGCCCTGTATCAGCTGATGTGCGGCGCGCCCTACAGGGTCTGGGCGCCGATCCGCAGGGGTGTTCGCGCGCTTTCGTCGTCGGCTTGACCACGACGCCCTGTTGCCGCCTGCGTCATTCTGCGCTTACGGTCCCGGCAAACGTGGGAATTCTTCAATGACTGACAATACCGCCGCAACGCCAAAGCCTGGCGGCAAGCGGCTAGAACTGACGCTCCGCTCGCTGGTGCTGGGCTGTTTGCTGGCCGTGGTCTTCACCGCCGCCAACACCTATCTGGGCCTGCTGGTCGGTCTGACCTTCGCCTCGGCCATCCCGGCGGCGGTCATTTCGATGGCCATCCTGCGGATCTTCCGCACCTCGACCATCTGGGAGAACATGACGGTGCAGACCGTCGCCTCGGTCGGCGGCGCGATGAGCTCGATCATCTTCGTCCTGCCCGGTCTGGTGATGATCGGCTGGTGGCTGGAGTTCCCGTTCTGGCAGTCGGTCGCCATCTGTATCCTGGGCGGCATTCTGGGGGTGACCTTCTCCATCCCGCTGCGTCGCGCCCTGGTCACCAACGGCGGCCTGCCCTACCCCGAAGGCGTCGCCGCCGCCGAGGTGCTGAAGGTCGGTTCGCGCGGGGCTGAACAGACCGAGAGCGCAGTTCGCGAGAACAAGTCGGGTCTGTGGATCGTCGTTGCGGGCGCCGTGGTTTCGGCCGGTTATTCCCTGCTGGTCGCAGGCCGCGTCTTCGCCGGTGAAGCCGCCAAATTCATCAAACTGCCTGCCGCGCTCGGTGGCGGCGCCACGGGCATGGGCTTTGGCATGCAGTTCGCCCTGTTGGGCGCCGGCCACCTGATCGGTCTAACCGTCGGTCTGGCCCAGTTGTTCGGCCTGATCCTGGCCTGGGGCATTGCAGTGCCGCTGTTGACCAGCCCTGACACGGTCGCCTGGCTGACGGCGCACGGCATTCCTTCGATCGCCGGAACCCTGCCTGCCGGCGCCCACGCCGAGCAGTTGGCCATGACGGTCTGGAGCCGTGAAGTCCGCTTCATGGGGGCAGGCGTCATCGGCGTCGCCGCCATCTGGACCCTGATCAAACTGGCCGGACCTCTGGTCGCAGGTCTGGCCTCGGCCCTGGCCGCCAACGCCAAGCGTGAGCATGGCGAAGTGCTGGACCGCACGGAACAGGACCTGCCGATTAAGCTGGTCGGTTCGATCTCGGTGGTCTGCCTGATCGGCATCGCCGGTCTGCTGGCCTGGTTCGCCCAGAGCGCCCCTGCCCTGGCGTCGTCCACGCCGCTGCTGGTGATCGGCGGCCTGGTCTATGTGGTGCTGATCGGTTTCGCCGTGGCGGCCATCTGCGGCTACATGGCCGGTCTGATCGGTTCGTCGAACAGTCCTGTGTCGGGCGTCGGCATCCTGGCCATCATCATCGCCTCGCTGCTGATGCTGGGCGTCATGGCCATTGCAGGCGTGCCTGCTGACCCGTCGATCATCGCCTTCGCCCTGATCGTGACGGCGGTGGTCTTCTCGGTCGCTGTCATCGCCAACGACAACCTGCAGGACCTGAAGACCGGCCAACTGGTCGAGGCCACGCCGTGGCGTCAGCAGACGGCCCTGATCGTCGGCGTCGCCGCCGGCGCCCTGGTCATCCCCTTCATCCTGAACCTGCTGAACCAGGCGTTCGGCTTCGAAGGCGGCCCGGCGGCCATCGTCGAGGGCACCAAGACCCTGGCGGCGCCGCAGGCCACCCTGATCTCGGCCCTGGCGCGCGGCGTCATCGGCGGCGATCTGCGCTGGGACCTGATCGGTCTGGGCGCGGCCATCGGTCTGGTCATCATCGTGCTGGACGCGGTGCTGGAGAAGGCGACCAACAAGAAGGTCAAACTGCCGCCTCTGGCCGTCGGCATCGGCTTCTATCTGCCCGCCGCCGTCACGACCATGCTGGTCATCGGCGCCGTCTGCGGCTGGCTGTACGACCGGGCTTCGCGCTCGACCCGCTATGCCGATGTGGCGCGCCGCATGGGCGTGCTGCTGGCCTCGGGTCTGATCGTGGGCGAAAGCCTGTTCGGCGTGCTGACGGCGGGCGTCATCGTCTCGACCCGCAGCGACGCGCCGTTCGCCATGCTGCCAGCGGATTCCGCATGGCCCGCCATGCTGGCGGGCGTCGTCGGCTTCTTCGTGCTGACCTTTGCGCTGTACCGCTGGGCCATCACGCGGGCCGCCAAGGTCTGATGCCTTAGGGCTGGAAATATCGCGGATGGGGGCGGCGGACACAGGTCCGCCGCCCTTTTTCGTTTGTGCGCGCACGGATCATCCGCAGCGATAATCCGACCGGGAGATTTCACCGCACTGGCGTTTTGGCGCTGAGGGCTGTAAGAGGCCGCCTGAAATCCTTCCCACATCTGCATCTTGTTGCAGCGGCGCGGCCTTTTCCGTGACCGAACACAGTCCGCCCGAGCCCGATATGAACCTTCGTAACGTCGCTATTATCGCCCACGTTGACCACGGCAAGACGACCATGGTTGACGCGCTTCTCGCCCAATCCGGCGTCTTCCGAGCCAACGAGGCCACGACTGAGCGCGCCATGGACTCCGGCGATCAGGAAAAAGAACGCGGCATCACCATCCTGGCCAAGTGCACCTCGGTGCTCTGGAACGGCAAGGCGGGCGAAACCCGCATCAACATCATCGACACCCCCGGTCACGCCGACTTCGGCGGTGAAGTCGAGCGCATCCTGGGCATGGTGGACGGCTGCGTCATCCTGGTCGACGCCGAAGAGGGCGTCATGCCCCAGACCAAGTTCGTGCTGACCAAGGCGCTGAAGATGGGCCTGCGCCCGATCCTGTGCATCAACAAGGTCGACCGCGCCCACGCCGATCCGGACCGCGTCCACAACGAAACCTTCGACCTGTTCGCCGCCATCGGCGCGACGGACGAGCAACTGGACTTCCCGCACATCTACGCCTCGGGCCGCAGCGGCTGGGCGACGCTGGATCTGAACGTCCCCAGCGACAACCTGCACCCGCTGTTCGACCTGATCGTCGAGCACGTCCCGGCGCCCAAGGTTCAGGAAAACCGCGACAAGCCGTTCCAGATGCTGAACGTCCTGATCGAAAGCGACCCGTTCCTGGGCCGCCTGCTGACCGGCCGCATCCAGTCCGGCAAGGCTGTTCCCGGCATGGCCATCCACGCCCTGGACCGTGACGGCAAGGAAATCGAACGCGGCCGCATCACCAAGGTTCTGGCCTTCCGCGGCCTGAAGCGTCAGGCTCTGGACGAGGGTTCGGAAGCAGGCGACATCGTCGCCATCGCCGGCATGTCCAAGGCCACCGTGGCTGACACCCTGTGCGCCATGGAAGTCACCGACGCCCTGCCCGCCCAGCCGATCGATCCCCCGACCATCTCGATGACGGTTTCGGTGAACGACAGCCCGCTGGCCGGTCGCGAAGGCGACAAGGTCCAGTCGCGCGTCATCCGTGACCGCCTGCTGAAGGAAGCCGAAGCCAACGTCGCCATCCGCGTGACCACGACCGAAGGCGGCGACGCCTATGAGGTTGCCGGCCGTGGCGAACTGCAGCTGGGCGTTCTGATTGAAAACATGCGCCGCGAAGGCTTCGAGGTCTCGATCTCGCGTCCGCGCGTGGTCTTCAAGACTGGCGAGAACGGCGAGCGTCTGGAGCCGATCGAAGACGTCATGATCGACGTGGACGATGAGTTCTCGGGCATCGTCATTGAGAAGCTGTCGGCCCGTAAGGCTGAAATGACCGACATGGGCCCGTCGGGCGCAGGCAAGACCCGCATCCAGCTGAAGTGCCCGTCGCGTTCGCTGATCGGCTATCAGGGCGAGTTCCTGACCGATACGCGCGGCTCGGGCGTGCTGAACCGCGTGTTCAGCCACTATGAAGCGCACAAGGGCGAGATCGCTGGCCGTCTGAAGGGCGTGCTGATCTCGAACTCGGACGGCGACACGGCGGCCTTCGCCCTGTGGAACCTGGAAGACCGCGGCGTCATGTTCGTGGGCGCGGGCGAAAAGACCTATCAGGGCATGATCATCGGCGAGAACAGCCGTTGGGACGACCTGGACGTCAACCCGATCAAGGGTAAGCAACTGACCAACGTTCGCGCCTCGGGCAAGGACGAGTCGGTCCGCCTGACGCCGCCGCGCCAGATGTCGCTGGAACAGGCCATCGCCTACATCGATGACGATGAGCTGGTTGAAGTGACGCCGAAGTCGATCCGCCTGCGCAAGCAGACGCTGAACCCCTCGTTCCGCAAGAAGCGCGTTCGTCCGGAGTAGTCGAGGCGACTTCCTTCTCCCGTTGGGAGAAGGTGGCCCGAAGGGTCGGATGAGGGTTCTGCGGCGGACCAGTCCGGATGTAGGACCCTCACCCTTTCGCGCCAGAACGACGGCTATGCCGCCGTGCGCTCAAGCCCTCTCCCGCCGGGAGAGGGATGCACAAAGAAAAACGGCGCGCCCCGCAAGGAGCGCGCCGTTTCTGTTTTCAGCGATGCAGCCCGATCAGGCTTGCATGGCCCAGCCTTCGACATCCATGGCGGCCTGACGCACGGCTTCCGAACGGGTCGGGTGGGCGTGGCAGGTGCGGGCGATGTCTTCCGACGCGCCGCCGAAGCTCATGGTGATGGCGGCTTCGTGGATCATCTCGCCAGCCTGCGGGCCGATGATGTGGACGCCCAGAACCTTGTCCGTGGCGGCGTCGGCCAGCACCTTCACGAAGCCATCGGTCTCGTGATTGATCTTGGCGCGGCTGTTGGCGATGAAGGGGAACTTGCCCTTCTTGTAGTTGACGCCAGCAGCCTTGAGCTGTTCCTCGGTCTGGCCGACCCACGAGACTTCCGGGGCCGTGTAGACGACGCTGGGAACCAGGGCGTAGTCGACGTGGCCGTACTTGCCCGCGATGATGTCGATGGCGGCGACGGCGTCTTCTTCCGCCTTGTGCGCCAGCATTGGACCGTGGGTCACGTCGCCGATCACCCACACGCCGTCAGCGACCTTGAAGTGGTCGTGGTCGATGAAGCCGCGCTTGTCAGCCGTGACGCCCACGTTCTCCAGACCCAGGCCGTCCGTGTAGGGACGACGGCCGATGGCGACCAGGACGACGTCGCCCTTGATCGTTTCCGCAGCGCCGCCTGCCGACGGTTCGACCGTCAGTTCAACGCCGTCCTTGCCCGACTTGGCGGCCGTGACCTTGGCGCCCAGTTTGAACTTCATGCCCTGTTTGGTCAGGGTGCGCTGGAAGGTGGTGGCGACCTCGGTGTCCATGCCGGGCGTGATGCGGTCCAGGAACTCGACCACGGTGACCTCTGCGCCCAGACGGCGCCAGACCGAACCCAGCTCCAGACCGATGATGCCCGCGCCGACCACGATCAGCTTCTTGGGCACCGACGGCAGCGACAGGGCGCCGGTGGAGTCGATGACCTTGCCCGCCTCGAAGGCGACGCCCGGCAGCGGGGTCGGCTCGGAGCCGGTGGCGATGACGATGTTCTTGGTTTCCAGCGTCTGGATCGAACCGTCCTCGGCCGTGACTTCGACCTTGCCCTTGCCGACGATCTTGCCCTTGCCCTTGATCCAGTCGGCCTTGTTCTTCTTGAACAGGAACTCGATGCCCTTGGTCAGGCCCAGGACGCTCTCGTCCTTGGACTTCTGCATCTGGGCCAGGTTCAGCTTGGGCGAGACCTCGATGCCGATCTTGGCGAACTCGCCGTTGGCGGCTTCCCACAGTTCCGAGGCATGCAGCAGGGCCTTGGACGGCATGCAGCCGACGTTCAGGCAGGTGCCGCCCAGTGTGCCGCGCATTTCGACGCAGGCGACCTTCAGGCCCAACTGACCGGCGCGGATCGCGGCGTTATAGCCGCCCGGCCCTCCGCCGATGATGACGACGTCGTAGGGAGCGGGGGCTTCGGCCATGATATCCTCTGATCGTTCAGCGCTTGCGATGCTGCGCGGGGCTTAGGCGCCAGACCCGTCGGGGTCAACCGCCGCGCTCCATATGGGGACGGGTTTGCGACCTTTGGAGGGGCCTGTGGCGTTTGCGTCGCCGGACGCGCCCTATTGGTCTTCGTCGAACTTACGCGCGACCAGATCGCGCAGGGCCTCGATAGCCTCGTCGGCGTCCGGGCCTTCAGCCGAGACATCGATGCTGCAGCCGATGCCGGCGCCCAGCATCAACAGCCCCATGATCGAGCGTGCGTCCACGGTCACGCCGTCGCGGGTGACCTGGATCTCGCTTTCGAAGCTGGAGGCCAGTTTGACGAACTTGGCCGAGGCGCGGGCGTGCAGACCGCGCGTGTTGCAGATGTCGAACCGGGCCTCTGTGCTCATTTTTCGCCCGCAAGAACCCAGGACGCGACTGAGATGTATTTGCGCCCCGCATCCTGGGCGTGGGCGACGCAGGCCTCCAGCGTCTCGCGGCTGCGCACGCTGGCCAGCTTGATCAGCATGGGCAGGTTCAGCCCGGCGATGACCTCGGCCTTGGTCTGCTCCATCACCGAGATGGCCAGGTTGGAGGGGGTGCCGCCGAACATGTCGGTCAGCAGGATGACGCCGTCGCCGTCGTCCACGGCCGCAGCCGCGTCGACGATGTCGCGACGGCGACGCTCCATGTCGTCTTCGGGGCCGATGCAGATGGCCGCGACGCCGCGTTGCGGGCCGACCACATGCTCCATCGCCGAAAGAAATTCTGACGCCAGTCCCCCGTGGGTGACGATGACCAGACCGATCATAAGGACTTCACTCGCAACCCGCCCAAACCGTCCCAGCACGTCGACTTCGCCCCGGCTGGCGCCCGGACGCGCCCGCTCAGGACCGCAAGAGGCCTGTCATAGACCCGTTATCTGTAGGGTCAAAGCGTAAGCAACGCCGCATCGACCATGTCGGGGGCCGAAGGCAGGCGCGGGTCGAGGGCGAACAGGGGCAGGTCCACCCCTTCGAAACGCCGTGTTTGCGGCTCTGGAAGCCGTTCCACCGCCTCTGGCAGACAGGCGACGGCCAGGACGACTCTGGCGATCAAACGTGTCTCGACGGACACGATTCCCACGCCACGCGCCTCGATTTTCCCCGCGATCTGCACGGGCGCCGTGGCATAGACCGCGCCTTCAGACGCCCAGACGCGGGTGTAGTCGTCGCTGACCAGCTTCCAGCCGCGCCCGATCAGGCGCAGGCCCAGATCGCTCTTGCCCGCGCCGGATGGGCCCAGCAGCATCACCGCCCGCCAGCCGTCCGGGCCGAAACGGGCGACCGTGGTGGCGTGGACGGGCTGGACCTGGGTCATGCGCGTTTGCCCACCGCAGGCAGGGCGATCACGAACCGGGCGCCGAGAACCGCTCCGGTCTCATCCAGCCGGTTTTCGGCCCAGGCGCGGCCGCCGTGCGCCTCGGCGATCTGGCGCACGATGGACAGGCCAAGGCCTGAGTTTGAGCCGAAGGCCGCCCCCTTGGGCCGCGAGGTGTAGAAGCGTTCGAACACCGTCTCCAGGTTTTCAGCCGGTATGCCGGGGCCGTCGTCCTCGACGCGGATGTGGATCGGCTGGTCGCCATCGGTCTCTTCCAGCGTCACGCGCACCACGCCGTCGGCGGGACTGAACGAGCGGGCGTTGTCGATCAGGTTGCGGAACACCTGACCCAGAGGTCCGTCGCGGCCCATGACGCGCAGGAAGTCCTGCGGTTGGGACAGATGCACCGGAATGTCGCCCGGCTTGGCCGTGGTCTCATAGACGCCGACGATGTCGCCCAGCAGCTTGTTCAGTTCGATGGCGCGCGGGCGGTCGCGGGACAGCTCAGCGTCCAGACGCGAGGCGTTGGAGATGTCGGTGATCAGCCGGTCCAGACGCCGCACGTCCTGCTGCAGCAGGTTGGTCAGCTTGTCGCGATGCTCGTCCGTCTTGACCAGAGGCAGGGTCTCCAGCGCCGAGCGGATCGAAGTCAGGGGGTTCTTGATCTCGTGCGAGACATCGGCGGCGAAGCGTTCGATGGCGTCCATCCGCGTCGACAGGGTGTCGGTCATGGATTCCAGGGACCGGGCCAGATCGCCGATCTCGTCCTTGCGGTCTTCAAGATCGGGTAGGGAGATGGCGCGGGCGCGTTGCAGCTTCACCTGATCCGCCGCCGCCGACAGACGCATGACCGGGCGGGCCACGAACAGGTGCAGCATCAGTGACGCCAGAAGGTTCACCCCCAGCGCCACCAGGGCGAAGGGCATCAGGGCGCGGCGTTGGGCGCTGAGGATTTCATCGACATTGCCCGCCTCGACGGTCAGGGCGCCCAGCACCTGACGCACGTGGCGCACAGGGATGGTGACCGAGACGACGCGCTCGCCCTGTTCATTGCGGCGGACAGTGACGACCGAACGGCCGTCGAGGGCGCCATTGACCTCGCCCCGAATGGCGGCCTCGGCCTTTTCGGCTTCCTCCGCTTCACGCGCCTTCTTGCGGCTGTCGTCGGCGACGGGGGTTCCGGCGGCTTGCGCTGCGCCCAGAGGCTGGCCGCTGACGGCCTCGGTCACCTGATAGGAATCGACCACCAGCAGGCCGTTGCTGTCATACAAGCGCACCCGCTGCCCCGCCGGGATGAAGCGGTCGGTCAGCCAGATGGAGGCGCGCTCCAGGTCCAGTTCGGGCGTGGGGACGCCGCGCGTCACGCCTTCTTCGCGCAGGACGTTGGCCAGAAGTTCGGCCTGGACAGTCAGGGATTCCTGACGCGCCTCGATCAGCCCCTGACGCCATTCGTTCAGCAGCAGGGCGCCCCCGAACAGGATCAGCAGGCTGAGCAGGTTCAGCGACAGGATGAAACCGCCCAGCCGCGAGCCGCCGAAGCGGAAGCGTCTTCGGCGGGCGGGCGTTTCGTCCTCGGGCCTGCGCCCGGAGAGGTCAGCTTTCGCGGTAGCGGTAGCCGACGCCATACAGGGTCTCGATCGCGTCGAACTCATTGTCCACGGCGCGGAACTTCTTGCGCATCCGCTTCACGTGGCTGTCGATGGTGCGGTCGTCGACATAGACCTGATCGTCGTAGGCGGCGTCCATCAGGTTGTCGCGGCTCTTCACGAAGCCGGGGCGCTGGGCCAGGGCCTGCAGCAGCAGGAATTCGGTCACCGTCAGCTTGACCGGCTTGCCGTCCCACATGGATTCGTGGCGGGCGGGGTCAAGCGACAGCTTGCCGCGCTTGATGGCCTTGCCCGAAATGTCGGCGGTCGGTTCGGCCTCGATGCCGTCGGCGCCGGTGCGGCGCAGCAGGGCCTTCACCCGTTCGATCAGCAGGCGTTGGCTGAACGGCTTGTGGATATAGTCGTCGGCGCCGAGGTTGAAGCCGAGGATCTCGTCGATCTCCTCGTCCTTGGACGTCAGCATGATGACCGGGATCTGCGAGGTCTGACGCAGACGGCGCAGCACCTCCATGCCGTCCATGCGCGGCATCTTCACATCAAGGATCGCCAGATCCGGCGGCGTGCTTTCCAGCGCCGCAAGGCCGGCGGCCCCGTCATGATAGGCCGTGATCTTGTGGCCGTGACTTTCCAACGCCAGCGAGACGGAGGCGACGATGTTCTCGTCGTCGTCGACCAGAGTGATGTTCGCCAAAGAGCTTCTCCTGAACTTAGCGTTCCCGCGAGCGAGAACGCGCGGCAAGCGTAACCGTTCGATCTGGTTCACAATAGGGCCGTTTAATTGGGCCTTCATGACATGATTTCAACGTAAGGAGGTCCCCGCCTCCGTCGTCTCGCGGAAAATTCATCGTTCAGCCGGGTCCGCAACCGGTCTTAAAGGCTTGGCGGTTATACAGCGGACCATGGCCGGGCCGATCCATTACGAAGTCTTTGTGCGCAAGACGGTCCTGTCGGGCTGGACCTTGCTGATTGCGTCGGAGAACCGCAGGCACGCGGTCGAGACGGCGCAGGAACACATCGATTCCAAACAGGCCGTCGCCGTACGTGTCACCAAAGAGACGCTGGACCCGGATACGATGGCGTTTCAGAGTGTCGTCATTCTGAACCTCGGCATGCCGGAGCAGAAGGTGAAGACTACGACCGAAGTCGACCATCGCCCGGCCTGCAGCACGCCTGTAGAGCTTTATGCGCCCCATGCGCGCATGCTGGTGGCGCGGGTGCTGGAGGACTGGCTGAAGCGTCAGGGCGTGACGGCCTTTGAGCTGCTGCACCGACCCGATCTGGCCGAGATGCTGGAGGCGTCGGGCGTGGAGCTGCAGCACGCAGTTCAGAAGATCGCCGTGCCGGAAGCCCAGGCCTCGGGCCAGGAAGTCCACGCCATGATCCGGCACTATCAGCGGCTGGCGGACGCCACGGTGGCGCGGTTGCTGAAGGCGCGGCGGGACGGACGATTTCCGTCCCTGGACAAGACATCCGTCGCCGATGTGGCGCGCCGTCTGGTCGATGAACCGGAGCGGGTCTTTGCGATGGGGGGCGTGGTGTCGCAGGCCCTGGTCGGCAAGAAGGGCGCGCGTGCGCGTCTGGACGCCCTGATGGATCTGGTCGCCGCCGCACCGGCGGATGGACCGGAACGCGCCCTGGTGCTGGGCGCCGTCGAACAGATCGCCGCCGAGATGCTGGCGGTGCGCGCCAATGTGATCGAGATTCTGGAGCCGTCGCTGGATCTGGGCGCCAATCTGGCCGCCGTGATCCGCATGATCGCCCCGCGTGAGGTCGAGGCCCTGATCACGGTGGACGGGCGCATGGCCCGTCTGACGCCGCAGGTCGAGGGACCCGCTAGACGTCTGGGCGAACATCTGGCGGCGGGCGGCTCCTCGCTGCTGACCGCCTCGCTGACGCGGATGGTGGTGCGGGAGCTGACGGGCCAGCGTCGTCTGCGGCCCTCTGACCCGGTCGGCGAGATCGATATTCTGCGCGTGCTGGCCATGGGGCTGACCGCGTCGGCGGGACGGCTGCTCAGCCTGGAAGAGGTTCAGAACGCCTTTATCGAACGCTCCAGACGTCTGGTCGCCGCCGATTTCGTCGCCGCCTATGTCAAGGATTGCCCGACCGCTCTGGCGGAGGCCGAGCAACTGGCCCGTCTGTGTGAAAACGTCACCGGCGGGTCCAGCAAACGGGCGGCGGCGCGCTGGCTTCTGGCCTGTATCGCCGCGCTGAGGTTCGAGACCGAGATGCGGCAATCGACCCCGGGCGGCCCGACGGCGCCGCAGCGGCTGGCGACCCTGGCGAGGCTGCAGCGCTCGGTGCGCATCTCACACCTGGGC
>NZ_JABAZW010000094.1:8022-14975 GCF_018608325.1 Brevundimonas sp. | reverse complement strand
GGCCCGCCGTTCCGGCTGTCGAACAGGACGGATTGGCGACGCTGGAATGGATCGCGCCGGGCGTCGCCTATCTGAACGTGCCGTCCTTTTCCAACAGCCGCTATCGGGCCGCCGGGCGGAACTTCCGCGCCGAGATGCAGCGGCTGTTCGAGGATATCCGCCGCGGGCAGGCCACGCGCCTGATCCTTGATTTGCGTGAGAACGGCGGCGGGTCGGAGCCGAACGAGAGCATTCTGTTCTCCTTCCTGGTCGACACACCCCTGCACAAATACGCCGACGTGGAAGCGCGCGGTAAGGATCTGAGGGTCGTCAGCCGGTCGGGCGCCGTCTTCACCCATGAGGTGTATGACGAGGACGAGATCAACTTCCAGCAGGCGACGCCGGACGGGCGACTGCACCGCCTGAATGTGGCGCCTCAGGGCCTGATGAGCCAATGGGAGCCGTCCTCGCCGGTGTTCGAGGGGCGGGTCGTCGTGCTGGCGGGCGGATACACCTTCTCCGGCGGGGCCGAACTGGCCTCCATGCTCTATCATGTGCGGCGCGGCGTCTTTGTCGGCGAAGAGGTCGGCGGCACGCACGAGGGCAACACCAGCGGCTACAAGTGGGACATCGACCTGCCCAACAGCGGGGTGCAGGTGCACGTCCCTGTGCTGCAGTACCGTTTCGATTGGCCGGGCCTGCCCGCGCATCGTGGCGTGCAGCCTGACTGCAATGTCCCCCCTCTGGTCACCGAGATCGGCGAAGAACGGGACCGGGCATGGCGCGTAGCCCGCACGGTGGTGATGCAGGATTGGGTCACGCCCGATCAGGCGCGCTGCCCCGCGCTGTAGCGTCCACAGCAAAAAGGCCCCGGATCGCTCCGGGGCCTTTTCGTTTGTCTGAGGTCGAACCTTAGGCCGCTTCGGCGGTCGGGATCGGCTTCTTGGCGCTGAGCGACTTGGCCAGCAGTTCGACGGCGGCGTCCTTGTCGATCTTGTTGGCGGCGGCGACTTCGCGGGCCATGCGGTCCAGGGCCGATTCATAGAGCTGGCGCTCGGAATAGGACTGTTCCGGCTGGGTGTCGGCGCGGTGCAGGTCGCGGACGACCTCGGCGATCGAGATCAGGTCGCCCGAGTTGATCTTGGCTTCATATTCCTGGGCGCGACGCGACCACATGGTGCGCTTGATGCGGGCGCGGCCCTTCAGGGTGGTCAGGGCCTTGGACACGACGTCGTCGGCGGCCAGCGAGCGCAGGCCCGCCGTCACGGCCTTTTTAGTCGGAACGCGCAGGGTCATCTTCTCGTGGTCGAAGGTCACGACATAGACTTCCAGCGACATGCCGGCGACTTCCTGCGTCTCGATCGCGGCGACCTTGCCAACGCCGTGCGCCGGATAGACGACCGCGTCGCCAACCTTGAACTCCAGACCAGTCTTGCTCGTCATATTCGTCCTTTCCCGGTCAGGGACAGGCGAAGCGAAGGCGCAGCAAACGCAAACAGCATCTCGTCCGGCGGTGGGAGCCGACGGATGAAATGAATGTCAGACGTCAGATACGGAAACGGATCACCAAACCTCTGGCCGATCCCGTCTTCATGGGCGGGATACTGTCGCAAACACGGGCGGCGCGAAAAAATCGCAGACCGCCCGATCCAATGAAACAGAACCTATCACAAATTTGCGGAATTTCAAAACGTCCACAGGGGCGTCATGGAATTGCAGCAAGGCTTGGTCGGCGCAGCGTCCGCGTTCAGGAGCCCTTGCCGGGCTCGGGGCTGAAGTATTTTTCGTACTTGCCCGTCTCGCGTTCATACTGTTCGCGGTCCGCGGGCGGGGTGCCCTTGACGGTGATGTTGGGCCAAACCTTGGCGTATTCGGCGTTGACCTGCAGCCACTTGCCGTCCGGTTCGTCCTCGGTGTCGGGAACGATGGCGTCGACGGGACATTCGGGCTCGCACACGCCGCAGTCGATGCATTCGTCGGGTGCGATGACCAGGAAGTTCTCGCCCTCGTAGAAGCAGTCCACCGGACACACTTCCACGCAGTCCATGAACTTACATTTCACGCAGGCGTCGGTGACGATGTAGGTCATTGGGCGGCTGAAATGGTCGAGGTTGCGGCTGGGAGGCCTGCGACATGGCTGTCATGCAACCAACTGTCAACAGCGGGACTTAAACCGAGAGCCGTTCGCAAAACTGGCGGCGGCTTTAGAATTGCGCGCTTGACAAGTCTCGGCTCAATTCGCAACTGTCGTGATTACATATTCAACTTCCCTGGCTGGAAAACCTCCCCATGCGCTCCTTCTTTATGAAATCCGTCCTCGCAGGCTCTTTGGCCCTCAGCCTTGCGGCTGGCGGTGCGGTAGTGGCTCAGGCCGCCCTGACCAAGGTTCCCGCCGAAGTGACCGCCGGGAACTATGACCTGGATTCCGGTCATGGCAAGATCACCTGGTCAGTGAACCATCTGGGCTTCTCGACCTATACGGGCCAGTTCGTGAACGTGAAGGCCGAGCTGAAGCTGGACCCGCGCAATCCGTCGGCCAGCACCCTGACCGCCACCGTGCCGCTGGCCGACGTGGCGCCGAACGACGACCGCCTGAAGGCCCACCTGCTGACGCCTGATTTCTTTGATGCGGCCAACCACCCGACGGCGACCTTCACGTCGCGTTCGGTGACCGTGCATCCTGGCGCCGCCAATCAGGCCACCGTCGTCGGCGATCTGACCCTGCATGGCGTGACCAAGCCGGTGACCATCGAGGTGACCTTCAATCAGGCGGGCGCCGTGCGCGATTCCTACAAGGCCGGTTTCGACGGCGTGGCCACGATCAAGCGTTCGGACTTCGGCATTAACTACGCCCTGCCGGCCGTGTCGGACGAGGTGAAGCTGCACCTCGAAGGCGAGTTCAATCTGAAGAAGTAACCAGCGCATAGAGGGTGCGGGCCTCCTCGGCAGGCCCGCGCCTTTCGCCCAGCGCCTCGACGCGCAGGGTCGTGACCTGTCCGTTCTGGACGAAGGTCATCAGGTCGCCGGGGCGGACCAGACGGCTGGGCTTGTCCAGCCGCGTCTCGCGCCCCTGATGCGTCAACCGCACCGCCCCGCGCTCCACCAGATCCGCCGCCAGCCCGCGCGTCTTCACGAACCGCGCGCGCCACAGCCAGATGTCGATGCGGCAGGCGTCTTCTTTCAAGGGCGCGCCTTGCCTCGGTCAGCGCGGCCAGAGCAGCGAAGGGCGAATCCTTGATCGGGCGCGGCGTCTGGCCCGGCTTGTCCGGCTGGCGGGCGCGTTCGACTTTGAGGGCGGCGATGACCTGTTTTGCCTGATCGGCGCTCCAGCCCAGATCGGTCAGGGCTTCGTCCGACAGCCGCCCGTGATGGGCGGCGCGCAGTTCCGCCATCTTCTCCAGTGTCTCGACCGGCGCCAGCCAGCGGCCCGCCAGACGCAGACCGTGCGCGGACAAGAGGCGCGGCGAGGGCGGTTCGGCAGGGGCGGGGATCAGGTCCGGCGTCGCCGGGATCAGGGGCGCGGCGACGAAGCCCTGCGCGAAATGGCGGGCGCGCGGCTTCTGCAGGCCCGGCAGCCAGACCGAATGCACCCCGACCCGGATGGCGAAGCTTTTCAGGGTGCGGCGTTCGACCTGGCTCAGGGCGGCCAGATCGCGTTCGACCTCGCGCCGATCGATCAGGCCCCCGGCCTCGATCAGCCGAAAAGCGATGCCGCGCGGCAGGCCCTTCAGGGCGCCCGTCTCGACCGCCTGACGCAGACGGCGCAGATCACGCAGCGCCCGACCCGCCTCTGACGCCAGCCACGCCTCCAGTCGCCGCTGCGCCCGCTCACGCGCAGGCGTGGGGCCCAGATCGCCCAGCAACCGCACCTGCGGTGAAAACGGATCGGCCCCCTGCGGCGTCGCTACGATCTGGGCCGTCAGCACGCCACGCCACAGCACCGAACCGTCGGGCGTGATGGCGAAGGCCTCGTCCGTCTCGGCGGCCAGTCGTCCCAGGCGGCGGTTGATCTCGGGTGTCACGGCGCGGACGGCGGCCTGTCGCAGCGTGCGATCCTCCAGCGCCGAAGACCCCTTCTCCATCTGGAAATGGACACCCTGAAGCTGGCCCACCACCTGACCCTCGACCGTCACCTCGCCGTCGTCGGCGACGCCTGCAAACGTGTCGTCGCGCACGTTCAGCGCGCGCATCAGGGCCGTGGTGCGGCGATCCACGAACCGTGCGGTCAGCCGTTCGTGCAGCACGTCGGACAGACGGTCCTCCAGCGCGCGGGTCTTGTCGCGCCAGCCTTGGGCGTCACGGACCCAGTCGGGCCGGTTGGCGATGTAGGACAGGGTGCGCACCGCCGACAGCCGCGCCGACAGCTGGTCGATCTGGCCGTCGTCTCGGTCCACGAAGGCGAAGCGCGGCGCCATCCAGTCGTCGGTCAGCCGCCCGCGCTTGCTGGTCAGGGCGGTGAAGACATCCTTGGCCAGACGGCTATGCTCATCCAGCGTCGTCTTCTGGAAGTCCGGCAGCTGGCAGGCCTCCCACAGGCGCATGATGGCCCCGCGCGACCGGCCGATGCGGGCGATCTCCTCGTCCCTGATCAGGCGGCGCAGCAGGGTCTCGTCAAGGGCTTCCGCCGTCAGGCTGAGGCCCGAACGCTGGGGCGTCACCGTCAGCGAACGCAGCAGGTCGGGCAGGGTGTCGAAGTCCAGTTTGCCGTTGCGCCACTCCGCCGCCTCGACCGGATCGAACCGATGCTCGACCACCTGTTCGACCAGATCGGCGTCCAGATCCTCGGCCTCGGCGGTGACGCCGAATGTGCCGTCGCGCAGGTGACGGCCCGCACGGCCGGCGATCTGGCCGATCTCATGGGCGTGCAGCCAGCGGGTCCGCCTGCCGTCGAACTTCCTCAGGCCCGCAAAGGCGACATGGTCCACGTCCATGTTCAGCCCCATGCCGATGGCGTCGGTGGCGACCAGAAAATCGACCTCGCCCGACTGGTACAGGGCCACCTGGGCATTGCGGGTGCGGGGACTGAGCGAGCCCATGACCACAGCCGCGCCGCCCCTCTGGCGCCGGATCAGTTCGGCGATGGCGTAAACCCGGTCGGTGGAGAAGGCGACGATGGCGCTGCGGCGGGGCAGGCGGGTCAGCTTCTTGGATCCGGCGTAGGACAGGGTGGACAGCCGGTCGCGCGTCACGATCTCCACGTCCGGGACCAGGCGGCGGATCAGCGGCTCCATCGTGCCCGCGCCCAGGAACATGGTCTCGAACCGGCCGCGCGCATGCAGCAGCCGCTGGGTGAAGACGTGGCCGCGCTCTGGGTCGGCGACCAGCTGGATCTCGTCAATGGCCAGGAACTCGACCGTCCGCTCCATCGGCATGGCCTCGACCGTGCAGACGAAATAGTGCGGGCGCGTCGGGACGATCTTCTCCTCGCCCGTAATCAGGGCGACGGCGGCGGCCCCGCGCAACTTGACGATCCGCTCATAGATTTCACGCGCCAGCAGCCGCAGCGGCAGGCCGATCATGCCCGAGGCATGACCCAGCATCCGCTCGACCGCCAGATGGGTCTTGCCTGTATTTGTCGGCCCCAGCACCGCTGTGACGCGGGAGGGAGCGAGGCCTGCGGACCGCTCACTCATAACGGACTTAAGGTGGCGACCTTTCCGCTGCGGCTCAAGCCCGGACCCGTATTTATGCGATCAGGCGTCAGCTGGCGCGCATCCCCATGCGGACCAGCTCCGGCAGGCTGTGGGCCTTCATTTTCTGCATCAGCTTGGCGCGGAAGATTTCGACGGTGCGCGGGCTGATCTCCAGGTCGATGGCGATCATCTTGTTCGACTTGCCCTCGATCAGGGCGTCGAAGACCTGACGCTCGCGCGGGGTCAGGGTGGCCAGACGCGCGCAGGTCGCATCCTTCACATCCCGCTCGGCCTCGGCGCCGCTCATCTGGTTGATGCAACTGCGGACGGCGTCCAGAATCCGGTTCGGGTCAAAGGGCTTTTCGATGAAGTCGGCGATCCCGGCCTTCATCAACTGCACTGCCAATGGCACGTCGCCATGTCCGGTGACGGCGATGATCGGCCAGGCCTGGCCGTGCAGGGACTTCAGCCGCTCGATCAGCTCGACCCCGCTGGTCTGGGGCATGCGGATGTCGGTGATGATGCAGGCCGATTTCTCTTGCGGCAGGTTCTCTAGAAAGTCCGTCGCGCTGACGAAGGCGCGCACTCGAAACCCTTCGCCGCGCAGCAGCAACAGCATGGCGTGCCGCATGGCCTCGTCGTCGTCGATGATGAATACGGAATAGGGGTTCATGCGGCCTCGAACTCCGTGCTGGGGGAAGGCGGAATGAAAAGGACGCACCGCCGGATGAACTGCGGCCGACCGTGATTTGACCGCCGTGACTTTCGATGATGGAGCGGGTGACGGGCAGGCCAAGGCCCATGCCGGTCGATTTGGTGGTCATCATCGGCTCGAATATCCGGTCCATCTGCTCGTCGGGAATGCCCGGACCGTTGTCTTCGACGATCAACTCATAACCGCCGTGGGCATGGGCGCGGCCCGTGATGCTGACCTTGCCCTTGCGTTGGGGGCGTCCCCGGCAGGCGGCTGCGGCGTCGACCGCGTTGCGCGCCAGGTTGGAGATGGCTTGCTGCACCTGAATCCGGTCGACCAGAACCTCGTCGTTCATGTCCTGCACATCAATGTGGATCGGCACATCGGCGTCGCGGCTGACCAGCTCCAGGGCGGGGATCAGGTCGGCGACCAGACTGGAGACCCGTTCCTGCGACAGGCTTCTGGAGCCGCTGGAGATCATTTCACGTGTCCGGCGGATGATCTCACCGGCGCGCAGCAGCTGGGACTTGGCCATTTCCAGGGTGCGCGCGGCGTCTTCACCTTGGGGGCCTGCCTGGCTCAGTTCCTTCTGGCCCGCGTGCAGATAGACGGTGGCCGCCGTCAGCGGCTGGGTGAGTTCGTGCGCC
>NZ_JABAZW010000094.1:0-8012 GCF_018608325.1 Brevundimonas sp. | reverse complement strand
GCCGGCGACGCGTCTCGATCAGCATCAGCGCCTGGCGGATGGCTTCGTCCACCGACACCGCTGCGCGTGCCGCATCGCCCTTGCGCGAGAAGGCCTTGATGTGTGAAACGATGCGCCCCATGCGTTCGGCAAGTTGGCTGATGTGCGTGAGGTTGCCGCGCACCTCGTCGATGCGGCCGCGCTCGGCAAGCTGGTTGGCGTTGTCGGACAGCGTGGTGAGCGCGGTGAGCGGCTGGTTGAGTTCGTGCGCCAGTGTGGCGGCCATTTCTCCCAGGGAGTTCAATCGCCACATCTGCTGCAGCTGCAGGCTGAACGCGTGGCTTTGATCCTTGGCCGCGTCGGCCTGGGTCTGATCCGCCAGGGACAGCACCGCATGTTCGGGTTCGATGTCGTCCGGCAGGATGTCGGCATGGATGATCAGCGAGGTGACCGTACCGTCCGGTCGTGTGGCGGTCCATCTGCGCTGGGGCGGCGGGTCCAGTATTCCACCTTCGCCGACCTTCTCCAGCAGGGCGGGGTGAAAGCCGCCGACGAAGGCTGAAAAGGGCTGGTTGGTGGCGGCCTCCGGGGCGACGGCCAGAAGCTCGGCGGCGACGGGGGTGATGCGTCTTATGTGGCCCCGGCGATCCAGGGTGACGATGGGAACAGAGGTCAGGATCGTGTCCAGAACCGCTTCGCGCACGAACAGGTCATGCGAGATCCGTCGCGACTGCCGCAACGCCTGGATCAGACGCCAGCAGACCTCGGCGATGCCCCATGAGATCAGGGCGAACAGGATCGAGTTGACGACAATGTCTTCCTGGCTGACGCCGCGCACCTGAACCACATTGGCGACGACGGCCAGACAGATGGCCAGGGTGACGGACCATCGCCCCGCCAGGAGGGCGGTCACCATGACTGCCGGCATCATCGGCAGGAAGTAGAAATGCCAGAGGCTTTCGAGGCTGGTTCGAACAAGAACAGCGACACCGACAGTGGTTGTTGCGATCAGCACGCCATGCCACCAGGGCTGACGAACCTGAGGCTCGGCCATGGGGCGTTGCCGCCCCGTGGAGCCCGCTGACCGCGCCCACGTCATGTCGGATCTCGCCCGCGCGAAATCATGTTGGCTCACCCGCTCGACACATTTTCGACTTTTTCCTGATAGCAGGCGAATTCTTAAGTGGAAACGCGGAGATAGCAATTACCGCAAAGCTTTTTGCCGCAGAATGAATTGTTCGCGATCACAATCAAATCGCGCAACCAGGTCAACCTTAACGTGCGTTAAGCATAAGTCGAGCATCGGCAGTAAGCTTGGCCATACCGCCGGTATTAATCATCGACTCATCCTTGGTTGGCATAGTGCAAAGCTTCCAAGGTCGGTCATGAATCTCTCTCCTATCCTTTGCGCGCTCGTCGCCCCAGCGGCCGCCGGTCCGGCCTGTTTCGGCATGATCGCTGCCCAGGCTGGGAATGACGGCGTTCGGCCTTCTCGAAATCCCAAAGACAAAAGTCCTTCATCGGCTGAGGCGCGGCTTCTGGCGGGTGTCTCCGTTGGCGTGCGTTTGATTAATCAGGGTAGTCTGCATTGAAATTCCTGGAAAACCTCTCCGTCAGCAGAAAGCTGTTCGTCGCCTTCGCCGTGGTCCTGGGGGCCATTGGCGTCATGGGGGCGGTGATCATCGCGAACATCCTGACGTCTGAGCATGCGGGCGCTGCCCGCAGCGCCGAGAACCAGATCAACCGCACGGCGGCCGTCGCCGAACTGGCCCTGATCGAACAGGAGAACGCCTATCGCGGCTTCCTGCTGTCTCAGGACCCCTATTACATCGAGCGTCTGGACGGGCACCGCGCCAAGTTCCGCGCGGCGCTGGACGAGCTGAGGACCAGCCTGCCGACCGCACGTGTCGGGTCTGTGGACGTCGCCGAACGCGCAAACGCCGCCTGGTACAAGGACGTGGTCCAGGTCGGCCAGGTTCTGGTCCGCGACGGCAAGAGCGGCGAGGCCGAGCAGATGGTCGGCCGCAAGGGCATAGCCGACGGCTATTTCCTGCCGATGCTGAACGCCATCGACGAGATCAAGGCCGACAACACCGCCGCGCTAGACGTGGTCCGCAAGGCCCAGAACGACGCCGCCAACAATGTCATGATCGCCGTGATCGCGGGCATGGTCGCCGCCCTGATGATCGCGCTGGTCGCCGGCTGGGTCGCCAGCCGCGCCATCGTTAAGCCGATCATGACCATGGTGGGCTATATGAAGACCCTGATGGCGGGCAATACGGCCATCGAGGTCGCCGGGGTTCGCCGCAAGGACGAGTTCGGCCAGATGGCCCAGGCGGTCACCGCCTTCCGCGACGCCGCTGTCGAAAAGACCCGTCTGGAGGCAGAGGCCGTGGCCCAGCGCGCCGCCGCCGAACAGGAACGCGCCGCCAACGAAGCCGAAAAGGCCCGTCTGGCCGCCGAGGACACGGTGGCCCTGAAGGCGCTCGCCGCGGGTCTGACGGCCCTGGCCGAGGGCGACCTGACACACCGTTTCACCGCCGATGTGGCCCCACGCGCCGAACGGCTGAAGAACGACTTCAACTCGGCCATCGCCCAGTTGCAGCAGGCCGTGTCGGTGGTGGTGTCCAATGTGTCGGCCATCCGGTCGGGCGCGGGTGAAATCTCCCAGGCCGCCGACGACCTGTCGCGCCGCACCGAACAGCAGGCCGCTTCTCTGGAAGAGACCGCCGCTGCGCTGGATCAGATCACCGCCACGGTGAACAAGACCGCCTCGGGCGCCAAACAGGCCTCCAGCGTGGTTCAGGTCGCGCGCGGCGATGCGGAAAAGAGCGGCGTGGTGGTGCGTGACGCCGTCTCGGCCATGACCGCCATCGAGAAGTCTTCGGCCCAGATCGGCCAGATCATCGGCGTGATCGACGAGATCGCCTTCCAGACCAATCTGCTGGCCCTGAACGCAGGCGTCGAGGCCGCACGCGCGGGCGATGCAGGACGCGGTTTCGCCGTCGTCGCCTCCGAAGTGCGCGCCCTGGCCCAGCGCTCGGCCGAAGCCGCCAAGGAGATCAAGGTCCTGATCTCCGCCTCGACCGGACAGGTCGGCGCAGGCGTCAAATTGGTCGGCGAGACGGGGCAGGCCCTGCACCGCATCGTCGATCGGGTCGCCGAAATCGACAGCCTGGTTACGGAAATCGCCGCCTCGGCCCAGGAGCAGGCCGTGGGTCTGGCCCAGGTCAACACCGCCGTGAACCAGATGGATCAGGTCACCCAGCAGAACGCCGCCATGGTCGAACAATCGACCGCCGCCAGCCATTCGCTGGAGCAGGAGGCCGAAACTCTGCAGGCCTCGGTGGCGCAGTTCCAGGTCGGCGAGACAGCCCATCGCCTGCCTGCCGCCACACCCGCCCGCGCCCCCGCCTACGCCCCGCGCCCGTCGGAGCGCACGGTTCAGGCCATGCGGACCATTGGACGCGGCGGGGCGGCCCTGCAACCGCAAGTCATTGAAGATGGATGGGAAGAGTTCTGATGAGCGATACGCCGCCCGTTGTTCTGACCTTGTCGCCGGTGCTGGATCTGAAGGCGGCCGAGCCTCTGAAAGCCGAGCTTCTGGCCCACCGCGGGCGGGTGCTGGTGGTGGATGCCTCGGGCGTCGAACGGCTGGGCGGCCTGTGCCTTCAGGTGCTGCTGTCCGCCCTTAGCTTGTGGCGGCGCGACGAAATCAACCTAAGGTTAGCATATCCGTCCGATAGTTTCTCCGAGCAGTGGGCCGCTTTCGGCGCGCCCGCGTTCGATTCCGAGGGGGTGCTCGCATGAGCAAGACCGTTCTGACCGTCGATGATTCACGCACCATGCGCGACATGCTGCTGCTGGCGCTGGAGGAGGCGGGCTACACCGTCATCCAGGCCGTGGACGGCGTCGACGGGCTTGAGACCCTGGCCGCCAAGGGCGCCGACGTTGTCATCACCGACATCAACATGCCGCGCATGGACGGCTTCGGCTTCATCGAGGGGATGCGCGCCGATCCGAACCACCGCACCACGCCGGTCCTGGTTCTGACGACCGAGAGCGACGCCGAGAAGAAGTCACGCGCCCGCGCCGCCGGCGCCACGGGCTGGATCGTCAAACCGTTCGACCCGGTCAAGCTGGTCGACGCCGTGCGCCGCGTCGCGGCCTAGCCCAGACAAGAGGTCGGACACCGCGCCATGGACGCCTTTGAAGCCATCAAGGTCACCTTCTTCCAGGAATGCGACGAACTGCTCGCAGAGCTGGAATCGAAGCTGATGCTGCTCGAACAGGGGCAGACTGATCTTGAGACGATCAACGCCGTCTTTCGCGCCGTTCACTCGGTGAAGGGCGGGGCGGGGGCGTTCGGGCTGGAGGCCCTGGTCCGGTTCGCCCACGTCTTCGAAACCCTGATGGACGAGCTGCGCGCGGGGCGCAAACCCTGCGATCCGGTGACCATCAAGACGCTTCTACGCGCCTCTGACGTGCTGGCCGACCATGTTCAGGCCGCGCAAGGGCTGGTCCCTGAGGTGGATGAAGCCCGTTCCGCCGGTCTGGTCGCCGAGATGGAGCTGCTGACCCATGGCGGCGAGGCGCCCGCGCCTGTGGCTGAGGAAGAAGACGATTTCGGCTTCACGCCCATGGCGTTCGACATGGCGCTGGATGAAGTCTCAGTCCCGGTCCCCGCCGTCGACCCGGTCGCCGCACCTGCGGGCTGGCGCATCGAGCTGAAGCCGCATGGCCGCATGTACGCCAGCGCCAATGAGACGGGCCTGCTGTTGCGCGAACTGGGGCGGCTTGGCCCGACCACTGTGGTTCTGGACGACAGCCAACTGCCTGCGCTGGATGAACTGGCGGTCGAGGAAAACTGGCTCAGCTGGACCGTTGAACTGCACGCTGCGGTCGACGAGGCGGCGGTGCGTGAAGTGTTCGACTTCGTCGAGGCCGACTGCGACCTCACCATCACGCCGCTGGGCGCATCCGCCGAAGCCGATTTCGTCTTTCTGGACGATGGGCCTGCGGTCCTGCCCGCGAGCGATGAACTGGACATCGCCGCCCTGCTGGCCCGCGTTCAGAGCGAGGCGCCTTCCGAACCGCTCGCATCGCTGTCGGCGCCAGAACCTGCGCCGGTCGTCGCCGCGCCAGCGCCAACGCCCACACCTGCCGCACCTGCTGCGGCCAGTGCGCCGGTCGCGCCTGCGCCCGTGACCATTCGGGTCGATCTGGATCGGGTGGACCGGCTGATCAACGCGGTGGGCGAACTGGTCATCCAGCAGGCCATGCTGTCGCAACGGGTTCTGGAAAGCGGTCTGGCGCGGTCGTCCGGCATTGCCCTGGGTTTGGAAGACCTGGAGCTGCTGACGCGCGAGATTCAGGACAGCGTCATGGCCATCCGCGCCCAGCCGGTGAAGTCGGTGTTCCAGCGGATGCCGCGTCTGGTGCGCGAAGTCGCCGACATGACGCACAAACAGGTGCGTCTGGTCACGGCGGGCGAGGACACCGAGGTCGACAAGACCGTGGTCGAACGTCTGGCCGAACCCATCACCCACATGCTGCGCAACGCCATCGACCACGGGCTGGAGACGCCTGCGGAACGGATCGCGTCGGGCAAGCCTGCAGAGGGCGTGGTTCATCTGGCCGCCCTGCATCGCTCGGGCCGCATCGTCATTGAGATCAGCGACGACGGGCGCGGCATCAACCGCGAGCGGGTCCGCAAGATCGCCGTGGACAAGGATCTGATCGCCGCCGACGCGGTGCTCAGCGACGAACAGGTGGACAATCTGATCTTCCTGCCCGGCTTCTCGACCGCCGACGCCGTGTCGGACATCTCGGGCCGGGGCGTCGGCATGGATGTGGTCAAACGCTCGATCCATGCTCTGGGCGGCCGCATCTCCATCAGCTCGGTTCCGGGCAAGGGCTCAACCTTCACCCTCAGCCTGCCGCTGACGCTGGCGGTGCTGGACGGCATGGTCACGACCGCCGCCGAACAGACCCTGATCGCGCCCCTTCCGGCCATTGTTGAAAGCCTGACGCCGCAGGCCGCAGACCTGCACCATGTCGGCGGTCTGGACCCGGTGATCCGCTTCCGCGACACCTATGTGCCGGTGGTGGACGTGGCGATGGTGATGGGCTTCCGCGACGTGCCGATGGACCCGACCCAGGGCATCGCAGTCATCGTCGAAACCGAATCCGGTCAACGCGCCGCCCTGCTGTTGGATGCGATCCAGGGCCAGCGTCAGGTCGTCATCAAGAGCCTTGAGACCAATTACCAACAGGTGGAGGGCGTCGCCGCCGCCACCATTCTGGGCGATGGCCGGGTCGCCCTGATCCTCGATGTCGACAGCCTGGTCGCCATCCGCCGTTCCGGCGTCCGTTCCGACTTCAAGCTGGCGAGCTGAACCATGACCGAAGCCAACGACACTGCAAATCGTGAACTGATCGCCTTTCGTATCGGCGGTCAGGAGTTCTGCGTCGACATCATGTCGGTGCGAGAAATCCGGGGCTGGACCCCGGCGACGCCGCTGCCGCGTTCGCCCGGATACATGAAGGGCGTCATCAACCTGCGCGGCACGGTCCTGCCGATCATCGATCTGGGCGCGCGCTTTGGTCTGGAGACCTCAGAGCCGACCGCCCGCCATGTGATCATGGTGGCCAATATCGGCGGCCGCACGGTGGGCCTGCTGGTCGACGCCGTGTCCGACATCCTGCAGATGACCGAGGCCTCGGTGCAGCCGACGCCCGACGTCGCCAGCGAGCATGTGAAGTCCTTCGTGAAGGGCATCTTCTCCATTGATGGGCGGATGATCAGCCTGATCGAGCTGGATCACGTCCTGCCCGAACGTGAGGCCCAAGCCGCATGACCGCCGTCGCCGGCCGAGGTTCCCTGGTCGAAGGCGAGTTCGTCTTCACCGCCGAGGATTTCAGCCAGATCGCCCAGATGCTGCATGCCCATGCAGGCATCGCCCTCAGCGAGGGCAAGGCCGCCCTGGTCTATTCCCGTCTGGCCAAACGGCTGCGGGTTCTGGGCCTGCGCAGCTTCAGGGACTACTGCGCCCTGATCGAGGGCGTGGACGGGGTGGATGAGCGTCAGAAGATGACGGCGGCCCTGACCACCAATGTCACGCGTTTCTACCGCGAGCCGCACCATTTCGATGACCTGCGCGACCGGGTCATGCCTGCCCTGGCCGAACGGGCGCGGGCGGGCGGGCGTGTGCGGCTGTGGTCGGCGGCCTGTTCCAATGGGCAGGAACCCTATTCCATGGCCCTGACCGTGTTGTCCGTCCTGCCCGAGGCGGCGGATCTGGACGTGCGCATCCTGGCCACAGACATCGACCCGAACATGGTCGCGCAAGGTGCGGACGGCGCCTATTCGGAAGAGGCGCTGGAGCCGGCGCCTGCCGCCCTGTGGCGCCGCTATTTCGACCGGGCCGAGGGCGGACGTTGGCGCGCGGGCACCCAGTTGAAGCGTCTGGTCGCCTTTCGAGAGCTGAACCTGATCGGCAACTGGCCGATGAAGGGCCGGTTCGATGTCATCTTCTGCCGCAACGTGGTCATCTATTTCGACGATCGGACGCAGGAGCGGGTGTGGACGCGCTTCACCCCCGTGATGACGCCCGGCGCCACCCTCTATATCGGCCATTCGGAACGGGTCACGGGCCCCGCCGCCAGCCAGCTTCAGACCTCGGGCCTGACCACCTATCGTCTGGGAGCAGGGGCGTGAGCGCGGCGCGCGTGCTGGTCGTCGACGACAGTCTGACGATGCGCAACCTGATCTCTGCGGCCCTGCGTCAGGACCCGGACATCGAGGTCGTCGGCACGGCGGCCGATCCGATCGAGGCGCGCGCGGCCATCAAGGCCCTGAACCCCGACGTCATCACTCTGGACGTCGAGATGCCCAATATGAACGGGCTGGAGTTCCTCGAAAAAATCATGCGGCTGCGGCCCATGCCGGTGGTCATGGTCTCGACCCTGACGGCGGCGGGCACCGACGTGACCCTGGCCCTGGACTGCGCGGCCAGTGAGTTCTATGAAGA
>NZ_JABAZW010000173.1:4475-15109 GCF_018608325.1 Brevundimonas sp. | reverse complement strand
CGTCCGATAGGCGTAATCGCCCTGCCACCAGCCCGAAGCCAGAACCGGCGTCGCCGCGCCAAGCACCATGACCGCGAGCGCGCCAGCCGCGACGCCCTTCTTGAAACGTGCCGTCAGAAACATCAGAATTCCCCAAAGATGCGGAAGCGCAAGAAGACATTGCCGGCGACGCTGTTCGTGCCGGAGATCAGAGGCGTGCCGACATCCAGCGCGCCGTTGATGTGTTCGAAGAGACGGATGCGGCCACCCAGGCCTGCACTCATCAGAAGCTCAGACCCCTGCCCCGGCAGCGGATCATGCAGATCGACGTAACCGGCGTCCCAGAAGGCGTGGACCCGCAGTTCGCTCAGGCCCGGCAGGCCGTTGAACAGACTGGGGCTGCGCAGTTCGTTCTGAATGGCGACGCCATAGTCGCCCAGGGCTTCGGACTCGAAATAGCCGCGCACGCTGGACGATCCGCCCAGCGAGAAACCCTCGTTCGAGATCAACGGCGCAGGCGACCACTGGCTGGTCAGGCGCGTGTTCAACTGCAGGCCGTGGACCAGCTCTTCCGTATGCTGAGCATCGACCTTGACGGCGAAGAAGCTCTGACGTGCGTTGTAGCGTTTGGCGTCGAACGCCTCCCAGGCGTCGCCCAGTCCGCGCAGGCCGAAGGTGGTCGAAACCGTCAGGTCGCTCTTGCGGCCCTCACCGGTCCAGTCGCCGCGCCACGAGGCCATCAGCGGGAAATATTCAATCGGCGCAGACGCCCGGTCAGCGCCCAGGATCACGTCTTCGGAAAAGTCCTTCCAGTCGATGCCGAAGGTCACCGAATGATAGAAGCCGTCGCTTGATCCCAGCGAGCGGATGTAGCGCGCGCCCAGCATCGTGCCCTTGCCGATGACGCTGGTTCCGCCGACCACGGCGATGTCGCTGTCAGACGAGACGCCGTAGAACAATAGCTGCGCGCCTGCGTCCAGACGGTGCAGATAGTTGGCCGAAAACACCTTGCCGTCGCCGATCCGCTCCGGCGCCACCTGGGCCGAAACCGACAGACTGTCGCCACGTCCGAACAGGTTGTCGTGACGCAGACTGGCTGCAACGCGATAGGGCGTGGTCGCCGCCGAGCGGAAATTGTTGACCTCGATTGAGGCGCCATAGGGCGCAGTTTCCTCAACCGTCAGCACGACATCCAGCGTGCCGGGCGCCTCGCCTGCGCGCAGTTCCGGCGTCACGCGGCGGCTGGCGATCTGGTTCAAGGCGATCACATCGCGCTGGAAGTCCGGCAGGTTGGGCGTATGTCCGGGCGTCAGCGACGGCGCCATGGCGCGCACAGCGTCCGGCTTGCGCGTCCCCGCGACCAGCACCTGGCCGATAGCCTGTTCAGCGACCTCCAACTGAAGGATGCCGCCCTCGACCGACTGCTCGGGCGTATAGACCGAGACGGCGATATAGCCTGCGTCCTCGAACGCCAACTGCAGGGCTGCGCGGGCGGATTCGACATCATCCGCCGTCCGCCCCGGTCCCATGTACGGATAGACCGCGCGTTCGACTGCTTCCGGCGACAGGACCGTGTTGCCCTTCACCTGGAAGGCGCGAATATCGAAAGTCGGACCAGTGTCCTGCGCCAGTGCGGGCACGGCGGCGACCATGGCCGCAAGCGCCACGGACGCCGCAAGGGCGTGGTGTCTGGTCAGTCGAAACATCTATCCCCCGGTGACACGCGCCCATCGCAAGGACGGGGCGTTTCGCTACTGGTCGTCAGGGGAGAGACACAGCGGGCCGCAACCCGCGCAAAGATTTAAGGTGAAGTTTTCACGACATTAATCGGCGCCACGACGCGCCTAATCAGGACACGATCAGAATATTACCGGGCATACGGACGATCTTTACGCCATAGGCCAGACGCAGTTGCTCAACCACCTGATCCAGTTGGTTGATATAGAAGGCGCCGCTGATGCGCCGGTCTGCGATGGCGGGGTTGGCGACCACGATCCGCCCCTCGCGGTAGCGATTCAACTCGCCGATCACATCGCCCAGCCGTTCGTTGTTGAACACCAGAACGCCACGCCACCATTCACTGCCCGCCGCCTGCGCCAGTTGCGTCACAGCCCCCAGTTCGCCCGCACCCCAGACCACCTTCTGTCCCGCCGAAAGCAGCGCCTCGCGCCCTTTCAACAGCACGCGCGCCTGACCTTCCAGACAGGTCGCGGACAGATCACCCGACAGATTGCGCAGGCCCAGCCGTGCGCCGCCCGCGATGATCCGCGCTGCCCCCGTCGCGATCTGGATGGGACTGACGGACGAAGCGACCGACACCAGGGCCTCGCCCCGCAGCAGTTCAAATCCGCCCTGCCCCAGATCATCACGCAGCGCGACACGCGACAGGGTGTTCAGTTCGACGCTGACGCCATGCCCCATGTCGACCGTGCGCCGCTCGCCCTTGGCCGTCTGGATTTCCTCCAGTTGACTGGGCGTGAAACCATCTGGCCGCAGCACAGCGATCGTCGCCAGACCCGCAGCCACCGCCACGCCGCCGCCGATCAGCACACGGCGGCTGATCGGCGTCCGTCCGAAGCGTCGTTCAACCTGCGGCGTCCGTTCCGCCTTCAGACTACGAATGGCTTCACGAGTGATCTGGTGCGTGCGCGCCGCCTGGGTGAAGGCGCGCTCATGCTCAGGCGAGGTCATTCGCCACCCGGCCAGCAGACGCGCGTCACCCTGGGTCGCCTCGCCCGACAACAGCAAGGTCACCCAGGCGCGCGCTTCATCTGCGAGGCCGTCTTCGTTCATTCTGGCGTCTGCATCCTGCTGGCCTATTTCACGTCCCCTCTCAGTCATGACACGCCAGACCCGGATTGGCGCAAGGCGACGGCTTTCGGACGAGCCAAAGCCTTTTGGATCTCAAGCGACGCTTGACGCAACTCATGCTGGACGGTGCGCAGCGGCATCTTGCGTTTCTGGGCGATGTCCAGCGTGCTCTCCCCCTCCAGCCAGGCGGCCGAACAGATCTCGAAACGGCGCGGCGACATTTCAGCCATGACCCGTTTGACGATCTGAACCTCTGAGCGCGCCTCCAGCACGCGCGAGGGATCGGCCGCATCATCGGGGACGTCCAGAAGACTGGCCACCTCGTCAAAGCCCAGCAGTCGGCTGTCCTTGCGGCGGCTGTTGGCGGCGATGTTCAGCGCCATTCGGAACAGATAGGTGGTCGGGTGACGCACCTCTTCCAGCACCGCGTCGCCGGACAGTTTGACGAAGGCGTCCTGCAGAGCGTCACGCGCACGCTCTCTCGATCCCAGCCGGGCCGCCACACGCGACAACAGGCTGTCATAGTGGGTCACAAGGTGCCCACGCAGTCGCATCTGGCTGGTGTCCGTCACGCCAGGCCTATGACGCGACTCGAAGACCGGCGTCGAAGTTCAACGGCACAATCAGATCAATGGAGCCCGGCAGGTTGCCCGGCAATGACGGCAAGGGGTCCGATCGGCGCACCGTCTGCAACGCGGCTTCGTCCAACTCACGCGAGCCAGAACTGGTCTCGATCCAGGCGTCCAGCACATGGCCGTCACGATTGACGATCAGCCCGACCCGAGCCAAGCCCTGCGGTCGCCGTTTCGCCAGGGTCGGATAGGTGTGAAACCGCGCCAGATGGGTTTCGAGCCTGCGATAATAGTCAGACAGCGCCGCCGGACTGGGTGAGGCCGAAATCGGCTCTCCACTCGCCAATGACGCGCCAGCGCCCTTCTCCGCAGACGATTTCGAGGACGGCGTGGCGCTGGAAACCGCCGCATTGCTGGCAGCAGAGACATCCGGTTTCCGCGCGGCCTTCGCAGGCGCGCCGCCCGACGCCATATCGCCGGGCCGAAACAGATCCACCATGATGGCGGGTTCAGGCTCGGTCTGGGCGCCGGACATGACAGGCGGTGCAGACACCAGAATTGCCGCCGCCATGCCGCCGTGCAGGGCCGCAGAAATCAGACTGCCTATCAACCAGTGTTTCGCCATTGCGCGGAATCGGTCTCGCTTGCCGTGGACCGATTGGCCCTCTAGCGCGGCGACGGCGACAGAACAGTGACATCGACGGCGTCAGTTTCGCGGACGCACCGAAAACTCAATCCGCATCGGCTGCGGCAACTGTTCCGGCGGCGGCGGCAACATCGTCGCACGCGTGCGTTCGACAAACCGCGCATCACGCGACGCATCCCCTGAACCGCTCAAGATCTCCGCCCGATCCGGCGCGCCATTCGCCCCCACCCACAGACGAATGCTCAATCGATAGCCCGCGTCCGTCAGTCCATCGTCCGCACGCACCGCCTCCGCAATCGTGCGGCGCACAGCATCAGCATAGGCGATGAAGACAGGATCGGTCTGACTGCGCCCCACCATCGGCGCCGCCACCGCCGTCAGCGGGTTCAGCGTCACGGTCGAGGTCGTCGAGGCATAGATCACCACTGCCCCCGCACTGGTGAACCGCGCCGACAGCCCCGTCCCCTGCAGCATCAGCGCCAGACCTGAACGTGGGCTCATCGTCCCGGACACCGGCGCCGACTGCCGCCCCGCCGCCAAGGGCGCGTCGTACAGCATCTGCAGCCCTGTCTGTCCCGCAAACTCTGAAAGCGCCTGAGCCAGAGGCTGGCTGGCAATCTCAAACCGCCGCTCCGCCCCCTGGGCCTGAGCAGGGCTTTCTATCGCGACGCCCCACAAGGTGACCGCAATAGCCGCCAGACAAGGATGGCTCAGCAAACGACGCATCGTCGTCCTTCGCCGATCTCATCTGATCACGCAACGGCAGGGGCTCCTCGTCTAGTTGAAGAGGCCCATCAACCCCTTGACGGCACGCGGCCTGGCGTGAGGGTCGTGTGTTGAAAACAACAGTACGCCACCAGCGTTTTGGGCAGGGGGCGTACTGTTGTCGTGGGTAGCTGCTCCGCAAGAATGATCTGTTGGACAGACCCCCTGATCAGCGCTGATCGATCTCAAAGGCCAACCCTCCTGATCAGTCAGCGCCGCAAGTTCGGACTTGGCGTCCTTGAGAACTGTGCGCCGAAAACCTTTGACGAAACAAAGCTCCCAGTAATCACAAGCGCCAGCGATCGCTCCCGATCACTTCGTCAGCGCGAAGCGGTCGCGGGTGCGGCCTTCGATGTCGGTCATCTCGACGTCGATCCGGTCGCCGGCGCCGCGCAGCATGACATAGTGGTGGGTGCGGGCGGTCTTGGCGCTGAAGGCGGGTTTGTTGGGGGCGAAGTCCTCGGGATTGCCACCCATGCCGCCGACCTGGAGGTAGGTGACGCCGTGTTGCAGATCGACCGCGCCCTGACGCATGGGCCAGGTCCGCTCATAGGCGTGCAGGTGCCCATAGATCACCAGATCGACGCCATGACGTTCGTAGATGGATGAGAACTCGCGCCGCATCGTCTGATCGCCATTGGTCGAGCGGTCGCGCCAGCTGTCACCGTAGTCGTCGTCATCGCTGGTGAACAGGTCGTGGTGATGCATGGCGATCTTCCAGCGCGCGGTGGAGCGGGCCAGCGCCTGATCCAGCCAGGCGGCCTGACGCGCGCGGAAGCCGGGACTGCGGCGCTCACGATCCTCCAGATTGCTGTCCAGAATGAAGAACTCGACGTCGCCGTAGCGGTGGCTGAAATAGCCCTCTTCGCCGGGCTGGCGGTGATAGTGGCGGAACCAGTGCTGCTCGCCCTCGCCATTGCCGGGGGCGGCGATGACCGGCACGCGCCCGAACAGGCCGCCCATGCCGACAAAATACTCGTGCGTCCACTGGTAGCGGCGGTCGATGGAGCCCTCGTCGGTCAGGTCGCCGGCCAGCAGCAGCAGGTTCGGACGCTCCTCCCAGATCAGCTGGCTCATGCGGCTGTTGACGAAGGGGCGGGCCTCGGTGTCGGCCGAGACGGCGATCACGAAGGGCGCACCGGGCAGCGGGGCCGAGCGGAAGGACAGGAGGCCGGAATCCAGCGTCTTGCCGTCATCGGTCGAGGCCGTGACGCGATAGAAATAGGGCGTGTCGGCCCTTAATCCGTCCAGCGTCGCGCCGCCCAGTCGGCCGTCTTCAGCGGCGGGGACTTCGATGCTGCGCATCTGGGCTTCGTTTTCGCCCCAGGCCACGGTGAAGCGGGCTGTGCGGTCCGTCTCCCACGACAGCTGGATGTCCTGCGTCGTCGGAGCGTTCAGATAGGGCGGCTGGGTGAAGTGCAGGGTCTCTGCATTCAGACGTCCCTCGTCCACCAGGGTGGTGCGCGCAGTGAAGGCGGCCTGAACCTCTGCGGGGCTGAGCGCGCGATCGTACAGGGCCGCGCCCCGCACCAGATCAGGCAGGGTCATATAGGGCTCGGCCTCAAGGAAGGTCGTCAGGTCCAGAGGGGCCGCCGCCGGACGGTTCAGGCGCGCGGTGGTCGTGGCGATCAGTGCGCCGTTGGAATAGAGCCGCCAGACGTCGCCCTGGCGCACGCCGACAACATGACGCCATTCGTCCTTGTAGTCGGGGATCTTGGACATGGCCGTACCCGCCGGGCCGAACGCCGCCTGCCCGTCCGTATAGCCCAGCAGCCAGGGCGCGCCGCCCGATGTTGCGGCTGGCGACACGACGGCGCCGACGGGCCTATTCACATGGTCCAGCATCCACAGCTCGATGGTGAAATCGCGTGAGGAATCGAAGCCGACCTGCAGGGTGCGGCTGTCGGTCGAGGTCATGCCGTTGAAGCGCAGCGGCGTCGGTGCAGACAGCAGGGTCGCGACGGTCGCGGTCATCTTTTCGCGCGCCGGGCCGGCTTTGCGCGGCAGGTCATAGTGGGGGGTGAAGTCCCAGGACTGGGCCTGCGCCGTCTGGGCTAAGGCCGGGATCAGACAGACCGAGGCCAGCAGGGCGGCGACAAGGGTGCGGTTCATGACAATCTGTCCGTGGTCTTGCTGAAGGCGAATTTGTGGTCTAGACCAATAACGGTTCGTCATGACTGTTTGATGACCGGACCAGCGCCGAAACACTCCACAACAACTGATCAGCCGTTTGCGACCTCTGTTCAACGGCGAGGGCTATGCCTGTGAAGCAGATTACCGACCTCTTCGACCGCCACGGCGAAAACCGCTATGGCGAGCACGTCAATCAGCGCGAGCACATGTTGCAATGCGCCAAGCTGGCGGAAGACGCCGGGGATACGCCCGCCATGATCGCGGCGGCGCTGCTGCATGACGTCGGCCAGTTTCTGGAAGGGGCCGGTGATGCCGCAGAGGCGCACGGTCACGACGCCGCCCACGAACGGCTCGGCGAAGTCTTTCTTTCTCAATGGTTTCCTGAGGAAGTCACCGCACCCATATTCTTGCATGTGGCGGCCAAACGCTATCTGTGCGCCGTCGAGCCCGGCTATATGGGGGACCTGAGCGGCGCCTCGGCCCTGAGCCTGAGCCTGCAGGGCGGACCTTTCGATGAGGCGGAATGTCGGACCTTCGAGGCCCATCCCTTTTTCAAGGAGGCGATCCGGCTGCGGCGCTATGACGACGCCGGCAAGCAGCCCGGCATGGCGACGCCTGACATTGATCACTATGTCGCAATACTGAATATGGCGACCAAGTAGATTGCGAAATTCCTCCGCGACCTGACGACAGTACAGATATTTGCAATATTCTATACTGTGAATGTTTTGTGTAGTGCAATCCAACTGGTTTACACCAGATTGGCTTAGAGCTACCCCGCTTTCGTCCGCTGCTGCGGACGGGGGCGGAGCGAGCAGCGCCCGCCCCACGGACAAGATTTCTGGAATCCGGGTGGGGATCACCAATGTCGTTACATTCCGACGCCGTCGCACAGCGCACGGTGAAACTGATCGCGGGCGTCAGCGCCCTGGCCCTGAGCTGGGGCGTCGCAGGCGCGGCCTTCGCCGCCGCTTCTGAAACAGACCAGGCCCAGACCGTCGATGAGGTGCTGGTCACGGGCCAGCGCCTGGGCACCGCCAACGCCATCTCGGCCCAGCGCCGCGCCGACGGCGTCGTCAACGTCCTGTCGGCGGATGACATGGGCAAACTGCCTGACGCCAATGTGGCCGACGCCCTGGCGCGCCTGCCGGGCATCAATGTCATCGTCAATCAGGACACGGGCGAAGGCGAGTATGTCACCGTCCGCGGCTTCGCCGGCACCTTCAACGCCTATTCGATCAATGGCGTCCGCGTGGCCCTGACCGACACCGACAGCCGCCAGATGTCCATGACGGTCCTGCCGCCCAACGGCCTGCAGGCGATTGCAGTGTCCAAGACCCTGACGCCCGACATGGACGGCGACGCCATCGGCGGCTCCATCGACTTCCGCACCCCCAACGCCTTCGACTTCAAGGGCCCGGTGGCGCGCATGTTCGCCAGCTATGGCGCCAACGACCGCGCCCGCGATCAGGGCGAGGCCTCGGACAATTATCTGGTTCAGGCCGACTTTGGCCAACGGCTGAAGGATGAACGGTTCGGCGTCTTCGCCTCGGTCAACTACGGCCGCTCGCACGGCGTGACCGAAGAGACCGAAAACGACGGCGAGTGGGAGCCCTACATCTGGCGCAAGAACGGTCAGGAAGCGGTCGACGAACGTTCGATGTTCCTGCCGGGCATCGACCTAGACTATCGCCGCAACGAACAGAAACGCTACGGCGGCAATGTCTCTCTGGATTATCGCGGAACCGATCACGACCTTTATCTGCGCGGCCAGTTCAACCGTTTCGAGCGCATCTCGACCAACGACTGGACCGACTACCGCAGCCGCCCCACCCTGCGTCTGGTGCAGGTGAATGACGAAGACCGCAGCCTGTCTTCGCCTGAAAAGATGATCATCGGCCACGACCCGGTTCTGGGCGCCATCTACGGCTATACGCCCGGCCAGATCGTCGATGCCGACGGCGACGGCCGCATCACCGACGCCGACCGCACCCGTAAATCCTACTGGTCACTGCACGGGCGTTCGGGCGTGTGGAACCCGCAGGCGTTCCAGTTCTCGCGCAACATGGACATCTCGGACCAGAACCAGACCCTGGCCACCGTCAATCTGGGCGGCGTCAGCCGGTTCAATGCCCTCGAGCTGAGCTATGACCTGAGCTACAGCTTCGGCGAGCGGGAAAACCCCGACAACTATTCAGTCGGCTATAACTGCGACGCTTGCGCCTGGCCGCTGAATGCGACTGGCCTTCTGTGGTCGTCCTACGACGGCCGCTTCCCCACGCCGCCACTGCCGGCCTTTGCAGCCAATGTGGAGCGTGATCCGTCGCTGCTGCCTCTGGACGGCGCCAGCCACAGCCGGTCACGCCAGAAGGACGAGCGCGTCGCCTTCAAGCTGGACGCCGGCTATCAGATCAAGCGCGGTCCGCTGGAGCATATCCGCGTCGGCGGCAAATACCTGCAGTCCAAGCGCGACTATGACAGCACCCCGATCTGGGATGGCGACTTCGCCGGCACGCCGCTGGACGGCAAGTCGCTGGCGGGTTCAGGCCTGATCGAGCGCGAGGTCGATCGCATCCTGGGCGGCCGGTATTATTACGGCGCCATCTTCAACCGCGAACGCGTCATTGCGGCCATCCGCGCCGCCGAGGCCGCCAATCCCGCCGCCATGTCCTATGAGCGTCTGAACCAGGACGACAAGCAGGGTCAGGAGACGATCTACGCCGCCTATGCCCTGGCTCAGCTGAAGTGGGGCGATCTGCAGGTGATCGCGGGCGGCCGTTACGAGCAGACCGAGGTCAAGAACACCTTCTGGTCCGACGACGGCGCCAACAGCGGCTTTGACAGCAACACGGCGGACTATGGCGTCTTCCTGCCCAGCGTGACGGCGACCTACCGCCCCAACGACCACTGGGTTTACCGCGCCGCCGCCTGGACCAGCTTCTCGCGTCCTGAGTACGGCTATATCTCGGGCGGTCAGTCGGTGACGCGCAATCCGGTGACCAACGAGATCATCGCCATCAGCCGCGGCAACCCGGACCTGAAGCCTGCCGAAGCCCTGAACCTGGACCTGTCGGCCGAGTTCTATCCCGACCGCAGCAGCGTCCTGTCGGCGGGTCTGTTCTACAAGAAGATCGACAACTTCATCTTCACCAACGGCAGCCAGGTCGACGCCACCACGACCAATGGCTTCATCGAAATCACCCAGCCCAAGAACGGCGACACCGCCAACATCACCGGCGTCGAGTTCAACTTCATCAAGAGCTTCGACGGCATGGCGGCGCCGTTCGACGGCTTCGGCTTCGAGGGTAATCTGACGCTGCAGACCAGCGAGGGCGAGACCGGCCTGGACTACCGCAAGGGCCGCAAGATCTCCTTCGTCGGGGCGCCGGACCTGATGTACAACGCCTCGCTGACCTATCAGAAATACGGTTTCGAGGCCCGCCTGTCCTACAACTATCAGGGCGAGTACGTCGAAGACCTGCGCGACAACGCCATCGACAAGTGGGTGCAGCCGACCAAGACGCTGGACTTCCACTCGCGCTACAACGTCAATGACAGGCTGGCTGTCGACTTCGACGTGCAGAACATCCTCGACGGTCACCGCTACTATACGACCAAGGGTGAAAGCCCCAGCTACATGAAGGACTATATGGAGCCCGGCCGGACCTTCCTGCTGCGCATGAGCTACAGCTACTGAAGATCATCAGTTCTGCCCGATGTCTGGCGGG
>NZ_JABAZW010000173.1:0-4465 GCF_018608325.1 Brevundimonas sp. | reverse complement strand
CCGTTTTCGTTCTGGGCGGGTGCAGAGGATCGACGCAGGCGTGCGAACCCGCGATAAGGCCTCAACGACTTCTGACGACGAGCCTTCATGTCCGACGCCTCTGCGCCTGCCTGGTGGACCGCACCATCTGAAACTCCCGTCGGCGACCGCGGGCGTTATCTGGTGGCGCGCGACCACATCGCCCGCCAGATCCACAGCGGGGTGCTGAAGCCCGGCGGCAAACTGCCATCCGAACGCCAGTTGCAGGACGGACTGGGCGTGGCGCGCGGGACGATCCGCGAGGCCCTGTTCCAACTGGAATCCGAGGGGATGATCTATCGCCGCGACCGCAGCGGCTGGTACGTCTCGCCGGAACCTGTGACCTATGATCCGACCCGCTGGGCCGGGTTCATGACCTATGTCGCCGAACAGGGCCGCCAGCCCGCCACCGAGACCCTGTCCACCACCTCGGTCGAGGCGCAGGACGGCGTGGCCAAGGCCATGGGCCTGCCGTTGGGGGCGCCCGTGCATCTGATCCGGCGTCGGCGTCTGATCGACGGGCGACCCGTGCTGGTCGAGCGCATCTATGTCGAGGCCAAGCGCGCGCCGGACCTGCTGACGCATGATCTGGACGGCTCCCTGACGCATATCCTCAAGAGCCGCTATCGGCTGGCGGTGACGCGCAACCGCGTCGAGATGCAGCCCTGCGCCCTGATCCAGGAAGAGGCCGAGGCGCTAGGCGTCAAGTCAGGCACGCCGGGCCTGCTGGTCGTGCGCGCCAGTTTCGACGCCGCCGGACGCATCGTCGAATATGACCACGAATACTGGCGCCACGACGCCCTGCGCGTGAAGGTCGATCTGGACGTCGCGCCCTGACGGCGAAGGCTCAGGGCGCTGCGGTATCGGCTGCCGCCTGTGAAATCTGGACCTTGGCCCGCTCACGACGATCGCCCGCCAGCTTGCGCGCGAAATAGAAGCCCGACGCCAGCGTCAGCAACAGACTGGCCACTGCCGCCGCATAGGCCGAGCCGATGAAGAACTGCAGCCAGTTCAACTGAGGCGCCGCAAAGGTGCGATAAAGCAGCAGGGCGACGCTGCCGACATAGCCCGAGGCGTCCGCCACATAGATCAAGAAGCCCGCCGTACCGACCCGCTGCGTCGCCGCCAGCATCCGGTCGAACAGCATGGCGTTGAAGGGGGTGTAGGCCATGTACAGCCCCGCCCCACTCAGGATCATCCACGCCAGGGCCGACACCAGCCCCGCCTGAAAAGCCAGGGTCGACAGGCCGATCAGTGCCGCGCCCGCAATCACCACCCCATGCATGACCATCAGGGCGCGCCGGTTGTCGCGGATCAGGATCAGACTGCCCAGCACGATCAGGACAATAACCGCCACCGGCAGCTCGCTGGCCGCGAAGACACCCGCCGCATCCCCATAGCCGACGGCCTCCCAGACCTCGGCCGAGAAGTTGTCGCGGAAATCCCTGAAGGCGGTGAACAGCACATAGGCGGCGATCAACGCCCCCAGACCCAGACCGTAATCGGCCAGAAACCGCTTGCGTTCATCCCGGTTCATCGGCGCGCGACGCACCCGCTCGCGCTCATCTTCGGCGCTGGGCCCGGGCAGTTGCGACAGGCCCCAGACAGAGACCAGCAGCAGCGGCATGAAGACCGCCCCTGCCGCTGCGGGCATCCACAGATCGCTGACACCCGCCTTAAGCAGCAGCTTGCCGACCGCCTTCACCACGCCTGACGACAGGATGAAGCTGGCGCAGAGCACGGCCCCCAGCACGTCCGACGCCCGCCGCCCCTCCATATAGGCAAAGACCAGACCCCAGATCAGGCCCAGCGGCAGGCCGTTGAAGAACAGGGCCGCCACATTCCACGGCGCCGGGATCAGTGCGAAGGCCACAAGCGCCAGCCAGGACGCGCCGATCAGCATCAATATGGCCCGACCACGTCCCCGCCCGTCCGCCTCTGCGATCACCTTGACGCCGATCCATTTGGACAGGGCGTAGCCGATGACCTGGGCGATGACCAAGGCGACCTTGTAGTCGAGCACGAAGTCCCAACCCTGAACGCCCTCGAACGTCGCCGCCGAGAACGGTTTGCGAAAGGCGTACATCGAGAAATAGGCGCAGAACCCCGCCAGCCCCGCAAACACCGCAAAGGCGACCGTGTTCGGGTCGCGGATTTTCTGCACCAAGGATCGCACTGTCAGGCTCGTCAGTTTTTAATGACAAAACTGGACTAGACCAAATTTGCTTCAACTTGGTGACAGATCGCGGGCATGGGCAGCCAGAGAAAAACTCTGAAAATCGCAGCGCCAAGCTTACGGCGATGCGGGAATTCTGCAAGCCTCGCACCATAGGTTACGGCTCGTCCGACGGCTGACGCGGCCTCCAATATCTGACAACGCCGTTTTCAGACCAGGCGTCGGATTGCCATGTCACGCAATCGCCAAGTCCTATTCATGAAAGCTTCGCCGATCCGGCCTGTTGATTTTGGTACATACCAATATTCACGGCAAATCTGACGAGCCAGACGAAACAAGGATGCTGGATCGATCCGCCGTTTCATGGAGCGCGTCTTGACCAAACTGATCCGAAACCTCGCCCTGCTAACCATCTTCTTCGCCGCCCTGGCCAGCGTCGCCACGCCCAATGCCGTCTCAGCCCAAGAGGTCCGTCACGTCATCATCATCGGCGTTGACGGTCTCAGCACGGACGGCGTGCTGAAAGCCAAAGCCCCCACCCTGCACGACATGATGCAGAACGGCAGTTGGAGCATGCATGCCCGTGGCGTCATGCCGACATCCAGCGCCGCCAACTGGGCCTCCATCATCAACGGCGCCGGCCCCGAGCAACACGGCGTGAACAACAATGACTGGTGGGTCGGATCGGCCAGCATCACCACCTCGGTCACCGGCTCAGGCGGCTTCTTCCCCTCCATTTTTCAGATTCTGTACGACCAGCATCCGGAATGGGAAGTCGGCTCCATCTACCACTGGGAAGGCTTCTCAGGACTCTATGACCGCCGCTTCGTCGACTATGACATCCACGGTCAGGACGAAGATGAAACGGCCAGACTGGCCATTGACTACATCAAGGCGAAACGCCCCCAATTCCTCTTCGTCCATCTGGACAATGTCGATCACGCCGGACACGCCGATGGTCACGGCACCCAGTCCTATTATGACGCTGTCACCAAAGCCGACGCGCTGATCGGGCAAATCCGCCAGACCCTGATCGACACCGGGATGATGGACGACAGCGTGATCCTGGTGACCGCGGACCACGGCGGCGTCGGCAAGGGCCATGGCGGCGAGACCATGCCTGAACTTGAAATCCCCTGGATCGTCTATGGCAAGAACATCAACCACAGCGAAGTCGATCTGCCCATCAACACGTTCGACACCCCCGCCACCGCAGCATGGCTGCTCGGCCTGAAGACGCCCTATGCCTGGCTGGGACGCCCGATCCGTCAGATCCTCAAAGGTGAAGCAACCCCTGAACAGACCTATCGGGCCAGCAGTTTCTACGCCACGCCGGTGATTGAGCCGGTCGGCCAGGGCAACTCCCCTGCGGGCGGCCTGTTCGTCGGCCAGCGCGCCCGGATGAGCCTGCGCAATCCGAACGCCGTAGGGGAGCTTCGCTATACGCTCGATGGTTCGATCCCAACCATCGCATCCACGCTCTACACCCGCCCCGTAGATATAGAGCGCAGCACAATCGTCCGCGTCGTCCTGTTCGTGAATGGGCAGCCTGCCAGCGTTCCGACCACAGGCCTGTTCAGGGTTCTCGACCGCGCCGCCGCAGCGACGCATGGCCTGAACTACAATGTCTTTCTGCTGTCGGACGGTCCGGTGCGGTTGCCCGATTTTTCCCGACTCCAGTCCGCAGACTCCGGCAAGGCCTACGAGTTCAGCATTGACGGCCTGAAGGTCCCGCGCGGCGACAACATCGCCGTTGCCTTTGACGGCTTCATCCATATCCCAGTCGAAGGAACCTACAAATTCTCGCTGGCCTCCGACGACGGCAGCAAACTTTACATCGACGGCGAAACGGTCGTGGACAATGACGGCGACCATGGCGTGGTGACAGTCAGCGGCGACATCGAATTGACCGCCGGAAAACATCCCATCCGGGTGGAGTGGTACAATGGCACAGGCGGCTCATGGCTTGGCGCCTATCTCGAAGGTCCAAGGATGCTGCGCCAGTTCATCGATCCGAACCTTCTGACGCCCCGCTAACCCACACCTTCATTAGAAGTCAGTAAAAACAGCTGAGATGGGCGCCCTCCCATCTCAGCTGCCTTGCTTTCCATCATGGGTCCGTCGGTGACAGGGCATAACCCGGCGACACATACTGCATCATCCGCAGCTCAAATCGGATTGCACCGCTCTGCCACCGGCCCGTATGTCGACAAGAAGCATGACAAATATGCTCGACCATCGGCAACGTCTCTAGAACCTGATGATCCTGTC
>NZ_JABAZW010000074.1 GCF_018608325.1 Brevundimonas sp. | reverse complement strand
ACATCCTTGCGCCGCTGGTCCCGGTGCTTGTGTGCGGCGAAGGCCAGCGCCTTCTGCGGATCGCGGACCATGCGGATATCCGCAGCGGCGCCGAAACGCAGGCGGGCGCCGTCATAGGCGCGGGTCGGCTCGATCGGAGCCCAGACCTGGACTTGCAGGCGACCCTGACGGGCCAGACCCCAGCCGACGATCTCACGCCACAGATGCTCGACGGCTTCGGCGTTCTCGGGTTGGCATTTGGACAGCATCCGCGCCAGGACGGTCTGCTCGCGATCAGGGCGCAGCTTGGTGTGCGGGCCGGTGGGCGCGTCCTTGGCGCGGCCGACGGTGGCGGCGACGGCCAGACGCTGTTCGAACAGGTTCAGGATCTGGTCATCGATGCTGTCGATCTCGGCGCGCAGGGCGGCCAGAGCCTGTTGCTCAGGGGTCAGATCGGCCACGTCAGGCCACACTTGTTGGACGTTGGAATTCGGCATTGGATTGGGCTTTCAGCATGGGGGAATTTCGATGTGCAGGGGCGAACAGCCGCTCTGATCCAGAACGGTCGCCGGTGAGACTGTCAGGAGCGAAGTAAGCCCGACGCCTCAGCCGGCGTATCGAAAGCCGTAAAAACCGTAGCCAAAATAATAGCCGGCAACCGCGCGCATACGGTCGGAAGAAACAGAAAGAGCGCGCTGGCGGGACATGGGTCCGGGTCCGGTTATTCAGGATCGTTTGCGATCCGAGCGGCCTTAAAGGACGCAAAGACTATGCGCAGTCAACCCTGCGACACGCCCAAAAGCAGGAAACGCGTCCGATTATCGCTAGAATCTTGCAAATCGTTGCGCAAGATCGACAACCCATAGACCTCAGCGGCGCCGACAGGCGCAATCGCCGCCCGTGTCATATCCCCCGCTTCAGCGACATCGCGCGCCGCGCCCGCCGTGTCGAAATGCTCAATGACCTTCAGGTGCATGGTCTTCAGCGTGGCGGCGCATTGGGCCAGGGCGATGGGGTGGCTTTCGACCGAGCGGATATCCGCCAAACGCGCGCCTTCCACCGACATGAGGGCGTGACGAATGGGACGCCAGACATCCGCCAGAACGGCCAGTCCCGACTCGCGCACCAGCGTCGCCGCCGGTTCAACCGCCCCAATGCTGGAGTTCTCGACCGGGATCAGGGCCATATCGCAATCACCGGACGTCAGGGCCGCCAAAGCTTCCGCAAAAGTCGCATGCGGCACAGCTTCATCCCACGGACGCAGCGCCAGGCAGGCTTCATGACTAAAGGCGCCCAGCGCGCCCTGAAACGCTACGCGGGCGTAGGCGGGTTCATCGGCGTGGGAAGGCGTATCGGTCATGATTGGTCCTGAATGCGCGCCAGCCTCTACAAAAGACCGGCGTTGTGGCCGCATCGCGACCACAACAGATTGCCTTTGCGGCGCCCGTGCGGACGCGACAAGTCCTGACGCTCCCGCAAGCAACGGAATGCGCATCAAAATGAATTGTCAGTCGGCCCGTTAAGCCCGGGCGGAATAACCGCCCGGCCGAAGCCAGGCGGTTTCTTCAGTTCGTCAGGCCGCAGCCGACTGGTTCACCCGGCCCGACTTCAGGCGTTCGGCCACCAGGAAGGCCAGCTCCAGCGCCTGATCGGCGTTCAGGCGCGGGTCGCAGTGGGTGTGGTAGCGGTTGGACAGGTCGTCCTCCGTCACCGCCTGGGCGCCGCCGATGCATTCGGTGACGTTCTGGCCGGTCATCTCCAGGTGGACGCCGCCGGGGTGGACGCCCTCAGCCTCGGCCACGTCGATGAAGGTGCGGACTTCGCCCAGGATGCGGTCGAACGGACGGGTCTTGTAGCCGTTGCCCGCCTTCAGCGTATTGCCGTGCATCGGATCGATGGACCAGATGACCTTGCGGCCCGACGCCTTCACTTCACGCATCAGCTTGGGCAGACGCTCGCCGACCTTGTCGTGACCAAAGCGGCCGATCAGGGTCAGGCGTCCCGAGATGTTATCCGGGTTCAGGGCGTCGATCAGCGGCAGCAGGTCATCAGACGTCATGGTCGGCCCGCACTTTACGCCGATGGGGTTCTTGATCCCCTTCATGAACTCGACGTGGGCGCCGTCCAGTTGACGGGTGCGCTCGCCGATCCACAGCATATGCGCCGACGTGTCGAACCATTCGCCCGAACCACCGTCTAGGCGCGTCAGCGCGCTTTCGACGTTCAGCAGCAGGGCTTCGTGGCTGGTGAAGACCTCGACCCGGCTCAGGTCCGGGTGGGTTTCAGGCGTGACGCCGACAGCCTCCATGAAGGCCAGGGCTTCGGTGATCTTGTCCGCCAGTTCGCGGTACTGAGCACCCGCCGCATTGTCGCCTGCAAAACCCAGCGTCCAGCGGTGGATATTGTACAGGTCCGCATAGCCGCCGCCCGCAAAGGCGCGCAGCAGGTTCAGCGTCGAGGCCGACTGGTTGTAGGCGCGGATCAGGCGCTGCGGATCAGGCAGACGCTCTTCCGGCGTGAAGCCCATGCCGTTGATGATGTCGCCACGATAGCTGGGCAGCTCGACCCCGCCGATCTCCTCCAGCGGCGACGAGCGCGGCTTGGCGAACTGACCGGCGATGCGGCCGACCTTCACCACCGGCTTGCGGCCAGCGAAGGTCAGCACCACCGCCATCTGAAGGATCAGACGGAAGGTGTCGCGGATATTGTCCGTCGAGAACTCCTTGAAGCTCTCGGCGCAGTCGCCGCCTTGCAGCAGGAAGGCCTCGCCCCGCTCAACCTGAGCCAGTTTCGACGTCAGGTGGCGGGCTTCGCCTGCGAAAACGAGGGGCGGCAGGGCGCGCAGTTCGTCCTCGACGACTGCGAGCGCATGAGGATCCGGATAGTCCGCCGGCATGTGCAGGGCGGTCTTCGTTCTCCAACTTTCGGGGGTCCAGCGTGTCATCGCGCAAGAATAAGGCTTCGCAGCGCATCAAACAACGAAAACAGGGACAGATATTGCTTTAATCCGCCGACTGGTCCTCGGGCGGTGATTTTTCACCTGCCGCCTCGGCTTTCCGCTCGGCTTTCAGGGCCGCCTTCTCCGCCGCCTTCTTGGCCGCCGCGCGCTCGCGTTCCTGGCGCTCAAAACTGTAGTTCGGCTTACGGGCCATCGGCGTCTCCATTCGTAGGTCTGATCGCAAGATGGCGACAGGAACATCCGTACACAACGGATGGATTCGCCGCACCACGCGACCGTGCAGGTCGATATTTCTCTGCACAGCCGCGAAATGCCCGTTTGACGGCGCGTTTCGTCCTGTACGCGATACGCCGCAGGCCTGATGCCTGAACCTTCCCAACGCCGGATTCGTTGTCTCTCCATCGAAATGGAGCCGAACATGTCCGCCACTTCCATCCGACGCGAATATCTCAGCCGCCCCCTCTACGCCTGGGCCAAGACCGTTCTGCCCGAGATGTCAGCAACCGAAGCCGAGGCCATTCAGGCAGGCGATGTCTGGTGGGACGCAGAGCTTTTCACGGGCGCGCCGGACTGGGACGCCTTCCTCGCCATTCCCCCGGCGACGCTGACGGCGGAAGAGCAGGCGTTTCTGGACGGCCCGACGGAACAGTTGTGCGCCATGCTGGATGACTGGAAAATCACCTGGGAGGACATGGACCTGTCGCCAGAGACCTGGGACTTCATCAAGCGCGAGAAGTTCCTCGGCATGATCATCCCCAGGGCCTATGGCGGGCTGGAGTTCTCGGCGTACGCCCATTCCGAAGTGGTGCGGAAGATTTCGACCCGGTCGGTCGCCGCCGCAGTGACGGTGATGGTGCCGAACTCACTCGGCCCCGGCGAACTGCTGATGAAGTTCGGCACGGAGGAACAACGCGAACGCTGGCTGCCACGCCTCGCCGACGGCCGCGACATTCCCGCCTTCGGCCTGACCAGCCCAGAGGCAGGCTCTGACGCCGCGTCCATGACCGACGAAGGCGTGATCTGCGAAGGCGAATATGAGGGCCGCAAGGTCCTCGGCATGCGGCTGAACTGGAAGAAGCGCTACATCACGCTTGGCCCCATCAGCACGGTTCTGGGCCTGGCCTTCAAGATGCGTGACCCCGAGGGTCTGCTGGGCGGCGAGGAAGACCTGGGCATCACTGTCGCCCTGATCCCGACGGACACGCCCGGCGTCACCATCGGTCGCCGCCATCTGCCGTCCATGCAGGCCTTCATCAACGGCCCGAACGAGGGGCAGGATGTTTTCCTGCCGCTGGACGCCATTCTGGGCGGCCCTGAGCGGATCGGTCAGGGGTGGATGATGCTGAACGCGGCGCTGGCCGCCGGGCGCGGCATCTCCCTGCCCTCCCTGTCCGCTGCAGGCGCCGCCCTGGCCGCCCGCACCACCGGGGCCTATTCCCGCGTCCGTCAGCAGTTCCGCATCCCTATCGGCCAGTTCGAGGGTGTGCAGGAGCGCCTCGCCCGCATTGCCGCCAACGCCTACCTGCTGGATGCCGCGCGCCGCTTCACCTGCTCAGGTCTGGCCTTGGGCCACCATCCCTCGGTCGTGTCCGCCATCATGAAACAGGGCGCCACCGAGCGGATGCGCACCGCCGCCAATGACGCCATGGACGTCCACGCCGGCAAGGCGGTGATCGACGGGCCGAGCAACTATCTGGGCAACTTCTATCGCTCAGTCCCGGTGGGGATTACGGTGGAGGGCGCCAATATCCTGACCCGCAGCCTGATCGTGTTCGGCCAAGGCGCCATTCGCGCCCACCCCTATATCCTGAAGGAGATGGAGGCGCTGGCGGATCAGGACATGGAGCGTGGCCTGGCCCAGTTCGACGCCGTCTTCTGGACCCACGTCGTCCACAGCCTGCGCACCGCCCGCCGCGCCTTCGCCAGCGCCTGGACCGACGGCCGCTTCGGCGCCTCACCCCAATCCGGCCCGGCGCGTCGCTACTATCGCCGCATGGGCCGTTACGCCGCCGCCTTCGCCCTGGCGTCCGACATGGCCATGCTGACCATGGGCGGCGAGTTGAAGCGCAAGGAAATGCTGTCCGCCCGGTTCGGCGACATCCTGTCCGAACTCTACATGATGAGCGCAGCCCTGAAGCGCTGGGAGGATGAAGGCCGTCAGACTGCGGACCTGCCCCTGCTGGACTATGTGATGCAGGAGGGCTTCCTGACCATTGAGCGTCGACTGAAGGAAATCCTCGACAACTTCCCCAGCCGCCCTGCCGCGTGGCTGCTGAAGGTGTTCGTCCTACCGTTCGGCGTCATCCGCTCGGGCCCACGCGACGCGACCGTACGCGCCTGCGCCGCCCTGCTGATGGAGCCGTCAGCGACGCGGGATCGTCTGACAGAGAATGTCTATATCGGCGAACAGGCCGTTGGCCGCCTGGAACATGCGTTTGAGCTGGTGGTCCAGACCCAACCGATCCACGACCGCTTGAAGCGCCAACGCATCCGCGACTGGCGTGACGCGCTGGATCAGGGTCTGTTGTCAAAGGGCGAAATCGAACAGCTTCAGGCCGCCGATGAGGCCGTCGCCGAGATCATCGCCGTGGATGACTTTGCACCGGAAGATCTCGCCCGCGTCCGTCGCTCGCCAGGTCTGGCCGCAGCCGCCGAATAGCCGCCAGACTGGAGCGCACAGCCATTCGACCGTGCGCCCCGCCTCTTAGATCAGGCGCGACGCGCCGCCTCTGCAGCACGCAGGACACGCAGGAAGTTGCCGCTCCAGATCGCGTTGATCTGCTCCTGCGTATAACCGCGACGCAGCAGTTCGCGCGTCACGTTCGGCGCATCGGCTTCACTGTCAAAACCAATGATCCCGGCGCCGTGGTTGAAGTCAGTGCCAACGCCCACATGGTCCCAGCCGATCCGCTTGGCCACATAGTCCAGTTGATCGACATAATCGCTGACCGTCGCGCGCGGCAGCAGCGGGTTCAACGCATCAAGGAAGGCCTGCTGACGGCCGCCCAGACCGCCATAGCCGTCATTGGGCGCAGAGAATTCCGCCGACAAGCCATACTGAACGCGCAGGGCGCTGATAGCCGGACGGGTGCGTCCATCCACCTGCGTCAGATACGAGTTGAACGGCGTCAGCTGCACAATGCCGCCATTCGCCTTGATGGCGTCCAGCTCGGCGTCAGACAGATTGCGTGTGCTGTCGATCAGCGCCCGCACGTTCGAATGGGTCGCCGCGACCGGCGCACGCGTCAGCGCCAGTGTCTGCGCCAGGGCTTCGCTGGACAACTGCGACACGTCGATCAGGACACCCAGGTCGTTCAGCTTGGCCACTGCGGCGCGCCCGACGGGTGACAGGCCGTGATGCTCCGCCACCGGCTGGTCCACAGGCCGCGACGAGTCCGAGAAGGCATTATGGCCCGCATGGTTGAAGGCGAACACCCGCACGCCATCGCGATAGAAGGCGTCGATCTGGCTGAGGTCGTCACCGATCGACCGGGCGTTCTGGAAACCGATGATCACGGCGACCTTACCCTGCCCCACCAGTCGCGTGACATCATCCGCACTCAAGGCGATGCCGACACGCTGAGGGTTTTCGGCGGCAAAGGCCTTGATCTTGGCCAGCTTCTCGTCGGCCTCTGCCCGCGCCGCGCGCTGACCCGCCGCATCACGCGGCCCCGGCCCGACTGCGACCGACAGAACCACCGCATCCACGCCGCCACGCGTCAGGTGGTCCAGATCCACCCGTGATCCATGCCCCGGCAGATAGTAACGCTCGGGCGTGCTGGGCAGCAGCACGTCAGCGTGCCCGTCCAGCACCAGCGCCGCCCTGTGCACAGCTTCGGCATTCTGCGCCTGCGCCCAGACGGGCGCCCCGCCCAGCAGCGCCAGCGCACTGACTGTCGCCACAAATGAAATCGCCCGCTTAATCGCCATTACAGCCTCCTCCAAAACCAGGTTCGATTTGAAGGTTAGGCGTGAGGCCGTTCGCTTGGCGCGCCAGAAGTATGCAGGGGACCTTTAGGCTTTCTGCTGCGCTTACGCCCGGTCGCAAAAGCAAAAAGACCGCGCCCGGGGATAGTGAGCGCGGCCCAGTTACGAGAATGAACGCCAAAAGGCGAGCACAACCCTTGATACACACTCAAGCTTACCAAGCCATGACAGAAACCCTGCCGCGGCACGCAGAAAGACTGCCCGGATCTGCACCCTGCTGATTTTAGTTTTGTTGACGCCCCATCAAAACGATCTCCATTGCCCAAAAGCCTGAACCCGCTCTTGATAAGGGTGCGCCACACCAATCGGGAGCCCATCATGCGCATCCAGAGCACCGCCAACACTGATCGTTCGACGAACCACCAATCGTCCGACCGCATCCGGGTTCCGGTGTCGTGTGCGGCGCGCGGCGGTTGGACGATTCACGTCCCGAGGGCGACGGGACAGCAACGTCAATCCGGAGAGGCCTCAGCCTGAACTTAAGGGCTTACGACCTCAACAAAAGCGCCGCCCCGTCACGGATGGGGCGGCGCGATCCCGTACAACTCAACCAGCGTCGCGATGATCGCCCCTGCGCCTGCAACCGAGCGCCTGCCTGCATATGACGGGCCGGGCTGCTCAGTCTCCACGCCCGTTGGAAGCACCAGACGCGGCAAGGTCTGGTTCTGCTCGCCGGCCAGATCGGCGACAAGCCGCCGTGGGCGCTCGAACGCGACGCGGTGCACGGATATCCGCTTCTCCAGATGCGGATAGGATCGCAGAACCCCCTCCAACAATGCAGAGTACCTATCGAAATAAACTGTGCCCGGAAAGGCCGGATCATCAAATCCAGGCTCCAGCAGAATGAGATCGGCGCGCGGGGGATGTGCGTCTGTCATGACCACCTTTCTCCCCAAGACACGCCCCTCGCTCAACCACAGAAAAACTACAACGACCCTGCGGCGATCTCATTTGCCCTGCCTGCAGACGACACTCGACATTCGTCGTTGAAAATCGAGACAGGAGGGGGTCTTCATGCAACAACCACAACGGCGTCATAGCCTTAAGAGCTTCACCGCACTTGCGGTGGCAAGCGTCGCATTTGGCGGTGCGGCAAGCTTCACCACTTCAGTTCTAGCGCAGGACAGCACTCACCAACTCGGCGATGTTGTCGTCACAGGCAAGCGGACCTCTCAGGCTGCCGTGGCTATTGGCACGGATCAGGTTTCCAACACTATCTCCATCACGCGCGAGGCACTGCTGTCCGCGCCTGCCGGCGTCTCCGGCCTCAAGATGCTGGAGGGGCTTCCGGGCTTTAATGTTCAGGCCAATGATGCGCTTGGCCTCTATGAGTTCGGTAACTCAGTCTCGGTGCGCGCCTTCAACTTCCAGCAGATCGGCTTCGTGCTGGACGGCGCCCCCATGGGCCGCTCCGACCAGTTCGGCGGAAGCCCCATCTTTCGTTACGTTGAAAACGAAAACCTTGCCCGCGTAACCGCATCTCAGGGTGCAGGCGACGTGACCCTGCCCAGCTATGCATCGCTTGGCCCCATTGTTCAGTACATCACCATCAACCCAGCCGAGACTTTTGGGGCCACCACCACCCTGTCCGCAGGCAGCGACAATCTGCGGCGCGGCTTCGTGCGGGTCGACAGCGGTGAACACGGGCCATTCTCGGCCTACGCCAGCTATTCCAAATTCTCCGCTGACCTATGGCGCGGTCCCGGCGACATCAATCGCGAACACGCAGAGGGCAAGCTGAGGTACCGTGCTGCCAATGGCGCAGAGGCTTCGTTCGGCATCATCTGGAACGACTATTTCGACTACGATGCCCCGGCCATCTCCAAAGCCCAGTATTACGGCATAGCCGGTGACGCCTTCGGGCGCAGCGGCCGCAACTTCGCCTATCTCGGCGAAGTGCCTGCCCTGCCCCAGACCACGCAGGGCGTCGTCTATTCGAACCCGCTCTACAACCAGTTCTACAAACAGGCGGTCAACAAGCGCACGGACACCCTGTACCGCCTTTCCGGCTCGCTGCCCGTATCCCAAAATCTACGCCTGGAAGGCACCGCCTATTATGAGGACAAGGACGGTTATGGGGTGTCGCCAGAGGCCTATGCGACGTCCCTGACCAGCTACAATAACCAGCGCCTCATCCTGACCGATCTGACCGCGCCAAAGGGGTTGCAGTACGGACTGTCAGAGGTTTCTGGCGAACGTAAAGGCGGCGTCGTCCGCGCCATCTGGACACTGGGCTCGCATCGCCTGACCGGTGGCGTATGGATCGAGACCGATGACTATCACCGCACGCAGGCCCGCTATAATCAGGTCGGCGGCAGTCCCGATGGCGATCTGCTTAAAAACGAACCCGTTCACCGCCAACGCAACTTCGTATCCACACGCGAGACGCGCCAGTTCTTCCTTCAGGATGTGATCAGCCTGCTGGACGACCGGCTGAAGATCGAACTGGGCGTGAAGGCGCTGGACATCGACTACACCATCAGCGGCTATCGCAACCCTGCCGACTACATCAACAAACGCCAGCCCACGATCAGCGACAACTGGTCGGACAGCTTCCTACCGAACATCGGCCTGGTCTGGAACCTGAACCACACGGATCAGGTCTTCGCTTCCTATGCCGAAAATCTGGCCCTGCCGCGTGGCGCGGACGACGTCTTCGCCCTGGCCAGCCCGACAGCCAAGACACCCGCCGCCGAAACCTCGAAGAACTGGGAGCTTGGGCTGCGCACCAACCGCCCGACCTTCAATGCAGCGCTGGCGCTGTATCGGACGAGTTTCGACAACCGGCTTCAATCCTATGCCGTCACCGTACCCGGCAGCGGCGTAACGGAAAGCTTCTTCCAGAACGTCGGCGAGGTCGAAGCCCGCGGCGCCGAGTTCAGCGGCACCTGGAAACCCGAAGGGCTGGGCGGCTATGTCTATTTCAGCGCCAACGCCAGCTACAATGTCGTCGAGTTCAAGAACGACCTACCCGGTTTCACGCCCGTGACCGGTGCTCCGCTGATCATTTCCGGCAACACCGTGCCCGACAGCCCGGAATGGATCATCCAGAGCGGCGTCACCATCGAACCGACCTCATGGATCGTCGCGAACGTGTCGGCACGACACATCGGCGAACGCTTCACCAATTTCACCAACACGGAGACCCTGCGCGCCTATACGATCGTCAACGCCTACGTCGATTTCGGCGACAACTGGTCGATTGGCCCGGCGCGCGATTTAAAGCTACGCTTCAATATCGATAACCTGCTTGATGAAGACTACCTTGGCACCATCACCAACACGGTGAATACGCCAGCCACCTTCCGTCCCGGCCCGCCCCGCACGGTGCAGGTCTCGCTTACAACGAGTTTCTGATGTTTCGATCCATGTTTCCGTCGCGCCGCCGCCATCTGAATACGACGGCGCTTACTTCTCGAAAATCCGCCCTGATCGGCGCCGCTCTAGGCGGCCTGTTGTTGGCGGCAGGCGGCGCCGCATCGGCCCAGACGACCCACGACGCGCCCCTGTCGCCCGAGGTTCATGCGCTGCATGAGCGCCTGCTGGTGCTGGACACCCACCTCGACACGCCGATAAACCTGGTCAAGCCAGGCTGGAGCATTCTTGATCGCCACACTGTCGAGGAAGGATCGCAGGTCGACTATCCCCGCATGGTCGAGGGCGGACTGGATGGGGGCTGGTGGGCGGTCTATTCATCGCAAGGCCCGTTGACGCCGGAAGCCACCGCGGCGTCGCTGGTTATTGCCCAGGAACGCATCCGCGCCATTCGCGCCCTGGCGACCGACCATCCAGACAAGTTCGGCCTGGCGCTCAAGGCCGCCGACGCCGCCCCCATCGCGGCGGCAGGCAAGCGGGTCGTCTTTATCTCGATGGAGAACGCCTATCCCCTGACGGGTCGCCCTGATCAGGTTCAGGCCTTCTATGACCAGGGCCTGCGCATGATCAGTCTGGTCCACTTCGCCAACAATGAACTGGCGGATTCCGCGACTGACCCTGCCGGCCCGCGCTGGCATGGCCTCAGCCCCGCCGGCCGACGCATGGCCGCCCAGGCCAATCAGTTGGGCATGGTGCTCGATGCCTCCCACGCCTCGGACGAAGTGTTCGACCAACTGATCGCCTATTCAGCGACGCCGATCATCCTGTCCCACTCGGGCGCACGCGACATCTATGACCATGCCCGCAACATCAATGACGAACGTCTGCGCCGTCTGGCAGCGTCAGGCGGTGTGATCCAGGTCAACGCACTCGGCGCCTATCTGAAGGCCCTGCCGGACACACCCGAACGCGCCGCCGCTCTGGCCGCCCTGCGCACCGAGTTCGGCGCGCCCGCAGATCGCACCCCCGCGCAGAGCACAGCCTATGTCGAACGCCTGCGCGCCCTGAACCGCGTCCATCCGGCGACCCAGGCTGATTTCGAGGACTATATCCTGCACCTGCTGCACATTCTGGCGGTCGCAGGCCCTCGCCATGTCGGCATCGGCGCCGACTGGGACGGCGGCGGCGGCGTGACCGGCATGAACGATGTCGCCGCCCTGCCCCGCATCACCGAGCGCCTACTGGCCGAGGGCTATTCGGAAACCGACCTCGCCGCCATCTGGTCCGGCAACGCCCTGCGCCTGTTGAAACAGGCCGAGGACTATGCGGCGTCATTGAAGCCTGCGCCCCGTCGCTAGAGCGGCAAAAGCCGGGGCGTCGCATCCGACGCCCCGGCTCTGAACATCCCGGCGCCGCTGCAGCGATGCAGCGGCGCTTTCTATTGGCGGATCACGTCGTTTCCAGCGGCACCGACGGCGTCACATTGGGGAAGATGACCTCGACCCGATCGTCACTGACGTGCGAGGCCATGCTGTAGGCGTTCACCGGCTGCGCGCGGTTGACCCACAGTGCGTAGTACAGATGGTCGGCGCGCGGATCATTGGTGTTCGGGTGCAGCAGGATCGTCAGTCCAAGGCTGTTGAGCTGCAGCCATGGCACCAGCGTCGGCAGCAGTTCATTGCTGAACCCGAAATAGAACGACGGCGTCACGTGCGGACCGCGCGGCTCCAGATTCCAGTTGCCCAGTTCGACGGGGAAACGCTCGGTCGCCCACTTCCGCAGCAGAGCCGCCTTTTCGTAGGTGTCTTCGTCGAAATAGATGTGGGCGTGATAGCTCTTGATGTCCGTGTAGGCGCGCGGCAGCGACGGCAGGGTCTGCTCGCCGGGACGAACGCTGACGGGCTGGGCCGCCGGTTCCTTGTAGGTTTCATAGCCCCACGGACTGCGGCCCGTGGCGTTGCGCGGCGTCGACGGTGCAGCAGCGGCGCCGCCTCGCGGTGCGCGACCCTGGGCCTGCGCCTGCGCTTGAGCGCCGCTGGCAGAAGCGACCAAGCCGGCAGCGACGGCCAAACCGGAGCCGACCAGCAGATTACGCCGACCAGGCGACAGCAGATCCGCCCAATCCTGATCGATTTCAGCTTCGGTGGGACGGTGATCTTCAGGTGATTTTGACATTGGATTTCTCTGGTTCAGAAGCTGTAATCGAGGCGGACGGAATAGACGCCGCCCAGCAGGCCGACCGGGCCCGAGTTGTCCCAGGCGTACTCGTACTGGGCCAGGCTGGCGGCGGTGCGGGTGTTCTGCGGAACCCGTTGCGGCTTTTCATCGAACAGGTTGTTGGCGGTGGCGGTCAGCCGCAGGTGGTCATTGACCTGATAGGCGACGCTGAGGTCCGTCACGAAGGTGGCGTCAAGCTTGTATTCCGCGCCCAGAACCGATGAATAGCGGGTCAGTTCGCCATAGCGGACCTCACGCAGGTCCACGGTCCATGGGCCGCGATCAAACACGGCGCCCAGCACCTGTTTATCGTGGGGCGCGCGGTGACGCAGATTGTACTGGCTGGCCGTCGACAGGGTGCCGATGTTGGGCAGGTTCTGCAGCGCGGTCGGCACTGGCGAAATGCGCGTCACATCGATCTTGTTGAAGTTGGCCGCGAACAACCAGCGGATATTGCCCCAGTTGAAGCGGCTGTTCGCCTCGGCGGTGAAATCCACACCGCGCGTGCGCGTATCGCCGACGTCTGTGAAATAGTGGACGACGATGTCCGTACCCGCCGCAAAGCCCGCGCCCTGAAGCAGACTGTCGATATAGGTCACCTGCGCAGGCGTCAGCGGGCGCCCCGAGCCGTCCACGGCGACACCTGACGACCGGTCGATGCCGATATTGGACGAGGCGCCGATCTGGTGTTTCACCTCGATCTGATAGGCGTCTAGAGCCAGACGCACGCCCCAACCGGGATTGGCGGTGAAGCCCAGCGAGTAGTTGGTCGACTCTTCCGGTTTCAGCGGCTGTGCACCCAAAGCGCGGGCGGCGGCGGAGTCCGGCTGGGCCAGACGATACGGCACGCCCGCATGGTCCGAGGTGTTCGAATAGGACGCCGTCACCAGGCTGGGCGCGTGGAAGCCGTTCGACACCGTTCCGCGCACCGCGAAGTTCGGCGTGAAGTCATAGCGGCTGCTCAGCCGCCCGGTCGTGCTGTCGCCAAAGTCGGAATAGTGCTCATAACGCACCGCCCCGTCGATGAACCATTTGGGCGTGATGTAGGTCGAAAGCGCTGTGTAGGCGGCGTATGAATCCCGCGTCTCATCGACAGCATCCACGGGCTGATAGCCGGTCAGGGCTGACGACCCGCTGCCGAAATAGGACAGGGGCTCACCCGCCTTCAGCTTGGCCGTCTCATGCTGCTGCTGCAGGCCGACCGACCAGCTGAAATCATGACCGCCCAGAGCGACCGAACGGTTCAGATCCAGATTGGTCGTCAGATTCGAATAGAAGCGCTGACCGATGTAGAAGCCCGTCTGCGCGTTCGGATAGGTCAGCGAATAGTTGGCCGTATTGGCCGTATAGACGTCGATCTTGTCCTGACCATAGGTCGTGGACAGGTCCCAGTTCCAACCCGCATGCTCCCCCTTGATCCCGCCCGTCAGACCGAAGTCATCCTCTTCGGTGACCTCAAACGGCGTGAAGCCATCCGGGTAAACCGACAAAAGGCCGGGGTTGTTGATGAAGATCGTATTTGCCGGGCGGAAGTTTTGCGTCGCCCAGGCCTTGCGGTGCGCATAGGTGCCAAAGGCGTACAGTTCGGTCGTCGGCGTCAGGTCATAGCCAAAGTCGAAACTGGCCGATCCGGTATTGAACCGATGCTGGCCTGCGTTCTTCCAGGGTTGGTTGTCGCGCGTCGCCTCACGTGGATCTGCCGTCGCCCCCGCCGGCAGCGAGTTGTTCACGCCCAGACGAACCGGCTGCCCAGCCGCATTCAATGCTGGATAGATCAGATAGGTCGACTTGAGCGGGAAGTTGCGGACAGCCCGGCTCTGCGCCGAGAACTCACCCGCCACGCTCAGATGGCCGCGGTCGCCCAGGGCAAAGGAATGATTGCCGCGAATGATGCTGACCGCGCCATCACCTTCATACGACTGACCAGTCTGGACCGAAAAGCTGCTGGGGCTCTTTCCGTCCTTCAGGATGATATTGATGACGCCTGCGATGGCGTCTGACCCGTAAACCGCAGATGCGCCGTCACGCAGAACTTCAACGCGCTGGATTGCTCCGGCCGGGATCAAGGCCAGGTCCGCAGCCACCGAACCCGCAAAACCGTCTTCGTTGACGACAGACGTCGTGTGGCGACGTTTTCCGTTGATCAACACAAGAGTGTAGGCCGGATCGAGGCCACGCAACTGGCCGCCGCGTACGATCGAACCCAGGTCAGGCTGCACCAGTGCAGGCACGTTGAATGACGGCAGCAGGCGGTTCAGCGCCTCTAGCGTGCTGGACGCCCCTGTGTTGGTCAGCGTCGTTCCACTGATCACATCAACCGGCGCCGCGCTGTTCTGGACCGTGCGGCCTGCTGTGCGGCTGCCGGTGACGATGACGTCTGTCACCTGCTGTCCGGCATCGTCAGCCGACACGTCCACGGTTTCAGCCTGCGCCGCGGCGGCGACAGCAAGACTTAAAGCACCGAAGGCGACACCAGCGAGAACCGCGCTTCTGCGAGCGACTGGTCCACGTTTCGTAAACATACAGAAATCCCCTGAAAACAAGGGCTCCTAACTATGCTCACGCCACTTTGCCGCAACGCAGAAATTTTCCGCCCCTAGCAGGAAATCTAACAAGCCAACCAACTCAATACCGTTAGCCTGTGAAAAGCGGAGCAGGACGCAACAAGACCGCTTGACGTTATGTGATGTTATCTCATAACTGACGCACCTTCTGGTGAAAGTCCTCCTCTCCATGCGTATGACCTCCCCCTCGCGCGCACTTCTTCTCGGCGTCGCAGCATCCGCCCTGCTATCAGGCGCCGCGACCGCACAGACCGCAACGCCGCCGCCCCAGACGGCGACTGTCGACGACGTGATCGTCACGGGCGCGCCCTACGGCATCAGCCAGCGCGCGACCACCATCGCCACAGACGTCATCGACCAGCAGGCGCTATCAACCTCGCCCGCCGTGTCGCTGGGTGATCTGGTCAGCAACCGCCCGGGCATCCGCTCGACAGACTTCGCACCGGGCGCCAGCCGCCCCGTGCTCCG
>NZ_JABAZW010000098.1:3389-15531 GCF_018608325.1 Brevundimonas sp. | reverse complement strand
GGCTCAGGCAGCGCGCGCTGCTGCAGCAGCGGCGGCGGCGAATGCGCCCACACCGGCGCCCGCACCTTCGACACCTGCAGCCAACGCGCCGACGCCGCGCCCCGCAGCGCGTCCGACACAGCCGTCGGCGCCTGTGGCGGCCCCCGCCACGGCGCCTGCGCCCGCGCAACCTGACCCAGCCCCGGCAGGCGCCCCGTGAAACGGTCTACCGCGGTCCGCGTCGTTGGACCTCTTCAGTGGATTGTCTATCCGGCCCTGGCGGTTATGGCCGCCACCATCATCCTCGGCATACCGGTCCAGCTTTTCGGGCTGCGGTTGCCCGAGCCGGTGATCCCCATGGTGCTGGCCTTCTGCTGGCCCCTGATCCGGCCGTCGATGATTGCGCCAGCCGTGTTGTTCGGCCTGGGCGTCTTTCTGGATCTGTTCTGGGAAGGGCCTATGGGCCTGTGGTCGCTGGCCTTGATGAGTGTGTACTGCACGGTTCTGTTCGCCAGAAACCTGATCGCCGGGCATGAAGGGCTGATCCGTTTCGCCTGGTATGCCGCCTGCACATTGGGCGCCTTTTTTATGGCCTATCTGATCGTGGCCATGCGTTCGGGCAATCCGCCGGCCATCCTGTCGCTGGTGCTTCAGGTTCTGCCCACGCTGCTGCTTTATCCGGCGGTCGACTGGCTGCTGGAGCGTTTCGACGACAGTGACACGAGGTTCCGATGAGCGAACCATCGATCTTCTTTTCCGACGTCAATGAACGCCAGGGCTCGTTCCTGCGCAGGACATTCGTGTTCGGCGGGTTTAGCGGCCTTGGCATCATGGCCCTAGTCGGACGACTGGCTCAGCTCCAGATCGTTCAGGCGCAGGAATATGCGACCCTGTCATCGCAGAACCAGTTCAACTTCCGCATGGTCCCCCCGCCGCGGGGCGTGATCAAGGATCGGAACGGGGTGGTCATCGCCGGCAACCGGCCCAGTTTCCGCGTTCTGGTGGTGCGTGACGAGACCAAGGATCTGGATCAGACGCTGGATCTGCTGGGCCAGCTTCTGCCGGACACGATGGATCGCCGCCGTGCGATCATCCGCGAGGTCAATGCGGCGTCCAAGTTCAACCCGGTCCCGGTCAAGAGCGACCTGACCTGGGAGGAGTTCGCCAAGGTCAATCAGTATGCGCCCGAACTGCCGGGCGTGATGGCTGACATGAACGAGGCGCGATACTATCCGTTCGGCGGGTCTTTCGCGCACGTCATCGGCTATGTGGCCAAGGTCTCGGATCGTGACGTTCAGGCCATTCGCGACAAGGGACAGCAGCCGCCAGCCCTGCTGTACAACCCCAGTTTCCGCATTGGTCGTCAGGGCATCGAAAAGGCCCTGGATATGGACCTGCGTGGTCAGGCGGGCGGCAATCGGGTCGAGGTCGATGCTCGTGGCCGCGTCGTCGCGGAAGACATCGGCGGATCGCGTCCGGCTGTGCAGGGGCAGGAAGTCATCCTCACGCTGGACGCCGACATCCAGAACCGCGCCCTTGAGGTCTTCGGCGAAGAATCCGGCAGTTGCGTCGTCATGGATGTGCGCAACGGCGACATTCTGGCCATGGTGTCGTCGCCGTCGTTCGACCCGAACCTGTTCGTTTCGGGCATACCGTCCAAGGCCTATCGTGCATTGGCCGACTATGAGCGCAGACCCTTGCTGGACAAGGCGCTGGGCGGCACCTTCGCGCCTGGCTCGACGTTCAAGCCGGTCGTGGGTCTGGCGGCCATGAAGCGTGGCTGGGACCCCAGCCGCCGGGTCGTCTGCAATGGCAGCTTCTTCCTGGGGCGTCGCTTCGCCTGCCTGGGACGGCATGGCGCACAGGATTTACGCGGCGCGATCAAGAACTCCTGCAACGTCTATTTCATGACGATCGCGACCGAGTTCGGTCCCGACGCCATCGCCGAAACGGCGCGCGACCTGGGCTTCGGCCAGACTTTCGATATTGGCCTGACGGGGCAAAAGGCGGGGCTGGTGCCGGACCGCGAGTGGCGGCGTCGGAACCCTGTGCGTGGCGACGGCAAATGGTATCCCGGCGAGACGCCCAGCTATGGGATCGGGCAGGGCGCCTTGAACGTCAATGCGTTGCAACTTGCCGTCTATACATCGCGCATCGCCAATGGCCGTCAGGCCGTCATGCCGCGCCTGATCAAGTCGATCGGCGGTGTCGAGCAGAAGGCGGGCACGCCATTCGCCGATCTGGCCTATGACCCGCAAATGCTGAAAGTCCTTCGTGACGGCATGGAGGCGGTGACGGACGTCGGCGGCACCGGTTTCCGCAACAGCCAGTTGGGCTTGGGCGCCGTCCGCATGGCGGGCAAGACCGGCACGGCCCAGGCTCAGAACTATGGCGCTGGTTCTCGCAAGGGCGCGGGGCGTCCCTGGGCGCAGAAGGACCACAACCTGTTCATCGCCTATGCTCCGACCGACAATCCTCGCTATGCGGTGTCCGTGATTGTTCAGCACGGCGGTCTTGGCGGCGGCACCGCAGGCGCGCCGCGCGCCCGCGAGGTGATGAAAGTCGCCTTGCTGAAGGACCCGGACATCCGCGCCCGCATCGAACATGCAGGCTTTGAAGCCCCCGAAGACGCGGGCGTGCGGGAGGCTGAGGCGCGGGGGGAACCCATCGACGCCCCGGAAGTCGACGTCGCGGCGCCTCCGCCGGAGATCACACAGTGACCGCTTCGGCCATTTCACGTCCCGGAGAGCGTGAGCGCTTCTCGACCAAACTGACCCAGATCGACTGGCGTCTGGCGGCGCTGATCTGCGTCGTCGCTGGTACGGGCGGCCTGATGCTGTATTCGGTCGGCGGCGGCTCCTGGTCGCCCTGGGCCGCAAAACACATGATCCGCTTCGGCATGTGTCTGGCGCTGATGCTGGTCCTGTCGATGATCAACATCCGCTACTGGTTTTCGATGGCCTATCCCATCTACGGGCTGGCGCTGATCATGCTGGCGCTGATTGAGATTCCCGGGCTGGGCTATACGGCCATGGGCGCGACGCGCTGGCTGAATATCGGTTTCACGCGCATCCAGCCGTCCGAAATCATGAAGATCGGCGTGGTGCTGGCCTTGGCGCGTTGGTATCACGGAGCCTCGGCCAAGGAGGCCAGTTTCCATTGGAAGCTGATTTTCCCCATCGGCATCATCGGCCTGCCGTTCCTGCTGGTGGCGCACCAGCCCGACCTGGGTTCGGCCATGCTGATCGGCCTGACGGGCGCGGCCATCATGTTCATGGCGGGCCTGAGCTGGAAGATTATCGGCGCTGTCGTCGCCGCAGGCGTCGCCTTTGTGCCGCCCTATGTCATGTTCGGAATGCACGAGTACCAGCGACACCGGGTGCTGACATTCCTGGATCCTGAGGCCGATCCGTCAGGCACCGGCTATCACATCATGCAGTCCAAGATCGCACTTGGGTCTGGCGGCCTGCTGGGCAAGGGGTTCGGTCTGGGTAGCCAGAGCCAGCTTGAGTTCCTGCCTGAGAAGCAAACGGACTTCATCTTTTCGGCTGTGTCCGAGGAGTTCGGGTTTCTGGGCTCGTTCACCCTGCTGGCCTGTTATGCCGGGATCATCCTGATTTCGCTGCGGATCGCCTCGTTGTCGCACAGCCACTTCGGGCGGCTGGCGTCGTCTGGTGTGACAGCGACCTTCGCCCTCTATGTGCTGATCAACGGCGCAATGGTGATGGGGCTGGCGCCGGTCGTGGGCGTGCCCATGCCGTTGCTGTCTTACGGCGGGACAGTGATGCTGACGGTGATGATCGGCTTTGGCCTGGTCATGGCCACACGCGTCCACCGCTATGCCGAACTGCCCAAGGGGCATGGCCTGATCTAAGGGTTGAAGCTGTTGTTCGGAGCAGGGCGGTTGACCTCTGCTCCGAACAGGCCCCTTGGATGCGAATGGCTACCGAAACCGTCTACATCATTCAGTCGTACGTGCAGGGCAGGGGCAAGGCCCTTCGCGCTGAGCCGCAGGTCGGCTGCAAGGATGCGGAGGAGGCGCGGCGCAAGGCCGAACGGCTGGCGCCCTTGCGTCTTGGCGTCGTGGCCTTTGCTGTGTCTGCGGATACGGAGTTAGGGGACTACGACGAGCAGCCCACCATCATCTTCAAGTCCGGGCAACTGCCGCCGCCGTTTGCCGACGAGGAGTAAGGCAGGGTGCTGAAGATCAGCCGCCTGTTCTGAAGACAGACGTTGGGCCGTTCGCCGACCCTGAGCACACACGAAAACGCCGCCCGCTGGATCAGCGGGCGGCGTCGTCGTTTTCAGCTCGTGACTGCCTGTTTAGGCGGCGCGCTTGCTGGGGCGGTCAGCGGCGCTGCCGGCCAGTTCGCGGTTCAGCCACAGGGCCAGCAGGGTGAAGACCGCACCGGACAGCAGATAGGCGCCGGCTGCGATCAGGCCGAAGTGGCTGGAGATCCACAGAGCGGCCAGAGGCGCGAAACCTGCGCCGAACAGCCAGGCCAGATCCGACGTCAGGGCGGACGAGGTGTAGCGGTTCGTCAGGCTGAAGCTGGAAGCCACAGGACCGGACGCCTGACCAAACGACAGACCCAGCAGAATGAAGCCGGAGATCATGAAGGTCAGTTCGCCAGCCGCGCCGCCGTTCAGCAGTTGCGGGGCAAAGCCGGAGAAGGCGGCGATACCGGCGGCCGTGACGGCCAGCAGGGTGCGACGGCCATAACGGTCAGCCAGAATACCGGAAGCCAGGATGGCGATCAGGCCGAAGACGGCGCCGACCATCTCGATCAGCAGGAAGCGAACCGGCGTCTCGTTGGTGAACAGGAAGACCCACGACAGCGGGAAGACGGTGACCATGTGGAACATGGCGAAGCTGGCCAGGGGGGCGAAAGCGCCGATCCAGATGCGGGGGCCTTCCTCGCGGATGGCCTGCGACACCGGCGTAGGCTGCAGTTCCTTGGTTTCAAACGCTTTCTGGAAGGCGGGCGTCACCACGATGCGCAGGCGGGCGAACAGGGCCACGACGTTGATCGCGAAGGCCACGAAGAACGGATAGCGCCAGCCCCAGTCCAGGAAGTCCGCCGCTGACAGGGTGTTCAGGAAGAAGGCGAACAGCGACGAGGCGACCAGCAGGCCGAACGGCGCCCCCAGTTGCGGGATCATGGCGTACCAGCCACGACGCTTCTCCGGCGCGTTCAGGGCCAGCAGCGAGGCCAGACCGTCCCAGGTGCCGCCCAGAGCGATGCCCTGGCCGATGCGGGTGATGGCCAGCAGGATCGGCGCCCAGATGCCGATCGACTCGAAACCGGGGATGAAGGCGACCGACACAGTGGCGGTGCCCAGCAACAGCAGGGCGGCGGTCAGCTTGGTTCCGCGACCGAACTTGCGGTCGATGGCGATGAAGATGACCGTGCCAAGCGGACGGAACAGGAAGGCGAGGGCAAAGACCGCGAAGGAAAGCAGGGTGCCTTCAACCGGCGAAACGAACGGGAAGATCAACTGCGGGAACACGACCACGGAGGCGATCGCATACACAAAGAAGTCGAAAAACTCGGAGGTTCTGCCAATAATGACGCCGATGGCGATTTCGCCTGCATCCACTTTGCCGTGATGCGAGTTGATAGCGGCGGCGTCGCGTTCCAGCGACTCTGACGAAGGGGTCGTCGAGGCGGACATGGGCTTAGTCGCTCCGTTTGAAACTAGGGTTTAGACTCGACGGCGTATTGCCGCATTATGATCGCGCGGCCTTTGCGACGAAAGTCGCGCTGAGAGGATAGGACAGATTGTCCAATGTCGTTCCAGATCGAAGCTGACTATCGCCGCCAATTCGAACGCCAACCGTCGCGGCGCCTCCCCCTTGCCCGACGCTTTTCGATTGGATCCGCCTTGCGCCGTCTGCGCCTACTCCTGCTCGCGCCCCTCGTGGCCCTGCTGTCGGCCTGCAACATGGTCGTGCTTCATCCTGCTGGCGATATCGCCACGCAGCAGCGTGACCTTCTGGTCTTCTCCACCCTTCTGATGCTGGTCATCGTCATCCCTGTGATGGGGATGGTGGTCTTCTTCGCCTACAAGTACCGGGAATCGAACAAGGCCGTTGAGAAGGAGTACGACCCGGATTGGGATCACTCCACGTCGCTGGAAGTGGCGATCTGGGGCGCGCCGCTGCTGATCATCGTCTTCCTGGGCGCTGTGACCTGGGCCGGAACCCACCTTCTGGACCCGTACCGTCCGCTGGATCGGATCAAGCCCGGTCAGGCCGCGAGCGAACAGGTCGAGCCGCTGCAGGTCAATGTGGTCGCACTGGATTGGAAGTGGCTGTTTATCTATCCGGAATACGGGATCGCCACGGTCAATGAACTGGCGGCGCCGGTGGATCGTCCGATCCGCTTCCACATCACCTCTTCGTCGGTGATGAACTCCTTCTACATCCCCGCTCTGGCTGGCCAGATCTACGCCATGCCGGGCATGGAGACGAAGCTGCACGCCGTGATCAACCATCCGGGCGAATACACCGGCTTCTCGGCCAACTATTCCGGCGACGGCTTCTCGAACATGCGCTTCAAGTTCCACGGTCTGGATGAAGCCGGGTTCGACAAGTGGATCGCCGACGTTCGCAGCGACAGCCGTTCGCTGGACCGTGACGGTTATCTGGAGCTGGAAAAGCCCAGCGAGAAGGTGCCGGTCATGCACTTCTCGCGCGTCGATGGCGCGCTGTGGGACGCGGTCCTCAACATGTGCGTCGAGCCGGGCAAGATGTGCATGGGCGAGATGATGGAAATCGACAAGCGCGGCGGGCTGAACATGGCCTCGGTGCGCAACACCATGCCGCTGGTCTACGACAAGTACGCCGGTCGCGGTAAGTCGCCCGCCTATTTCGGTTCGAACGACAGCTACGTCATGACGATCTGCACCCCGCTGCAGGCTGAAGCCGCCGCTGCCGACCGCATCCGCCGCGCTGAACTGGACAACATCTCTGCGCCGGTCAGCCTGGCGCGGATGACAGGGCAGGGCCTGACGCCGCAGGGCGTGCCCATGGCCTCGCTGTCCTCCATCGCCCGCAACCCAGTCGCCACGGGGCCGGTTTCGACCGACGTCCGTTCCGCCCCCACCGCCTGAGCGAACAGAGTCTATGAACGCTGACCAACTCATACCGCTGATCTTCGGGCGCCTGACGCTCGAAGCTCTGCCACTACACGAGCCGATCCTGGTCGTGACCATGATCGTCGTCGCCTTGGGCGGCGTCGCCCTGCTGGGCGCGCTGACCTATTTCAAACTGTGGGGCTATCTCTGGAAAGAGTGGTTCACCACGGTCGACCACAAGAAGATCGGGATCATGTACATGATCCTGGGCATCGTCATGCTGCTGCGCGGGTTCGCCGACGCGGTCATGATGCGTATCCAGCAGGCGATGGCCTTCGGCGGGTCTGAGGGATACCTGAACGCGCACCACTACGACCAGATCTTCACCGCCCACGGCGTGATCATGATCTTCTTCGTGGCGATGCCGCTGATCACGGGCCTGATGAACTATGTCGTGCCGCTGCAGATCGGCGCGCGCGACGTGTCCTTCCCGTTCCTGAACAACTTCAGCTTCTGGATGACCACGGCAGGCGCCGTGATGGTCATGGCCTCGCTGTTCGTGGGTGAGTTCGCCCGCACAGGCTGGCTGGCCTATCCGCCGCTGTCAGGCATTGGCTACAGCCCGGGTGTCGGGGTCGACTATTATATATGGGCGCTTCAGATCGCGGGGGTGGGGACAACCTTGTCCGGCATCAACCTGATTGCGACCATCGTGAAGATGCGCGCGCCCGGCATGGGCATGATGAAGATGCCGGTGTTCACCTGGACCTCGCTGTGCGCGAACGTCCTGATCGTGGCGTCCTTCCCGGTTCTGACCGCTGTTCTGGCCCTGCTGACGCTGGACCGTTACGTCGGCACCAACTTCTTCACGAACGACTTCGGCGGCAACCCGATGATGTACGTGAACCTGATCTGGATCTGGGGTCACCCCGAGGTTTACATCCTGGTCCTGCCGCTGTTCGGGGTCTTCTCTGAAGTCGCCTCGACCTTCTCGGGCAAGCGCCTGTTTGGCTATACGTCGATGGTCTATGCGACCGTGGTCATCACGATCCTGTCGTACCTGGTCTGGCTGCACCACTTCTTCACCATGGGGTCCGGCGCGTCGGTGAACTCGTTCTTCGGGATCACCACCATGATCATCTCGATCCCGACAGGGGCCAAGATCTTCAACTGGCTGTTCACGATGTATCGTGGCCGCATCCGCTTCGAGCTGCCTATGATGTGGCTGATCGCCTTCATGCTGACCTTCGTGATCGGCGGGATGACGGGCGTCATGCTGGCGGTGCCGCCTGCCGACTTCGTGCTGCACAACAGCCTGTTCCTGATCGCTCACTTCCATAACGTCATCATTGCAGGCGTGCTGTTCGGTCTGTTCGCCGGCATCAACTTCTGGTTCCCGAAGGCGTTCGGCTTCAAGCTGGACCGCACCTGGGGTCTGGTCAGCTTCTGGTGCTGGGTTGTCGGCTTCTGGCTGGCGTTCGCCCCGCTCTATGTGCTGGGTCTGATGGGCGTGACACGTCGGATGCGGGTCTTTGATGATCCGTCGCTGCAAATCTGGTTCATCATTGCCGCCGTCGGCGTCGCGGTGATCGCCGTGGGCATTATCGCCATGCTGATCCAGTTCGCCGTCAGCTTCATCAACCGCGACAAGCTGCGCGACGAAACGGGCGATCCGTGGGGTGGCCGTACGCTGGAGTGGGCGACCTCGTCGCCTCCGCCGGACTACAACTTCGCCTTCACGCCGGTCGTCTATGACACCGACGCCTGGTGGGACATGAAGCGCCGCGGATACAAGCGTCCGAAGACCGGCTTCGCCGCGATCCATATGCCCAAGAACACGGGCACGGGCGTCATCATCTCGGGCCTGTCCCTGGTGATGGGTCTGGCGTTGGTCTGGTACATCTGGTGGCTGGCGGCGCTGAGCTTCCTGGCGGTGATCGCCGTCGCGATCGCTCACACCTTCAACTACAACCGCGACTACTACATCCCGGTGGAGGAAGTGCGCGAAACCGAAGATGCGCGCACCCGCGCCCTGGCCGGAACGGAGGCCTGATCCATGAGCGCGACCGCGATCAAGACCGACGAACCTGTCGTCTTCCACCTGCCGGAAGAACCGCATCACCCGGAAGGCTCCAGCACCGGGCTGGGCTTCTGGATGTATCTGATGAGCGACTGCCTCATCTTTGCGATGTTGTTCGCCACCTTTGGCGTCCTGGGCGGCAACTATGCCGCCGGACCGGGACCCAAGGAGCTGTTCGACCTGGATCTGGTGGCGGTGAACACCGCCATGCTGCTGTTCTCGTCGATCACCTACGGCTTCGCCATGCTGGCGATGGGCAAGAACCGGATCAACCAGACCCTGGTCTGGCTGGGCGTCACCGGCTTGTTCGGCCTGGCCTTCCTGGGGATCGAACTCTACGAGTTCGCGCACCTGATCCATGAGGGGGCCACGCCGCAACGCAGCGCCTTCCTGTCGTCCTTCTTCGTTCTGGTGGGTACCCACGGCCTGCACGTGACCTTCGGCATCATCTGGCTGGTGACGCTGATGGTTCAGGTCAAGTTCAAGGGCCTGATCCCCGCCAACAAACGCCGCCTGATGTGCCTGTCGATGTTCTGGCACTTCCTGGACGTCATCTGGATCGGCGTCTTCACCTTCGTCTATCTGCTGGGCATGCTGCGATGAGCGCTGACAACCACGCCCCCGAGGCTCACCACGACCATCACGGTCACGACGATCACGATCACGGCTCGTTCAAGAGCTATATGATCGGTTTTGTCCTGTCGGTGATCCTGACGGCCATTCCGTTCGCCCTGGTCATGACCGGCGCCCTGCCTGCGCAGGCTACGGCCCTGATCGTGATGGCCTTCGCTGTCGTGCAGATCGTGGTCCACATGATCTACTTCCTGCACATGAACACCAAGTCGGAGGGCGGCTGGAACATGCTGGCCCTGATCTTCACGATCGTGATCGTGTTCATCTGTCTGGCCGGTTCGCTTTGGGTCATGCACCACCTGAACACCAACATGATGCCGACGCATGACATGACGCAGATGGTCGGCTGACGGGGGCGGGATCATCGACCCCCAACCAGACAAGTCTCCGCGTTCGCGACTGACACGGACCATCGTGTCAGTCGCAGCGTTGGTGCTGTTTGTCGGCTTTCTGGCATTAGGCGGCTGGCAGGTTCAGCGCCTGATTTGGAAGACCGCCCTGATCGCCCAGGTTGACGCCCGGGTTCACGCTGCACCTGTTCCTGCACCCGGACCAGCCCAATGGGCGACGGTGACGCGCAGTGGTGATCAGTATCGCCGTGTTTCGGTGCGCGGCGTTTTTCAGAATGATCGCGAAACCTTTGTTCAGGCGGTGACGGACGCAGGCGCGGGCTTTTGGGTCATGACGCCCCTGGTCGATGCGCGTGGCTTCACGGTTCTGGTCAATCGGGGCTTCGTTACGCCCGAACGTCGCGACCCGGCGTTGCGCGCGGACGGCCAACTGACGGGCGAACAGACGGTCGTCGGCCTGCTGCGTATCACTGAGCCCAAGGGCGGTTTCCTTCGCGCGAACGAGCCGCAAACCGACCGGTGGCGTTCGCGTGACGTGGCGGCGATCTCAGAGCGACGCGACCTGTCGAATGCCGCCCCTTACTTCATTGATGCGGACGCCACGGCCAATCCCGGCGGCTGGCCGTTGGGCGGACTGACAGTGATCCGGTTCCCGAACAGTCATCTGATCTATGCCCTGACCTGGTTCGGCATGGCCCTGCTGACGGTCGTCGGGTTCGGCCTGTTCCTGCGCGAAGAGCGTCGGCGCAGGTCATGACCACCAACCTGCAGCGGTTGTTGGGGCTGGGCGGCTGGAACGTCTCCATGCTGTCGCACGACGGCGCCAATCGCCGGAATATGCTGCTGCTGATCCAGTTGCGCTGGCTGGCAGTGGCGGGGCAGGTGGCGACCATTCTGCTGGTCCACTACGCCATGCGGATTCCGCTGCCGCTGTTCTGGCTGTTGGTCGCGCCAGCGGGCCTTGTGTTGGTCAATCTCATCAGTGCGCCGATCACCGCACGACGCTCTGGCGTTGATGATCAGGAACTGATGGTGGCGCTGCTGACTGATGTGGCGGCCCTGACGTGGCTTTTGTACCTGACGGGAGGCGCGGCCAACCCGTTTGCAGCCCTTTACCTGATGCAGGTCGTGATGGGGGCGGTGCTGCTGGCTCCCGTCTATGCCTGGGCCTTGATCGCGATCACCAGCGCCTGTTTCGCAGGCCTGGGTCTGCACAATCTGCCGCTGAGCCTGCCGCCTGCGCGAGAGAATGCGCTGCTGAGCCTGTATCTGCAGGGCAGCCTGATCTGTTTCGTGCTGATGGCGGTGCTGCTGGTGCTGTTCGTGACACGCATCAGCCAGAACCTGCGTGAACGCGACGCTTCAATGGCGACCCTGCGCCAGCAGGCGGCCGAGCATGACCACATTGTCCGCATGGGCCTGCTGGCGTCCGGCGCCGCGCATGAACTTGGCACGCCGTTGGCGTCGCTGTCCGTGATTCTCAGCGACTGGAAGCGGATGCCGACCCTGACCAAGGATGCGGACCTGGCGCAGGACATGGCGGTCATGCGGGCAGAGGTCGAACGCTGCAAATCCATCGTCACGGGCATTCTTATGTCGGCAGGTGAGGCGAGGGGGCAGGCGCCGGAACGCACGACGGTCCGCGCCTTCGTCGCCGATGTAGTCGAGGCCTGGAAAGGCGACGGCGTGGTCACCGAGATCCACGACAGACTGAGCCAGAACCCGGTGATCATCGCCGATCCGGCGCTGCGTCAGGTCATGGGGGTTCTGTTCGACAATGCAGTCGAGGCGGGCGCCAAGCGTGTTGGCCTGACGATCAGTCTTTTGGATGAGAGCCTAGACATCATTGTTCGCGACAACGGGCCCGGCTTTGCGCCCACGATTCTGTCTGATCTGGGCAAACCCTATACGTCGACCAAGGATCGCCCCGGTTCAGGTCTGGGCCTTTTCCTGCTGATGAATGTGATCCGGTCGCTGGGCGGCAAGGTCGAAGCGTCCAATCCCGCTGCGGGCGGGGGCG
>NZ_JABAZW010000098.1:0-3379 GCF_018608325.1 Brevundimonas sp. | reverse complement strand
TTGGCGGCGCTGGCGCCGAAGGAGAGCATTGATGAGCGATGACACGCGACTGCTGCTGATCGTCGAGGACGACGAGTCCTTTTCCACCACCCTGCGTCGATCGTTCGAACGCCGCGGCTATACGGTCGTCAGCGCCGCCAGCCCCGAGCAGATGGCCGATGTGTTGAAGGTGCATAGACCGGGGTACGCTGTGGTCGACCTGAAGCTGGGCGGGGCGTCGGGGCTGACCTGCGTTGAGACGCTGCACGCGTTTGACCCCGAAATGAACATCGTCGTCCTGACCGGGTTCGCCAGCATCGCCACGGCGGTTGAGGCCATCAAGCTGGGTGCGCGTCACTATCTGGCCAAGCCGGCCAGCACCGATGACATCGAAACCGCCTTTGGCCGGGCTGACGGTGACGCGGAAACGCCGTTGGGCACACGCCCCACCTCGATCAAGACGCTGGAGTGGGAACGTATCCACGAAACCCTGGTCGAGACGGATTTCAACATCTCCGAGGCGGCGCGACGACTGGGAATGCATCGACGCACCCTGGCGCGGAAACTGGAAAAACGCCGAGTGACGTGAAGGCGGCTTGCCCCACGCATATCGCTGGTCATTATAGCCGCAGGACGACAATGCGGCTGGAGTGGTGATGCGCGGTGAAGTGTTGGGGATCGATGAGGCCGGAACAGGCAGCATCGTCGGTGATGATGGTGCGCGTTATCGATTTGAGCCGTCTGCGGTCTGTGCAACCTCGCCCTTGAAGGTGGGGCAGCGGGTCGACTTCATCGCCACCGAGGATCGTCAGGCGCAGGATATCATGGCGTTGGCGACGCCCGTCGCCGGGGCATCAGCTTCGTTCTCGCCGTCAACGCATGGTCGATTTGATCTGGGCCGCGTGATCGGACGGACCTTTTCAACGATCAAGGCCAATTGGGTCGCCTTCTTTGTCGCGGCGGCTCTGTTCGTTGGTATCCCAAGTGCTCTGATGGCCTATGGGCAGGTCGAAATGGCGACCGGGGATCCGAGTGCGACTTCTGTCCTCGTCATGATCCTGGGGTGGGCCCTCTATCTGATCGGCGCCTATGTCGTGCAGGGCATGGTCGTTAAGGGCGCGATCAACAGCTTCAATGACAAGAAGACGAGCTTCGGTGACGCCTTGAGCGCCGGGGTGAAGGTGTTCCTGCCCTTGCTGGGGCTGGCCATTGTTGCGGGTATCGCCACAGGCTTCGCCTATATCCTGCTGATCGTGCCGGGGGTGATGCTGACGATCATCTGGTCCGTGTCCGCGCCTGCTGTCGTTGCGGAAAAGCGCGGCATTTTCGAAGCCATGCAGCGCAGTCGTGACCTGACGCGCGGCTATCGCTGGCACATATTCGGGTTGCTGGTGATCTATCTGGTGCTGTCGATGATCATCGGCATGCTGGTCGGCGGCGTGAACATGGCGGCCGGCGGCACCTTCAGCGGCGGTGCGCCCAGTTCGATTGTGAACATGATCAGCAACGCCCTGACCAACACCCTGACCAGCGTTGTGGCCTCTGCCGGCGTGGCGGCGCTGTATTACGAACTGCGCGCGATCAAGGAAGGCGCGGGGCCGGAGCAACTGGCGTCCGTGTTTGATTGATAAAATATAAAGGTTCGAATCCGGGGCGCGCGAAAAGATCTGAATCGAACGCCAATAGAAAATATTTGCGTCTCAAGTAACCTCTCGTATTTTCTAGAGAGATACTTGTTAAGTGTGCGGTATTTTTGTGTTTTGAGCGCTGAGATTTGAATCTTGTGCTAGTGTGCGGTTCAGATGCGGAGAGCCTAAGCGCTCAGCCTTCGAACGGCGCCAGGTCGTCGATCATCCGCACCAGATCGGTCAGGGAGGCGGCGCCCATCTTTTTCATGGATTTGGCGCGACGGACTTTGACGGTGATTTCCTTGACGTCCAGTTCGGCGGCGACCTGTTTGTTCAGCTGACCGCGCACGACCAGACGCACGACGTCGCGCTCACCTGGTGTCAGGCTGCGCCAGCGATCCTGAAGGGAGGCGCTTGAGACGACCTGCGCCAGCCGTTGCCGGTCGCGTTCAACGGCGATCTGAACCGCGTCTAGCAGGTCCTGATCGCGGAACGGCTTGGTCAGGAAGTCGACGGCGCCGTCCTTGATCGCCTTGACCCCCATGGCGATGTCGCCGTGGCCGGTGATGAAGATGACCGGCAGATGGACGCCCAACCGATCCATCTGCTGATGAAAGTCCGTGCCGCTCTGACCCGGCATCCGCACGTCAAGGATCAGGCAGCCGGAGCCGTCGCCGCGCGGTTCGGCCAGGAAATCCTGCACCGAGGCGTAGACGCGGGTGTTCAGGGATACGGAATCCAGCAGGTCCGCCAGACCGGCGCGCAGCGAGGCGTCGTCGTCGATGACATAGACGGTGGGCGCTGACGGATCAGTCATGCGTCATCTCCGGCGACAGGCAGATCAAAGGCGAAACAGGCGCCGCCCAGTGGCGAGGTCTCGGTCCAGATGCGTCCGCCATTGGCCTCGACGATGGCGCGGCAGATGGTCAGGCCCAGACCGAATCCGCCCGTCTTGGTGGTCCAGAAGGCGTCGTGCAGATGTTCGGCCGCCTCTGGCGACAGACCCTCGCCATTGTCGGCGACGGCGACGGTCAGGCGGTCCTGGATCAGGCGGGTGGAGACGATCAGGCGGGGCGTGCGTTTCGGGGCTGCGGCTGCGGCCTCCATCCCGTTCAGCAGCAGGTTGCTGACCACCTGCTGCACCTGCACCCGGTCGGCGAAGGCGGAGGGCAGGCCATCGGCCAGGTCGGCGGAGACGACCGCGCCGCTGGCCCCCGCCGCCGATGACGACAGGGCGATGATCTCGGTTACGGCGGCGTTCAGGTCGAAGACGGACGAGGCGGGGGCCTCGTTGCGGGCCAGACGCCGCACCCGGTCCAGAATCTCGCTGGCGCGTTCGGCGTCGCTGATGATGCGGTCGACGGCGGCCAGGGCCTTGTCGGTGTTGGGCTGGGGCTGGGTCAGCCAGCGGCGGCTGGCCCCGGCGCTGGCGGCGATGGCGGCCAGAGGCTGGCTGACCTCATGGGCGATGGAGGCGGTCAGCTGACCCAGAGTGGTCAGGCGGGCGATGCGGGTGATGCGTTCACGGGCCTCGTGGATCTGGGCCTCGGCGCCCTTCAGCTTCAGGCCCAGATAGGCGGTGACGCCGATGGCCACCACGCTGATGCCGGTGTTTATCAGGCCGATCTTGTAGTCGCCGGACGGCGTCAGGATGAAGCTGAGGCAGGTCAGGACCACGCACGCCGCCGCCAGCGCCGCCACCGCCCGCACGCCCAGGCACCGCGTCGCCACCAGCATGACCGCCGTATGGAAGATGGCCACCGCCACGGCGT
>NZ_JABAZW010000151.1:12705-15641 GCF_018608325.1 Brevundimonas sp. | reverse complement strand
CGTCAGGTTCACGCCGCCGGCCAGAAGCACGTTGAAGGTCTTGGCGCGCGCTTCGCCACCGATCATGACGCCGCCCGCATAGGCGATTTCAGGATCGAAGGAGGCGGCGGTGGTCAGGCTGGAGGGCAGGGCGGTGGCGACATCGCCCTTGCGCTGCTCGACCTGGTTGGCGACGCCCAGGCTGGCGTCTGACTCGCGCAGGTCGGGGATGCCCAGGCGAGGGATGCCGGGGATGTGTCCAGCGGACGGAATCATGTCGGCGACGGGGGCGCCGGGCGTGCGGTCAGCGAACGGGGGGAAGTAGCCGTGAATCAGCTGCAGCTTCTCATCGCGCGTCATCTGACCGACCAGTGCGGTCGCGCGTACAGCGATGGCTTGGGGGTTTGGCGCAGCGGTTTCAGGCGTAGCGGAGTTAGCTGACGCAACGTGCGGGGCGGTCAGCCCTGCCGCCACGACCAGGGCGAACGTGCTGATGAGCATGGATTTTTTAAACATTTAGGCGACCCCCGTCTGTGAACTTGGCGATAACACACACCAGTCAGCCTGAGGGCGAGCGACAGCGTTGACGAAAACCTGTCGGTCATCGTCTTGCACCTTTCAGTTCGTCCGCGAACGGAGCTGAACAGTCACTCAAGAGAAAAGGGCTGCTTGCAGCCAAGGCCGACATCCGCACGGGCTGCCGGTCACTTTCGCTCCCTCAAAATGGAAGGTCTTCGCCTTCTCATGTTCGGAAATAAGCACGCTTTGAGAGCGTTCACAACACAAAACCGCCTTGTTCGCGTCACGTTTGGAAACGTTCACAATCACATGTCGTTTCAACCGCTGTTATGCGGAGCTTGTGCGCCCCGATGGCAGGCGAGGGACGGTGCGAACGTCGGCGGACATGAAATCTACGCCGCGTATGCAGTATCCATCGCTTGCGCCGATCACCGCTCTGACGTGTGAGGTCGCTCTCAGACGAGAGCGAAAACCGTGGCTGCATCCCTGCTTCTGAAGACACGACCCGAACCTGCCGTGACGAGCGAACGCCTGACCCATCTCCAGCGTCTGGAGGCGGAGGCGATCCACATCATGCGCGAGGTGGCGGCCGAGGCCGAACGTCCGGTCATGCTGTATTCGATCGGCAAGGATTCGGCGGTGATGCTGCATCTGGCGCGGAAGGCCTTCTATCCGTCGCGTCCGCCGTTCCCGCTGCTGCATGTCGATACGACGTGGAAGTTCCGCGCCATGTACGAGATGCGCGCCCGCATGGCGGCGCAACTGGGCGTCGAGCTTCTGGTGCATCAGAACCCGGAGGCCGTGGCGCGCGGCATCAACCCGTTCGACCACGGTTCCGCCCTGCATACGGACCTTTGGAAGACGCAGGGGCTGAAACAGGCGCTGGCCCTGCACGGTTTCGATGCGGCGTTCGGCGGCGCGCGGCGTGATGAGGAGAAGTCCCGCGCCAAGGAACGCATCTTCTCGTTCCGCACCGCCGAGCAGGGCTGGGACCCCAAGAGCCAGCGGCCAGAACTCTGGCGGCTGTACAACACCCGCAAACGCCCCGGTGAAAGCATTCGGATTTTCCCGATCTCGAACTGGACCGAGTTGGATGTGTGGCAATACATCCATCTGGAGCAGATCCCGATTGTACCGCTGTATCTGGCGGCTGAACGGCCGGTGGTCGAGCGCGACGGCGCCCTGATCATGGTCGATGATGACCGTTTCCCCTTGCGTCCCGGCGAGACGCCGCAGATGCGTTCGGTGCGTTTCCGCACCCTGGGCTGCTATCCCCTGACCGGGGCGGTTGAGAGCACGGCGGCGACCGTGCCGCAGATCATTCAGGAAATGCTGCTGACCACCACGTCCGAGCGTCAGGGACGGGTGATCGACCACGACCAGTCGGCCTCGATGGAGAAGAAGAAGCGCGAGGGCTATTTCTGATGGCGCACCAGTCCGACCTGATCGCCCGCGACATCGACGCCTATCTGGACGCCCACCAGCACAAGAGCCTGCTGCGCTTCATCACCTGCGGCAGCGTGGACGACGGCAAGTCCACCCTGATCGGACGGCTGCTTTATGATTCCAAGATGATCTTCGAGGATCAGATGGAGGCGCTGGAAGTGGACAGCCGCCGCGTCGGCACCCAGGGCGGCGACATCGACTTCGCCCTGCTGGTCGATGGTCTGGCGGCGGAGCGGGAACAGGGCATCACCATCGACGTGGCCTATCGTTTCTTCTCGACCGAGGCGCGCAAGTTCATCGTCGCCGACACGCCGGGTCATGAGCAGTACACCCGCAACATGGTCACCGGGGCCTCGACCGCCGATGCCGCGGTCATCCTGATCGATGCGCGCCGGGGCGTGCTGACCCAGACGAAGCGGCATTCCTATCTGGTCAGCCTGCTGGGCATTCGGCACATCGTGCTGGCGGTCAACAAGATGGATCTGGTCGGCTGGTCCCAAGCGCGGTTCGACGAGATCGTGGCGGACTATCGCGACTTCGCCGCCCGAATCGGGGTGACCGATTTCCACGCCATTCCCCTGTCGGCCCTGCGCGGCGACAACATCATCGAAGCCAGCCCCCATTCGCCCTGGCATGACGGGCCGCCCTTGATCGAACTGCTGGAGAGGCTGGAGGTCGAGGATGATCTGCAGTTCGATCCGTTCCGCCTGCCGGTGCAGTGGGTCAATCGGCCCAATCTCGATTTCCGGGGCTTCTCGGGCCAGATCGCGTCGGGGACTGTGCGTCCGGGGGATGCAGTGCGCGTGCTGCCGTCTGGCAAGACTTCACGCGTCGCCCGGATCGTCACTGCGGATGGCGACCTGTCGCACGCTGTGGCGGGCCAGTCGGTCACCCTGACCCTGGCCGATGAGATCGACATTTCACGCGGCGACGTCCTGTTCGCCGCCGACGCCCCGCCCGAGGCCGCTGACCAGTTCGAGGCGACGCTGGTC
>NZ_JABAZW010000151.1:0-12695 GCF_018608325.1 Brevundimonas sp. | reverse complement strand
GTATCCAGTGGAAACTCGATCATTCGCGCGACGCTGGTCTGGATGGACGACGAGGCCATGCTGCCCGGTCGGCCCTATCTGCTGAAGCTGGGCGCGCGGCTGGTGGGGGCGACCATCACCGAGCCGAAGCACAAGGTGAACATCAATACGCTGGAGCAACAGCCCGCCAAGCGGCTGGAGCTGAACGAGATCGGGGTCTGCAACCTGTCGCTGGATGCGCCGGTCGCGTTCGAGCCGTACAGCGCCAACAAGGATCTGGGCGGTTTCATCCTGATCGACCGGATATCCAACCGGACGGTGGCGGCGGGGATGCTGCATTTCGCCCTGCGCCGCGCCCACAACATCCACTGGCAGGCCCAGTCGGTCGACAAGGCTTCACGGGCGGCGATCAAGAATCAGAAGGGCAGGGTGATCTGGCTGACCGGTCTGTCCGGTGCGGGCAAGTCGACCATCGCGAACCTGGTCGAGAAGCGGCTGCACGCCGATGGCCGTCACACCTATCTGCTGGACGGCGACAATGTCCGCCACGGATTGAACCGCGATCTGGGCTTCACCGAGGAGGATCGGGTCGAGAACATCCGTCGTGTCGCCGAGGTGGCGAAACTGATGGTGGATGCGGGACTGATCGTGCTGGTCAGCTTCATCTCTCCCTTCCGGGCCGAGCGGGCGCTGGCGCGGGAACTGCTGGATGAGGGCGAGTTCATCGAGGTCCATGTCGACACCCCCCTGCATGTCGCCGAGGCGCGCGATGTGAAGGGCCTGTACCGCAAGGCGCGGACGGGCGAACTGAAGAACTTCACCGGCATCGACAGCCCCTATGAGGCTCCGGAAAGTCCCGAGATCGTGGTGGACACCACCTCCATGACGCCAGAGGACGCGGCCGAACGCATCGTGGGCTGGCTGGAGGGCCGCGAACCGCCTGAGGACTTCGCCATCTAAGTGCGCGGCGCCATTCGCCGGATCGTGCGTTGGGTCATGAGAGGAGACAACTCATGACCGAGGTTCGCGTTCTTCACGCCCGCAGCGGCGTGGTTCTGCAGCAGGATGGCGACGGCTATCTGTTGACCAGTTTGCGCGGGTCTGGCGAGCGACGCTTCACTGATCTGGAGCAGGCGGAACGCCTGTTTGACGCAGAGGTGGCGGCTAGTGAGCGAAACCCGGAGATCATCGCGCGGTTGGGTGGTTCGTGATGGTCGGCCCCGGAACCGCGCTGCTGGCTGCTGATCTTCGGCGGGCTGCTGGCCCTGCTGTTTCACCCGGTCAGCGCACCGACCCATTTTGTCGACAAGGACGCTGATGGCGAACCGGACGAGCCGAACGGTCCTGCAGCAGGCCTGTAGCAAAGCCGTCGCCCGACGGTTTGGCCATCGGGCGACGCTTGAGGGTCAGAGCACCCCGATCATCGAGGCGACCAGCGGGTGCCGCACGATGTCGCGTTCGGCCAGACGCACCACGGCGATGTCGTCCACCGCTTCCAGTCGCGCCGAGATGTCTGACAGACCCGAGATGCCGGGCAGCAGGTCGGACTGTTGCGGATCACCCGTGACCACCATGGTCGAATGCCAGCCCAGCCGCGTCAGCAGCATCTTGAGCTGAACGTAAGTGCAGTTCTGCGCCTCATCCACGACGATGAAGGCGTTGTTCAGGGTGCGGCCGCGCATATAGCCGATGGGGGCGATCTCGATCAGGCCCTCGGCCATCAACGCCTTGACCCGCTTCATCGACAGCCGGTCCGACAGGGCGTCGTAGAGGGGGCGCAGATAGGGGGCCAGCTTGTCCTCCATGTCGCCGGGCAGGAAGCCGATGGATTCACCAGCCTCGACGGCGGGGCGGCTGAGCACGATGCGCCCGACCTTGCCCGCCTCCAGCGCCTCGACCGCCTTGGCCACCGCCAGATAGGTCTTGCCCGTGCCTGCGGGGCCAAGCGCCATGACCAGATTATGTGCGTCGATGGCCTCCATCAGCTCGGTCTGGCCTTCGGACTTCGGCTTCAGCGTCTTGAGGTAGCCCTGATCCCGGTCGTCGTTCGACGGATGGGGCGACCAGCCCGACCGCGAGTTGTTGGGCGTATGGAGCCGGCGAACTTTCGACTCTTCGATGAAGTCGCGCGAATCCAGGATTCCGTTTTCACGGGACTGACGCTTCATTGCCGCACGCTTGGTCATGGACGTCTCCAGGGCATGAAAAAAGGCGGACCCGCACGGGTTCCGCCTTGGATGGTCTTGGGGAGGAGAGGATCGCGGCCCGCACAGCAACCGCCCGGATCGACAGCAGGGCCGTCAGAAACGGGATGAACCCGCCGCCGAACCGCCGAACCAGGATCCCAACGCGCCACGCGAAAGCCCCGACTACTGACCGGACCGGGCTTGATCCGGCTTCGGATCCGGGGGCGAATAGCGGCTCCCGAATCGCATCAACAGTTTGATGCTAACGTGGTTTACGAGGGCTTAAAGCCCCCATTTTAGTGAGATGATCGGTGGACGGATGACTGTTTACGCATTGGACAACAATAGTCCTCAGCTTCCGCCGGAAGGGGAATACTGGATCGCGCCGAATGCTTCGGTGATAGGTCACGTGATTCTGCAAGAAAACGCCAGTGTCTGGTTTGGCGCGGTGCTGCGCGGTGACAATGATCCGATCATTCTGGGGCCGGACAGCAATGTTCAGGACGGCGCGGTGCTGCACACCGACCCCGGTTCGCCGCTGACGCTGGGGCGCGGCGTGACGGTGGGGCATCAGGCCATGCTGCATGGCTGCGAAGTCGGGGACTACAGCCTGATAGGCATCGGGGCGGTGGTGCTGAACGGCGCGAAGATCGGCAAGAACTGCATCATCGGTGCAAGCGCCCTGATCACCGAGGGCAAGATCATTCCCGACAACAGTCTGGTGATGGGCCAGCCCGGCAAGGTGGTGCGAGAGCGCGATCCCGAACACGTCGCCGTGCTGAAGATGTCGGCGGACCACTATGTCCAGAACTGGAAGCGGTATGCGGCGGGGTTGAAGGCGATTTGATTCAAAGAGCGGGTCAGGCGCTTGCCAGCGCCGCCCGTGCTGCGCGGGCGTCCGCGTCAATCTGGACCTTCAATGCGTCCAGGCCGTCGAACTTCTCTTCACCCCGCAGCCAGGTGATCAGTTGGGTGTCCACAGTCTGGCCGTAGATTTCCTCGTCGAAGTCGAACAGCCAGACCTCAAGCAGCGGCGTTTCCAGCGCATACATGGGCCGCACGCCCAGGCTGGCGACGCCATTGATGACGCGGCCGTCCGGCAGACGGGTGCGGACGGCGTATACCCCGTAGGCGGGGCGCATATAGCCGTTCAACTCGATGTTTGCGGTCGGCACGCCGATGGTGCGGCCGCGCTTGTCGCCGTGGATCACCTCGCCGCGAATGGCGAAGGGGCGGCCCAGGATGGCGGCGGCGCGGGCCATGTCGCCCGCCTTCAAGGCTTCGCGCACGGCGCTGGACGACAGTTTCAGGCCGTCGGCGTCATCCAGACGTTGCGCGACCGAGACGGTGAAGCCCAGACGTTCGCCATAGGTGCGCAGGGCTTCGGGCGATCCCGAGCGGCCCTTGCCGAAGGTGAAGTCGAAGCCGACGCCCGCGTGGCGGATGCCCAGACCTTCGGCCAGAACGCGTTCGGCGAAGCCTGAATCGCTCATGCCCGCCATCTCGCCGTCGAAGGGCAGCAGGTACAGGATGTCCACGCCCAACGGCGCCAGGGCCTCGGCCATTTGCGCTTCGGTCATCAGGCCGAAAGGCGCGGCGTCCGGCTGGAACCAGCGGCGCGGATGGGGGGCGAAACTGACCACGCCCAACGGCGCGCCCAGTCGGTCGGCTGCCGCCTTGGCTCCGGCGATGACGGCCTGATGGCCCCGGTGGACGCCGTCAAAGGCGCCGACCGCGACCGCTGCGCCCTTCAGGGGGTCAGGCAGGTCGCGCCAGTCGCGGACGATCTGCATCTCAGCGTTGGGACGGCTTGCGGCGGCGCGGCACGCGGACCACGGCGACCCCGTCCATGATCATGACGTCGTTGACGAAGCCCTCGCAGCTCAGCTTCACACGCGCGCTTTCCGGCTCGACCTCGATCACGGTGATGACGATACGGACTTCATCATCAATCCGCACCGGCTGGTGGAAGGACAGGGTCTGCGAAATATAGATGGAGCCCGCGCCCGGCAGGATGGTGCCGACCACGGCTGACCCGAACGAGGCGCTGAGCAGGCCATGCGCAATCCGACCGCGATAGGCGGTCTTGGCGGCGAAGGCTTCGTCCAGATGGACCGGATTGAAGTCGTCGGACGCCTCGGCGAACAACTGGATGCGCTGCTCTGTGGCGATGACAATCTTCTCGGCGGCCATGCCGACGTGAAGTTCCTCCAGGATGTAGCCGCCGGAAGGATGTTGCTGAACGAGTTCGACCATAGGGAGGCTTTAGCGGCGGTGCGACAAAATGGCGAGCCTTACCAGTTCAGTTCAAGCGCGGCGTATCGCGCATAGGTCGTTTCGGCGTTCAGCAGGGCGCCGGCGCGGGCCGGGTCCAGCGCGCCGTCCTCACCCTTGGCCTGATCGCCGTGGATGCCCTGGGCGATGAACAGGCAGTCCAGAGCCTGCGCATTTGCGCCCATGACGTCGGTGACGACGCCGTCGCCGATGCACAGGACGCGCGAGCGATCGACGATGCGGCCCAGCAGTTTTTCCGCCTCCTTGATCGCCAGATCATAGATGGGCGAATAGGGCTTGCCCGCCATGACGACGCGGCCGCCCTGGGATTCATACAGGTCGGCCAGGGCGCCGCCGCAGTAGATCAGCTTGTCGCCGCGCTGCACGACGCGGTCGGGGTTGGCGCAGATCAGCTCCAGCCCACGCTCGGCACCGACGGCCAGACGGTCGCGATAGTCTTCCGGCGTCTCGACCGTGTCATCAACCGGACCGGTGACCGAGATGAAGGCGGCCTCGGCGGCGCTGGGCGCGCGCTCAAGCCCCAGTCCTTCGTACAGGGCGCCGTCACGTTCCGGGCCGACGATCCAGGCCGGGCCGGGGGCGCGCTTTGCCAGTTCAGCGCGGGTGGCGTCGCCCGAGGTGACAAAGGCCTTCCAGCTTTCGCGCGGCACGCCCAGACCATCCAGTTGCGCGATCACGTCGGACGCGGGGCGCGGCGAGTTGGAGATCAGGACGACATGGCCGCCTTCGCGGTTGAAGCGAGCCAGAGCCTCGCACGGGCCGGGCCAGCTTTCGCGGCCATTGTGGATCACGCCCCACACGTCGCAGAGCAGGATGTCGTAGTCGGCGGCGACGTCGCCGAGGTGAGGCAGGGCGTGGGGGAGGGTCATGTCCCGGACCTATGGGGCGTATGACGGCGCGTCAACCGCGCCGTCACGTTTGGCCTATTGCCGGACCAGTTCGACCCGGCGGTTCTGCGCGCGGTCGGCGTCCGTGGTGTTGCCCGCGATGGGGCGATCGGCGCCATACCCCGCCGCCTTCAGCCGGTCGCCCGCCACGCCGGTCTGGATCAGGGCGGCCTGAACCGACTTTGCGCGGTCCAGCGACAGGGTGCGATTGCGTTCGGCCGAACCGGTGTCGTCGGTGTGACCTTCGATGGACAGCTTCAGGCCCGGCTGCGCTTTCAGCAGCGCCGCGATCTGGGCGACGGCGGCCTGTCCATCCGTGGTCAGGGTGGCGCGGTCGGTGTCGAAGTTGATGTGCAGCACCGCCTTGCCCGTCGCCTTCAGATCGCGGTCGATCTGGTCAGCGGTGATCTGGGTGATGGTCTGGCGCAGTTCGCTTTCCTGCACGATGGTCAGGTCGGCCATCGGGGCGTTGTAGCCATAGCCGATCTCGACCCAGACCCGGCCCTGCGGCGTGCGGATCACATACTGACGGAAGCGATAGGGCGAGGGGTCATACAGGTCGGCGGTGAAGCGGGGCTGGTCGCTTGCGATCTTCTCGCGTGCAGCATCGGGCAGGCCGCCGTCATAGACCTGGACCCCGCCCAGTTCGCGGATCTTCTCATCAAAGCTGCGCAGCAGCAGGGTTTCGTTCCAGTTGTCGTCGGCGGACTGGACGCGGGCGTGGTGATAGCGGCCCTCGACCGCCAGAAGGCCGCCGCCGGGGAAGACGTATTTCGTCTCTAGCTGCTGGTCCTTCGTATTCTGAGCCTTGAACCCGTCGGGCAGGTTGAAGAAGGGGAAGACGCCAAGATCGTGAGTGCTGACCGGCAGACGGTCCAGATCGGTCGCTTGAGATGAAGCGGCGGGCGCGGCGGTTTCACCCGTCGGCGCCACGGGCGTCTCTTTCGCCGGATCGCCAGAGCCGCAGGCGGCCAGCAGAAGGAAAAGGGCCGTCGGGACGAGACGCTTCATGAAACCAGGGCTCCGCAGATGTTCGGAGCCGTAATCTGGCGGGCCAATGATGCGGGCGTGTGACAGGCGGTCTGGAAGCGACCGTTTGCGGATCAGTGGGCGCGACGACGCTGTTCGGCGCTGCGCAGGGTGGAGCGCAGGAACTCGGCGGGCGGATCGGTTTCGGCCAGCACCTGTTCCTTGATGGCGCGGGGTTCCCCGAACAGGTGGCCCTGTCCCATGGCGACGTCCAGTTCGAGGATGTCGACGACCTGACGTTCCGTCTCGACCTTTTCAGCGATGACCTCGACGCCGTAGCGGCGGGTCAGGGCGGCGAAGTCGGCGGCCTGAATGTCGGGCATGGACTGCAGCGGCGCGCCGCCGTCCAGATCGAGCAGTTGTTCGATCAGCAGATCGGCGGAGACCTTGATGAACTTGACGTCGGCGCGTTGCAGATCGGCGAAGTCGAGGTCCAGCGTCTGCACCTTGTCCAGCGAGAAGCGGTAGCCGAGGTCGGCCAGCTTGGCCATGTTGCGGGCCTCGATTGCGCCGCGCGCATCGAAGGTGGCCTGACCCAGTTCGAAGATCAGGGCCTGGTTCAGGTCGCGGTTCTCGCTGAGGAAGTCGAGGAAGCGCGGGAAGAAGGCGTCGTCGCCCAGCGAGCTGAGGGCCACGTTGCAGAAGACGCCGACCTTGCGGTCCTGACGGGCCAGACGGCGCACGATCTGGGCGCAGCGGAACAGCAGCAGATTGTCGATGGCGGGGACCAGACCCTCGCCCTCGGCCAGCGACAGATATTCCGCCGGCATCATGACGCGGTCCGACGCGTCGCGCAGGCGGGTGAAGCTTTCGTAGAAGATTGTCCTGCGCTGGGGCAGGGAGACGACCGGCTGCAGGTAAAGGTCGGCGCGGTTCTCGGCCAACGCCTCGTGGATGGTTTGCAGCAGGACGTTCGACTGGGCCTGACGACGGCCCTCGAAGGTGTCCAGACCGATGGTCGGGGCGGCTGCCAGACGCTGGTCGATGGATTCGCTCATCTGCTGGACCAGGCTTTCCAGCATGCGAACTTCGCCGGTCAGTTCGTCGGCGCCGGACAGAGCGCCGCTTTCGATGGCCTGGGCCAGTTCGGTCAGGGCGCCTTGGGTCGACTCCATCGCGTCAGCCAGCAGGCGGTGCGCCTCGCGGACCTGATGGATTTCCTTCTTCAGGATGCGGCGTTCCGAAATGCCGGTCGCAATGCCGTGGAAGGCGCCGAGCAGGCCCAATGCGCCCAGGGCTCCAGCCACGCCTGCGCCCACGCCCAGCCCGGCACGCCACAGGAAGGCGCCCACGGTCAGGCCCAGGAAAAGATAGGCGAAGTACAGAAAACCTGTCGTTAGGGTGCGCATCGGCTGGCTGTAGCCACTCCCGGATGGAATCGCGTGAGTATCAGGGTATCAGAGACTTTCGGCCAGAGACTTTCGGCTACAGCGGGTTGATAAATAACCCGCCGCAAACCTGGGGATGTGAAAATGGAACTGTTCGATCTGACCGGCAAGGTTGCGATCATCACCGGATCGTCGCGCGGGATCGGCAAGGCCATCGCCGAGCGGCTGGCTGAACACGGCGCCAAGGTCGTCATCTCTTCACGCAAGGCCGGGCCGTGCGACGAGGTCGCCGCCGAGATCAACGGAAAATATGGTGAAGGCCGCGCCATCGCCGTTCCGGCCAACATCGCCTCTAAGGAAGACCTGCAGCGGCTGGTAGATCAGACCAACAGCGTGTTCGGAAAGATCGACATTCTGGTCTGCAACGCTGCGTCCAATCCCTACGCCGGGCCGATGGGCGGGATCGCCGACGATCAGTTCGAGAAGATCCTGCAGAATAACGTCATCTCGAACCACTGGCTGATCCAGATGGTCGCGCCGCAGATGCTGGAGCGAAAGGACGGCGCCATACTGGTGATCTCGTCCATCGGGGGCTTGCGCGGCAACGCCCTGATCGGCGCGTACAATATCTCCAAGGCCGCCGACATGCAGTTGGTGCGCAATCTGGCGGTGGAGTGGGGGCCGTCGAACGTGCGGGTCAACTGCATCGCGCCAGGGTTGGTTCAGACCGACTTCGCCAAATACCTGTGGGAGAATCCCGAGCTGCTGAAGACGGTGACTGAGCCCGCGCCGTTGAAAAGGATCGGCCAGCCGGATGAAATCGCGGGCACGGCGGTCTATCTGTGCAGCCCTGCGTCGGCCTATGTGACCGGCCAGACCCTTGTGGTGGACGGTGGATTGACGATTGCCTGGTGAGAACGCCCCGAGGGGCCGTAGCGGAAAAGACATCCGACAGGACCTGATCTGGCGCCTGGAGGCGGTGGCCTATCGGGCGTTGGTCGGATTTCTGCGCCTGCTGGGCGTCGAGCGGGCCTCGGCCCTGGGGGGCTGGCTGCTGCGGACCCTGGGGCCCTGGACCAGCACCCACAAGACGGTGATGCGCAACCTGCGCATCGCCTTCCCCGACATGCCTGCGGCCGAGCGTGAGAAGCTGGCGGTCGACCAGTGGGACGGCACGGGCCGCACCTTCGCCGAGGTGGCGGTGATGGACCAGCTGACGCCGCAAGGCGGGCGGGTCGAGGTGGTCGGCATGGAGCGGCTGCACGCCCTGCGCGATAGCGGCAAACCGGCGGTACTGATTTCCGGCCATCTGGCGAATTTCGAGGTGATGGCGGCGGTCATCATGGCGTCCGGCCTGCCGTGTCAGGTGACCTACCGCGCGGCGAACAATCCCTATGTCGACGCCCTGATCCGTCAGAACCGTGAACGCTACGGCGTGCGTCTGTTTGCGCCGAAGGGTGACGGGACGCGTGACCTGATGGCGGGGATGAAGCGCGGCGATTCCATCGCTCTGCTGGTCGATCAGAAATACAATCAGGGGCCGGAGGTGCAGTTCTTCGGCCAGCCTGTGAACGCCTCGCCCGGCGCGGCGCGCATGGCGCTGAAGTTCGACACCGTGATGCAGCCCCTGTCGGTGGTTCGCCTGCCCAATGCGCGGTTCCGGGTCACGGCGCATGAACCGATCACCGTCAGCCACAGTGATGACAAGACGGCGGACGTGCTGGCGGGGATTCAGGCCGCGAACAGCTTCGTCGAGGATCGGGTGCGCGAGCGGCCCGTCGACTGGTTCTGGGTCCACAAGCGCTGGCCGGACAGCGTCTATCAGGCCCTGGATCGCGCCACGTCGCCGGACCTGCGGAACGGCCCCGCGTAGCCTTCCGTGTCGCGACGGCGGCGGCACGGGCCGGTGTAGGTTTCGGCCTGGACGAAGAGACGGGGTTTCAGGATCACGGCGCTGATGCGGTCCAGCATGGTCTTGGCCATGATCGGCTTGGTCAGGAACTCGGTCACCCCTGCGTCGCGGGCTTCAAAGACGCGGGTCTTTTCCGAATGGCCCGTCATCATGATGATCGGCAGATAGATGTTGGGGCTGGCCGGGCTGGTGCGGACGTGGCGGGTGAAGGCGACCCCGTCCATCGGCGCCATGTTGAAATCGACGATCGCGATGTCGACAGGATGCTGGTCCAGCATCGCCAGAGCCTTGGCCCCGTCATGGCTTTCCAGCACATTGCGGATGCCAAACGAGTACAGAACGGCGGTGGTGATCGCACACATGTGCGGATTATCATCCACGAGCAGAACGCTAAGCGACTGAAGATGCGGCATCTGCCCCCGACTGGAATGACCCGCGAAAGCTAGGTCGATATCCCTGCTATCGCAAGGCGGTCCAGGCGCCCCGCGACGGCTTTATTCGAGGCCTTGGGCGCAGGGCTTTCAGGCCAGTCGTTCCGGCGCACGGGCGCCGACCATCAGCGACGGGTCCATGTTGCGGTCACGCCATTTCATGCGCCAGCACAGGTGCGGGCCGGTGGCGCGGCCGGTCATGCCGATGCGGCCGATGGCATCCCCGCGCTTGACCGACTGGCCCGCCGTCACGTCCAGCCGGGACTGATGCAGATAGCAGGTGATCAGGCCCTGGCCGTGGTCGATCAGGGTCATGCCGCCCTCGAAATGCATGCCTGAGCGGCTGAAGCTGATCTTGCCGTCGGCGGGCGCGCGGATGACGGTTCCCGTGGGTGCGGCCATGTCGACGCCGTAGTGCGGACGGGCGGGCGTGCCGTTCAGAACCCGCTGAGAGCCCCACTGACTGGTGATGCGATAGGTCTCCAGCGGCCAGACGAAGCCGTTCTTGAAGTCGTCGCCGTCCACGCGGCTGGCGAAGCCCTCGGTCTTCAGGGCCACCTGTTCGCGGATCAGGGCCAGAAGCGCCGGATCTGTCGGATCGACGGTGGAGGGCGGCAGGCCGTTGATGCTGGTCGAGGGGAAGGTGTGGGGCGCGACGGTGATCGTGCGGCGCACCGACTGGCCGTTGGCGCGGGCCTCGATCACCACATCGCCCGTGGCGTCGCGGTCAAAACCGATGACGAACAGGCCGTTGATGGAGGCGGTGGTCAGGGCCTCTCCATCCACGAAGATCAGGGCGCGCGGCGCGGTGCGGCCATAGACAAATCCGCCCTGACGCCAGGCGCCGTTCAACGTCATCTGCAACGGACCCTGGGCCTGGGCCGGGCCGCCCAGAAGGTCGGGCGTGACCAGTGTCGCGCCGACGCCGAGCAGCAGGGCGCGGCGCCCGGCGATCATGCGGCGCCCTGTTGCATCCGCGTGATGAACTCGGCGGGGCTGTAATAGGCCTCCTGCCGGGTCGGGCTCCAGTACCGCAACAGCTCCAGCGGGATGGGCCGGTCGGTGACGGCGCAACGGACGAAACGTCCCGGCTTGAGCACGGCGAACTCGCCGTCGCCGTAGTGCACCGTAGCGGGTTCAGAAGCGGTCATGTCCATGCCTGCATGATAGCGGCGCGCGGGCCTGGCGTGAATAGGGCGTCAGGCGGGACTGCTGACCGCGTCTGGCGTCGGGCTGTGGGCCGCGATCGGCTCACCCTGAAGCGACGATGGGGGCTTGGGCTTGCCGCCCAGCCGGTCGGCCAAGAGGAAGACAAACGGATTCAACGAGATCGACAGCAGGGATGCGGCCAGGATCAGATCGTGGGTGCCGCGGCTCATGGCCCCCATGCTGACGCCAAGCGCGGCCAGAATGAACGAGAACTCGCCGATCTGGGCCAGGGCGGCGGCGACGGTGAAGGCGCTGGGGCGGTCCAGCTTGAACGCCTTGGTGATGACTAGCGCCGCCAGCGACTTGCCGATGATGACGATGCCCAGAACACCCAGCACGGCCCAGGGCTGACGCACCAGGATCATCGGATCGAACAGCATCCCGACCGAAACGAAGAACAGCACGGCGAAGGCGTCGCGCAGGGGCAGGGACCGCTCGGCGGCGTTGTGGCCCAGCGGCGAGGCGTTCATCACCAGACCGGCCAGGAAGGCCCCCAGCGCGAACGAGTGGAACAGGAAGAAGGCCAGCCAGGCGATGCCCAGGGCGATGGCCAGCACACCCAGGGTGAACAGTTCGCGCGACTTGGTGTGGGCGATGCGGATCAGCAGCCAGGGAATGACCTTGCCGCCGACCACCAGCATTCCGGCGACGAACAGCACGACCTTCAGCAGGGTCCAGCCGATGTTGGCGCCGATGGCGGTCAGATCGGTCTGGCCGCCCGCCGGGACGACCAGCATGGGCAGCATGACCAGGGCGATGACGATGACCAGATCCTCGACGATCAGCCAGCCCACGGCGATGCGCCCGACCTCGTTCTTGACCTGTTTGCGTTCCTCCAACGCGCGCAGCAGCACCACGGTGGAGGCGACCGACAGGGCGAAGCCCATCAGCAGGGCCTCGACATCGCCCAGTCCCAGCACGAACCGGCCCAACGCCCAGCCCAGCACGGTGGCGGCGGCGATCTGAACCAGGGCGCCGGGAATGGCGATCTTGCGGACCTGCATCAGATCCTTGGGCGAGAAATGCAGCCCGACCCCGAACATCAGCAGGATGACGCCGATCTCGGCCAACTGGGGCGCCAGGGTGGTGTCGGCGACAAATCCGCCAGTGAAGGGGCCGACGATGACGCCCGCAACCAGATAGCCGACGAGGGGAGATAACCGCAGCCGATGGGCCAACATGCCGAACGCAAAGGCCAGGACGAAGCCCCCGACCAGGGTGAGAATCAGGCTGTCGGCATGCGGCATCGCAGCTCCTGTCGAGGCGAAGGGGCGGTTGGATATGGCTTTGCAGTTGGGGTTGAGGTCGGGGATTGGCAAGGCGACGATATGTCGCGATTGACCCGAAATTGCCTTTGGCTTCGCGGCTGTTGCAGCGAAGGGACGGAGGGCTTGGCGGGGCGCCGGGCCTTCGCCCGGAGTTGTTTGTAGAATTACCGT
>NZ_JABAZW010000102.1:64863-71321 GCF_018608325.1 Brevundimonas sp. | reverse complement strand
CGCCTATCCAGACCGCCGCCCAAACCACCCAACCCACGGCGCCCGCCGCCCTGGACGCCCAGCCGATGCAGCAGGCTGCCGCCGTTGAACGCAGCCTGTCCTTCTCGCGCCTGTCGCAGGCCACCATCGAGACGACAGCCCATCTCGCCGCCCAGATCGCCCGCAGCCTGGACGGCAAGTCGACCCGGTTCGACATGGTGCTGACGCCGGAAGACCTGGGCCGCGTCAATGTCAGTCTTGAGATCGGCGACGACGGCCAGTTGGCCGCACGTCTGGCCTTCGACAATCCCGCCGCCGCCGCCGAACTGCGCGGCCGCGCCGACGAACTGCGCCGCCAGCTTCAGGACGCAGGTTTCCAGCTGGCAGGCGACGCCCTGGACTTCAGCCACCGCGACCAGCCCCAGGGCGGCGACGCCTTTGAACGCCAGCAGCAGCGCAACAGCCTGTTCGGCGGCGGCTCTCGCCTGGCTCTGGCCGCCGACACCTCCTCCATCCTGACGCCCGGCGTCTGGACCAATCTTTCACTGACGCCTGACCGCGTCGATATGAAGGTCTGACCCATGGTCACCGCCGTATCCGCCGACAACGCCGCCGGTCGCATCAACGGCAGCAACAAGATGCTGGCCTCGAACTTCGAGACCTTCCTGACGCTGCTGACGACCCAGATGAAGAACCAGGACCCGCTGTCGCCGCTGGATTCCAACCAGTTCACGGCCCAGCTGACCCAGATGGCCGGGGTCGAGCAGCAACTGCTGACCAACGACCTGCTGACCAGTCTGCTGAAGGCCCAGGCTGCGGGCGGTCTGGACAACGCCTCCAACTATATCGGCAAGGAAGTCACCGCCGCCTGGACCGCGACCGAGTTCCGCGAAGGCAAGGCCAGCTGGGCCTATGAGCTGGGCGCCAGCGCCGACAAGGTCAATCTGCAGATCGTCGACAGCAAGGGCGCCGTGGTCTGGGAAGGTCAGGGCCCGGACAAGGGCGCGGGCATCCACGACTTCACCTGGAACGGCGAACTGAAGGGCGGCGGCAAGGCCGAGGACGGCGGCGTCTATACGCTGAAGGTCTCCGCCACCAACGAGACCGGCGCCAAGGTCGACGCCCAGGCCCTGATCCGGGGCCGCGTGACCGGGGTCGAAATGTACAACGGTGAGCCCTTCCTGGTGATCGGCGACTCCATCCTTCCGCTTTCGACCGTGATCTCGCTGAACGAGATCAAGGCCAAGGCCGAGAACAAACCCGACGAACCGGAGAATCCGGACGTCTCGAACGAGAAGGCGGCCGCATGATGCGCTCCGCCGTCTTCCCGATGAATTCCATTTAAGGAGCGTCTTTCATGAGCCTCAACAGCGCCATGCTGGCCGGTGTGTCCGGCCTCGCCGCCAACTCTGCGGCCCTCGCCTCGATCTCGCAGAACATCGCCAACGTGAACACGGTCGGCTACAAGCGCACGGCCAGCGAGTTCCAGACCCTGGTCAACAGCCAGAGCGGCACCAGCGGCAGCTATTCGGCGGGCGGCGTGACCACCAACACGCGCCACTTCATCAGCCAGGAAGGCCAGCTTCAGCGCACGAACGAGAACACCGACCTGGCCATCGCCGGTCAGGGCTTCTTCGTCGTCACGGACAAGGCCGAGGGCGTCGCCTCCACCGACACCCACCTGTTCACCCGCGCCGGCGCCTTCCGCGTGGACAAGCAGGGCTATCTGAAGAACAGCGCAGGCCTGTACCTGCAGGGCTGGCCGGTTGACGCTAACGGCGAAATCTCCTCGGACCCGTCCGACCTGTCGCGCCTGCGCTCGATCAACATCGGCTCGGTCGGCGGCACGGCTGAACCAACCACCCGCGTGCAGATCAACGCCAACCTACGCTCCAGCCAGGAGCCTGCGGCGGCGGCCAGCGCCCAGGCCTACAAGAGCGTCGCCGACACGGCCGTGCCGCCGGTCAACCACGACCTGTCGGTCCGCTACACCCGCACGGGCGCCGACGCCTATGATGTCGAACTCAAGTCCGGCACGCAGCGGATCAACGCCCAGGCGACCTATGACCCCGCCACCGGCGCCCTGACCGGCCTGACTGTCAGCGGCCAGAACTCGGGCTCCGCCGCCGTGCTGGGCGCCCCGCCCAGCCAGATCGAGTTCACCCCCGCCTCGGGCGCCCCCTACACCGTCAGCCTGGCCGACATCGGCCTGTCGACCAACATCGCCGCCAAGTCGAAGTACGATCCCGCCGTCAACTCGATGGCCATGTACAACGCCGACGCCAACAATCCGGCAGGCGTCAAACCCGACTTCAAGATGAACATCCCGGTTTCGGACTCCAAGGGCGGCCAGCGCAATCTGGAGATCCGCTTCCTCAAGAGCGACGAGCCGAACATCTGGTACGCCGAGATCGTCTCGGTTCCGGCAGGCGACGTCATCACCGGCGATCCCTATTCGAACGGCCAGATCAAGACGGGCAAGATCGCCTTCACCCCGTCCGGTCGTCTGGACATCGACACGATGAAGAACTGGCCTGCGGGCACCGGCCTGTTCGACGACCCCAGCCAGGCGACGCTCGACTTCGGCAAGTCCGATCCCAACAACCTGTCGATGGCCCCCGGTCAGGTGGCCTGGGCCGACGGCCTGGGCATCGCCGCCCAGACGGTCACCCTGGACCTTAACACCTCGGCAGGCGGCCTCAGCCAGCTGAACACCGCCTCCGTGGTGCAGTCGACCGTCACCAACGGCACGGCCTTCGGCAATCTGAGCGAAATCCGCATCGACGACAGTGGCTTTGTCACCGCCATCTTCGACAACGGCGTCATGCGCCGCATCGCCCAGGTCGCGGTCGCCACCTTCCCCAGCCCCGACAGCCTACGCGAAGTTTCCGGCAACGCCTACGCCGTCAGCCTTCAGAGCGGCACCTTCAACCTGAAGAGCGCTGGAACCGGCGGCGCGGGCTCCATCGCCTCGCAACAGCTGGAGTCTTCCACCGTCGATCTGTCGGCGGAATTCACCGGCCTGATCACCACCCAGCGGGCCTATTCCGCCTCGTCCAAAATCATCACCACGGCCGACGAAATGCTGGCCGAACTGATCAACATCAAACGCTGATCCGCCAGTAACTAGTCGTTAGAGTCAATGAATCCCCACGCAAGCAAGGTTTACAGAGTCGTACGGGCGCGAACCGATTTTAGTCGTTCCTTCACCACGACCCTTAAACGGACCTTAGCCGGGCCGTTCTATCTTCATGACAGTACGGTGTTGGTGGAAGAGGCATAAGCCCATGTTGCAAGAGCGACGCCTTAATAGCAAAGGCGAACAATACGTGGTCGGGCCGACCGGCACTCCCCTGACTCTCAGGGACCTGCCGCCGTCGAACACGGACCGCTGGGTGATCCGTCGCAAGGCCGAGGTTGTCGCCGCTGTTCGTGGCGGCCTGCTCAGCCTGGACGACGCCCTGGCGACCTATCGTTTGACGGCGGAAGAATTCCTGGCCTGGCAGAAGGCCATTGATAAATGGGGCATGCAGGGTCTGCGCACGACGCGCATCCAGACCTACCGCTCCTGACGGATTCTCCCCGAAGACCGATAAGGGCCGCACCTGGAAACGGGTGCGGCCCTTGTCATTTCCGGCACATGAAAATGGTTCAGGCCTCGAAATCGCGCGGGTTCCACCCTAAATGGCGGCGATGACGCTCGTTGAAGACTTCTGCCCCGTTCCTGACATCGCCCGCACCGACATGGATGCGGCGATCGAGAGCGCGCGTGCGGCGGTCGGCCTGCCGCTGGGTTCACGCGTGGTCGCGGCCATGTCGGGCGGCGTGGACTCCACCGTGGTCGCCGCCCTGCTGCACAAGGCCGGCTATGACGTGGTGGGCGTCACGCTGCAGCTTTACGACCACGGCGCGGCGTTAAAGAAGAAGGGCGCCTGCTGCGCGGGCCAGGACATTCACGACGCGCGTCTGGCTGCCGACATGATCGGCATTCCCCATTATGTGCTGGATTACGAAAGCCGCTTCCGCGACGCCGTGATCGACCAGTTCGCGGACTCCTATCTCAAGGGCCAGACGCCGGTCCCCTGCATCCGCTGCAACCAAACGGTTAAGTTCCGCGACCTGCTGGACGTCGCTCGCGATCTGGGCGCCGAAGCCATGGCCACGGGCCACTATGTCCGCCGCGCCGAAATCGACGGGCGCAGCCAGATGCGCAAGGCCATCGACCATTCGCGCGACCAGTCCTACTTCCTGTTCGCCACCACGCGCGACCAACTGGACTACCTGCGCTTCCCCCTAGCCGATCTGGAAAAGCCCCAGGTGCGGGGCGTCGCCGCCGAACTGGGTCTGAAGATCGCCGCCAAGCCGGACAGCCAGGACATCTGCTTCGTCCCCTCCGGCGACTATCGCACCCTGATCGACCGTCTGCGCCCGCAAGGCCGCGAGGCGGGCGAGATCGTGCATATGGACGGCCGCGTCCTGGGCAAGCATTCCGGCATCACGGACTACACCATCGGCCAGCGCCGCGGCCTGAACGTCGCTGTGGGCGAACCCCTGTTCGTGACCAAGCTGGAACCGGAGACCCGCCGCGTCATCGTTGGCCCGCGCGAAGCCCTGCTGACCGCCTCGCTGACGCTGGAAGAGCTGAACTGGCTGGGCGACCACGACACCATCCACGCCGCCGCCGAAGCGGGCGCGCCGGTGCTGGCCCGCGTGCGTTCGACGCGCCAGCCCTCGCCCGCCCGTCTGGCCCTGATCGACGGCGATGTCTCGGTCGTGTTTGATGAAGGTGAAGAAGGCGTGGCCCCCGGTCAGGCCTGCGCCCTCTATGATCCGGTCGATACGGAACGGGTGCTGGGCGGCGGCTTCATCCGCGACACGACGGCCGTCGCCGCCTGACCCGGCCCGCCGACTTGGACATTTTGTCCTAAGTCCACATTCGCACGGCCAAATCCCGCCTTTGGTAAGCAGACCATAACCATGGTCAAGCTAGGGGCATCCCCTCAGTTGGAGTGGAAGTCGGATGTCGCGCGAAGATATCGAACGTCGTACTGCGTTCATGGACCTGGGCCCTCGTTCGCCCGGTTACGCCGCGCAAGAACCGCTGCTGCGCAAGGCCCTGCCCGACGCCCTCAGCGCCTTCTACGACCGCATCCGCGCCACGCCTGAAACCCGCAAATTCTTCCGCGACGAAGCCCATATAGGCACGGCCAAGTCGGCGCAGGTCAGCCACTGGGACGCCATCGTCGAGGGCCGCGCCGACGAAGCCTACGGCCAGTCCGTCCGTGTCATCGGCAATGTCCACGCCCGTATCGGACTGGAGCCGCGCTGGTACATCGGCGGCTACAGCCTGATCCTGACCAAGCTTCTGACCGCCGTCACGACCCGCAAGCGCAAGCTCTTCGACAAACATCACGACCGCCGCACAGCCGAGGCGGCGGGCGAGCTCAGCCGCCGGGTCATGCTGGACATGGACCTGGCCATCTCGACCTATCTGGACGCACTACAGGCCGAGCGCGACCGCGCCGAGGCCGCCAAGGCCGAGGCCGACGCCCAGCAGGCCCAGATCGTCTCCATCCTCAGCCGCGCCTTGAAGGGTCTGGCGGCTGGCGACCTGGGCTCGACCATCACCATTCCGGTCGCCGATGACTATGTCGGGCTGAAGGATGACTTCAACGCCGCCGTCATCGCCCTGCGCGACGCCTTCACCGCCGTCACCGAAAGCGCCGCATCGGTCAGCAGCGGCGCCACTGAACTGGCCAGCGCCTCCGACGATCTGGCCATGCGCACCGAGCGTCAGGCCGCCAGCGTCGAACGCACCTCGGCCAACACCGAACAGGTGGTGGACTCCGTCGAACAGACCGCCGTCGCCGCCAAGCAAAGCGTCGAGGCCGTCGGCGCCGTCCGCCGTGATGTCGAAAGCGGCATCGCCGTCGTCGCCGAGGCCGCCCAGGCCATGTCGGCCATCAGCGAGTCCTCCAGCAATGTCGGCGGCTTCGTCACCCTGATCGACGAAATCGCCTTCCAGACCAATCTTCTGGCCCTGAACGCCGGGGTCGAGGCGGCGCGTGCGGGCGATTCCGGCCGCGGCTTCGCCGTCGTCGCCTCCGAGGTCCGCGCCCTGGCCCAGCGGTCCGCCGCCGCCGCCGGTGAAATCCGCGCCGTCATCCGCCAGTCGTCCGAAGAAGTCTCACGCGGGGTGGATCTGGTTCAGCGCACGGGCGCCGCCCTGACCCGCATCGGCGAACAGGTTGCAGATGTGGATGCCCTGGCCGGCGGCATGGCCATTTCCGCCCGTGAACAGGCCGACCGCCTGGCTGACGTCAAACGCGCCATCAGCCAGATCGACGAGATCACTCAGCAGAACGCCGCCATGACCGAAGAGGCCACAGCGGCGAGCCGTCAATTGGCGACCGAGGCCGACACCCTGATGCGCAGCGTGCGTCAGTTCCAGATCGCAGCATCGGCAGGCCGTTCAGGCC
>NZ_JABAZW010000102.1:64583-64853 GCF_018608325.1 Brevundimonas sp. | reverse complement strand
TCGCAGCCTGAACGGCCTGCCCCGATTGATCAGCGCGCGTTCTGCGTCTCTCCCGCGCGCCACAGGCGATAGCGGACCTCGACGTCCTGCGGAGCATAGACCACCAGCGGCAGGTGGCTGTTGTAGCGGACCAGCGGCTGTTCCGGCGCGGCGACGAACACCTCGCGCTCGCTGTTGGTCGGGCAGCCCATCAGCGTTCCCGCCATCGCGCCCAGCGCGGGCAGGACGTAATAATCATAGCCCCAGCCCTCGGCGGTGCGGGTTTCGATC
>NZ_JABAZW010000102.1:43612-64573 GCF_018608325.1 Brevundimonas sp. | reverse complement strand
CCGCCCGCCGAAGAAGTGGTTGTTGCAGTCCACGCGGGCCGTCTTGCCCACGATGATCTCGACCTTCAGCGCGTCTTCATTCGCCTGCTGCGGCAGACGGATCACGTGGCGCGTCTGGCCCGCCGTCGCCGCGGGAAAGGCCTTCAGCTCATCTGCGCCTTGTGGCCCAACACCCGGTCCAACCTGGGCGGATGTCGTGCCGCACGCGGCCAGGGTCATGGCGGCGGCGCAACTCAGGATGGTCAACGGATATTTCATGGCGGGCCTTTCAGGGCTTTGAAGCTTCGCCATTCAAACGCGTTTTCACGTTTCGCGTTCCTCTAGGCCAGGGCGAACACGCACAGCCGATGCCCGTCAGGGTCGCGCGCAACGAAGCCCCTCCCCTGCGCCATTTCCTCGGGCGGCGTCACGATCCGCGCCCCGCGATCCCACCAGTCGATGTGCAGATCATCCACCGCCGCCGCAGCTTCCAGCCGAAACCCGACCTGAACCGCCGCACTGGCGCTTCCCTCGATCCGCCGCCACAGGCTCAGCCGCCGTCCCGACGCCAGCACGAACAGCGCCCGGTCCGCGCTGGCCTGCACCGGACGGCTGGCCAGCAGCCGTTCATAGAACCGCGCGCTGGCTTCAGGGTCCGCCACGTCCAGCAGAATGTCATCCGTGTCGGTCATCAGCCCCTCCCGTCGTTTCGACAGGAACAAAACTAGACCGTGATACTGCCAGTTTTCGTCAGCATTGTTCAGCCGCGTGGCGCTTTTCCAGTTCTTCGCGATAGGTCTTCATCAGGGCCTGACGTCGCGCGGGATAGCGCCCCTCCTGCACCTCGGCCTCCACGATCCGGTCGGTGCGGAAGCTGCGGAAATCCTGACGTAACTCACACCAGGCCAGCAGCAGCCGCACCCGGTCGAAGAAGGCCAGGGCGAACGGCCAGACCACCCGCTCCGACGCCCTGCCCGCCTCGTCGCAATAGCACAGGTTCAGCTTGCGCTCGGTGCGGATCGCCTTCCTCAGCAGGGCCGGATCAACCGTATCCGTCGGGAACGGCGCACCCGGCACGACGAACAGGGACGAACTGTCCATCTCTTCCTTCAGATCCGGCGGCAGCACCGCGCCGATCCGCGCAACCGCGCTCAGCGCCGCCTCCTTCAGCCGCCCGTCCGCCCGCTCGGCCACCCAGCGCGAACCCAGCACCAGCGCCTCGATCTCTTCAGGCGTGAACATCAACGGCGGCAGCATGAAGCCGGGCCGCAGCACATAGCCCACCCCCGGTTCGCCCTCGATCGTCGCCCCCTGCGCCTGCAGACTGGCGATGTCGCGATACAGGGTCCGCAGACTGACCCCCATCTCATCCGCCAGCGCCCGCCCGCTGACCGGCCGCCTATGCCGCCGCAGGGCGTTCAACAGATCAAAAAGGCGCTCGGATCGGGACACGCTGCAACCCTACCAGACCTGCTGCCAGAAAGCGGCAGCAGTCAGCACGGCTTTCAGCAACTTGCAATAGACAACAAAGCACGCACAAATCACTTCAAGATCCCACACAGGAGAGCGGTCAGTGCTTCTTCCTCGATATGCGACCCTAGCCGCCTTGCTGACCCTGAGCGCCTGCGCGCACAAGCCGACAGTTGCCGCATGCACGCCAATACCAAGGCCACCCTGCGGCGAGGGTTATGTCGCCCTCTATTTCGAACCAGAAACCGAGACATTCGCGCGTCCGTTCACTGGCGGGTTTGTATGGCTGGCGGAGGTGGCCGACCGCTGTGACTTCACATACACAGCAATCACAGGCCTGCCCGATCCGGCCAACCCCGGGGATGCAGTCCCTCTGGCCGTAAAACGGGCCGAACGCGTGCGCGACTTCCTGAATGCATTCAGCATCCCCATCACCGCGTTCGAATACGGCGACGCTGAACAACAGGCCAAACCCGGGATCTCATACCACAGCCAGCGTTCGTCGGGTCGTTAGTCGATCTGCCCGGCTCGTGACTGATGCCCTAAAAACACCTCTACCTGCGGATGGGCCGCCGCCCAGCGACGCAGGCGATCCGCAGTCAATTCCGCACTGGCCCTCGCTGTGGCGGGCAAGGGTTGCGGCATGGCCTCATCCCAGCCCAAGCGCGTGTGCACGGCATCACCGACCACCAGCTTGGGGCCGTCCGTCGCATTGATCAGATAGCCGGTTGATCCCGGCGAATGGCCCGGCAGCCACACCGCCCACACCGATCCGTCGCCGAACACATCGATCATGCCTGAAAACACGCCATCCGGATCTGATCCAAACCGCCACTCGTGCAACGGACCATAGCCTTCCAGCGCAATATCCGCAGGGCGACCAGTCACCCTATTGGCCAGGCTTTCGTCCTCCGGATCACCCGCGCCGACATAAACCGGCGTGCTCGATGACAGATCCATCAGTCCGCCTACGTGGTCAAAATGCAGATGGGTCAGGAACACCGCGCGCGGTGGCTGTTCATGGCTCAGCCAATCCTCCGTCGTTTGGTCGATGCGAATGTTCAGGTCAGCGATGGCGCGCCGCATGAAGGGATTCAGCTTCGCCTCCAGTTTACGCGATACGCCGCTGTCGATCAGATAACGCCCGAACCGGGGATGGTCGATGACATAGGCATAGATGCTCGCCTCCTCCATGCCCTTGGGAATGCTGGCGGTGCGGGGATCATTGCGGTCGATGAACATGCCCCGTCCCGCCGTCCACTGCGCAAACTTCACCCGCTGAAAACCGACCACTCCCGGTCGCAACAAACTGGCCTCCATCACCGAGGTTCGCGACGCGGCTCCCAGGTCAGCAGTAGTGACCGGATGAATCGAAGCGGCTGTCGCGCAGGCGCCCAAGGCTAAAATCATGACAGGCATGACAAGCCGAAGCCGTCGTGAAATTCTCGACACACCCATAGACCGCTCCTGAGCTTGCACCTTTTCACGTATCGAAATACATAAAAATATATCTGTCAATCAGATGAGATCGACACACAATGGCTGTTGTTATCGACCTGCCTGCTCCATCGCCCGCCGAACCTGCGGCCTTGATCCGCATTCGACGCCTCAGTCGTCCGCTGGAATGGCTTTTCGCCACCCTGTTCGTGATTGGCGCGATCATTCTGTCGGTCGCCGTGGTCGCTGTGCTGACCTATGTGGGACAAAGGGTTCAAGTTCGGCCCGGCGGTATGCAGATAATGCTGGGCCTCGAGGTTCCGCCCCTGCCTGCGGGATGGACAACGCTCGCTCCCCTGGCCTTCACACGGAAAATGGCCCTCGCTGGATCAGCCTGCCTGATGATCGTCCCGGCGTTAGCTGTGCTGTGGGAGTTACGGCGCCTTTTCGGCCTCTATCGTGCAGGCATTGTCCTCGGCGCCGAAAACGCGCGCTGCATCGGTCGCATCGCCCTGTGGCTGATCGCCTACGCCATTGCCCCGACCCTGGGCCATCTGCTGGTCGAAGCCAGCGGATTTGACGATAAAGGCTGGCTTCGTCTCGACAGCTTCAAAGCCCTGTGTCTGGGACTAGTTCTTCTGGTCATGGCCCGCGTCATGCAGTGGAGCGCTGAAATCCACGATGACGCATCGAGGTTCGTCTGATGCCCATTCTGCTGCGTCTCGATGTGGTCATGGCCAGACGGAAAGTGCGCTCCAATGTTCTGGCGCGCGCCATCGGCATATCTGAAACCAATCTGTCCCTGCTGAAGTCCGGCAAGGTCCGCGGCCTGCGCTTCGAAACTCTCGACGCCATCTGCCGCTACCTGGACTGCGCGCCCGGCGACCTTCTGGAATATGTGCCGGACGAAGCCGAAGAGACGACGCCAATCCAGCGCGCCAACAACGCATAATACGCCCCAGCGCGCCTCTCACCCAACCTCTCGGAGTTGCCATGCCACAGCATATGGGTGTATCCGCCCGCCTCCGAAGACGATTAGAGACCCATGTTCATCCACTCCGTCACCATGAATGCGCCCAAGTGCCTGGACCGACTGCCGGTTCAGGGCGAGGTCGTGTGCGTGGAGGGCGTGTAGGGAACAATCGGTCAAACGGCTTCGGTTTTCCAGCAACCCCTCCCGCCATCGGCCGGAGGGGTTTCTTGTATCTGCAAGCGACGCCTCCCCTGCCGTTCCGTGAGGATCAGAAACAGAAAAGGAGACGTCGGCCATGTCTGGCTATGACGTAATCGAAACCCCGGACCATGTGCCCATCAAGGCCTGGACCCGGGGCGTGCCCATCGAGGATGCGGCGCTGAAACAGTTGAAGAACGTGGCCTCGCTGCCGTTCATCCATAAACATGTCGCGGTCATGCCCGACGTGCACTGGGGCATGGGGGCGACGGTGGGTTCGGTGATCCCGACCGTGGGGGCGATCATTCCCGCCGCCGTGGGCGTGGACATCGGCTGCGGCATGATGGCGGTGCGGACCTCGATCCGGGCCGAGCATCTGCCTGACGACCTGTCGGCCATCCGCTCCGCCATCGAGGCCGCCGTTCCGCACGGCCGCACCGACAACGGCGGGCGCAACGACAAGGGCGCCTGGGCGGCTGAACCCCCGTCGTCGGCGTTCACCCGCTGGGCTGACCTTAAGGCGGGCTATGACGCCGTGGTGGAGCGTCACCCCAAGGCGGCGCACCCGCGCGGTTTCGGCCATCTGGGCACGCTGGGCACCGGCAACCACTTCATCGAGCTTTGCCTTGATGAGGCGGGCGATGTCTGGGTGATGCTGCACTCCGGTTCGCGCGGGGTCGGCAACCGTTTCGGGACCTATTTCATCGAACGGGCCAAGCACGAGATGCGCCGCTGGCACATCAACCTGCCGGATCAGGACCTGGCCTATTTCCCGGAAGGGACGGACGGCTTCATCGACTATGTCCGGGCGGTGTCGTGGGCGCAGAAATACGCGCGCGCCAACCGCGAGGTGATGATGGATCAGGTGCTTGGGGTGCTGAAGGCCATCTGGCCGGATCTGGAGACGACACAGGAAGCGGTGAACTGCCACCACAACTATGTCTCGAAGGAAAAGCACTTCGGCAAGGATGTCTTCCTGACCCGCAAGGGCGCGGTGTCGGCCAAGGACGGCGAACTGGGCATCATCCCCGGATCGATGGGGGCGAAGTCGTTCATCGTGCGCGGCAAGGGCAATGCGGAAAGCTTCTGCACCTGCTCGCACGGCGCGGGCCGGACCATGAGCCGCACCGAGGCCAAGCGCCGCTTCACGGTCGAGGACCACGTCCGCGCCACCGCTGGCGTCGAGTGCCGCAAGGACGCCGAGGTGATCGACGAAACCCCAATGGCCTATAAGGACATCGACGCGGTCATCGCGGCCCAGACCGACCTGATCGAGGTCGTGCACACCCTGCGTCAGGTGGTGTGCGTCAAGGGATGACGGGAGCCGGTTGCGTGCAGACGCGACCGGCTTTCGTCGTTTCAGCATCCCGAGTGTAAAACCCATTCACCCCAAATGCTGCCCCGGGCAACGCCACCCTGTCGCCATCAAAACCTTATGGCGACCACCGCCGCAAAGGTTCTTTCGCCGCCAATATGGCGCTCTCGACGTCCCCCATCTGGGCGTCGATGACGTGCTCAGGTCCGAACGGAACCTCCACGCCCAGCCACAGCCGGTCGTTTTCAGCTATGCTGTCAGGCTTGTTGTCGAGCACTCCAAGATAGCGCCCGTTCAGGGTCTCGCGAACAATGACCCACATCCGTTCAACGACGTCTTCGTCAGTCCCGTCGCCTGACACACCAATCTCAAACAGAAGCTTGGCGTAATCGCCTGTGATCAAGGCGTTTCTGATCCTGGGATCGGGAAGCTCGAAACGACCCGGATAGGTCTGCTGTCGTTCTTCTGCGTTCAGCAGCCGCCAGCCATCTTCATCAAGGCTCGGCTCCCGCATGTCGCCCAAAAGCTAAGCCGCTTCCTTCGGCATCACATCGCCCACAGTCGGGCGGTTCTCGGCCCTCGTCAGCTTGATGTCGCGGGGTTTAACGATTTCGCCGCAGCAGCCGCAGGCGATGCGGGGCGTCAGGGTCTGGCCGCAGGTCTTGTGGACCATGTCGATGCCGCTGTCGGTTCCGCCATAGACGTGCTTGTTGCCCCAGCCGTGCAGGGTCACCAGCACCCCGTACAGGTCCTTGCCCTTGGCGGTCAGGACATATTCGTTGCGCGGCGGGCGTTCGGAATAGAGGTGCGGCTCAAGCACTCCGTGCTGCACCAGGCTTTTCAGCCGCGCGGCCAGAACATTGCGCGCCACGCCCAGATTGTCCTGCCACTGTTCGAACCGGGTCACGCCATTGAAGGCGTCGCGGATGACCAGCAGCGTCCACGGGTCGCCGATCACCTCAAGCGTTGCGGCGATAGAGCAGCTCTGGCGGCTATAGTCTGCGGTGCGTCCCATACGGGTGAAAGTGACCCCGCGTCAGTGTTTTTGCAAGGGTTGCCAATCTGAACCCAGTCAGTCAGTCTTGTTTGGCAACGGACGTGCAGCCCTCCCAGCTCGCAATCCTTGTTCCTTTGACTGGCGGAGGGCGCGGGTTCAAACCGCACCTTCCGTTTTTTGTGTTTGCTCGTTTTTGACTTGCCTGCTCAGGACTGCGTGATGACGCCTCCCCAATCCCTCGACGCCGTTCTGGCCTTCCAGACCCTTGAAGACGGAGCCCTGTCCGTCGCCGTGCCCGGCCATTTCTCCAACGGCCCGAACAGCCTGCCGCCGGAAAAGGGTTTCCCCTTCGGCGGATTGCTGGCGGCCCTGTGCGCGCAGGGGATGCGCGAAGGCCTGTCGCTGACGGCGCCGCTGCGGTCCCTGTCCGTCCAGTATCTGTCAGCGGCCAGGTTCGGCGAGCCCGTCTCATTCCGCCCCCGCCTGCTGCGCGGCGGCCGCAACGTCCTCTATGCCGCCATCGAGGCCGATCAGGACGGGCGCATGACCCACCACGCCACCGGCACCTATGGTCTGGACAGCGCGCCGCCGCCTGCGTCGCCCCTGCACCGCGTCCCGCCGTCGTTGGACAGCCTGAACCCCGAGGCCCGCATCCACGGGCCGATGGCGCCCCATTTCTCCAGCCAGGTCGAATACCGCTTCGACGGCGGCCCCAATATTCTGGGCGGCAACGAAGGCAAGCCGGCGATCGAGCGCACCTGGATGCGGATGGCGGACGGCCGCGCACTGGACGAGGCGGCCCTGTGCTTCCTGCTGGACGCCGTCTATCCGCCCGCCTGGACCATCACCCGCACGCCCGCAATGATGACCACGGTGGATTTCCGCATCGACATCCTGACCGACCCGACGCCCCAGAACGCGCCTGACGGCTGGGCCTTCTTCGAGTTCAGCATGATCGATCTGGGTCTGGGCTGGACGGTCGATGACGCCGTCGCCTGGGGCGTGGACGGCACGCCTCTGGCCGTCGCCCGCCAGCGCCGCAAGCTGCTGCCGCAACGCAGCGCCTAAGGTCAGCCTCTATTCACCATTGCCGGTCCATCTTCGCCCTTTCCAGCGGAGCCTTTGAATGATCGACCGTCTCATCGTGCGTTCCGCCGCTCTCGGCGTGGTCCTGGGCGCAGGCCTGTTGCTTCAGGGCTGCGTCGTCGGGGCGGTCGTCGGCGGAACCGCTGCTGCCGTGGGCGGCGCGGCCAAGGCCACAGGCGCGGTGGTCGGCGCAGGCGTCGACGCCGTCACCACGTCGGACGAAGAAACCCGCGCCCGTCGCGAACGCGAACAACGCAGCTACGAACGCGAGCAACGCCGCTGTGAACAACGTCAGCGCCAGGGAAAGACGTGTTAGGTTCAATCGACATTCAGTCGGTCGAAATCTCAGATCGTCATTCCGGGGCGGAGCGAAGCGAAGAACCCGGAACCCAGGGCTGCGGCGCCATTGTTGGACGTATTCAGCGCCGGGTTGCGAGCCTCCTAGGTTCCGGGTTCGCGCTACGGACGCCCCCGAATGACGGTTTGGGGTTGAATGTCGATTAGCCCTAGGCTCCATGCCATGACCCCCCTTGTCCTGATCCCCGGCCTGTCCTGCACGGCCGAGATGTTCGCCCCTCAGATCGCGGCGCTCAGCCCGCACAGGCCGGTCACCGTCGCCTCGACTCTGGAGGGCGACAGCATGGCCCAAATGGCCGCCGCCATCCTGCGCGACGCCCCGCCACGCTTTGCGCTGGGCGGCATTTCGATGGGCGGCTACATCGCGTTCGAAATCATGAGACAGGCGCCGGAACGTGTGGAGCGGCTGGCCCTGATGAGCACCACCGCACGTCCCGATGCGCCGGAGCAAACGGTGCAGCGGCAAGCCTTGATCGAGCGGGTTGAGGCGGGAGAACTTGAAACCCTGCTGCGAGAAGTCTCGCCGCGTCTGGTCCATCCGCTGCACAAGGACGATCAGACGCTGATCGACACCCAGGTCCGCATGGGACTGGAAATCGGTGCTGATGGTTTCGTTCGCCAACAGAAGGTCAGCATCAAACGCGCGGATTCACGCCCCGACCTGCCCACCATCCGCATTCCCACACTGGTTCTGGTCGGCGACCGCGATCCTCTGACCCCGCCGATCCGCGCGCGCGAAATCGCCTCCGCCCTGCCGGGCGCCCATCTGGTCATCATCCCCGACTGCGGCCACGCCTCGACGCTGGAACAGCCGCAGGCCGTCAGTGCGGCGCTGGAGGAATGGCTGGTCGCCTAAAGGCTCAGCACACACCGCTCGTTGATCGTCGGACGCTCCACCTGAATACGGCACAGGCCCGGCCATTCGGGCTTCAACTGCGCCACAAACCATAGGCACAGGTTCTCCAGACTGGGCAGTTCCAGACCCGGGTGCTCGTTCAGCATCCCATGATCCAGCGTATCCGCCGCCGCCTTCAGCGCCCGGTCCAGCGCGCCCAGGTCCGCGACCCAGCCGTGTTCGACGTCCAGCACCTCGGACCGCACCGTCGCCTCGACCGTGAAGGAATGGCCGTGGACGCGGCGATAGATGCTGCCCTCGGGTTCGTTGGGGAAGTGGTGGGCGGCGTCGAACGTCGCCTGTTTGGTGATCTCGAAGACGGGCATTAGCGGACGCCGATGTATTTGTGGGTCTGGACGCTCAGGCGCCATTGGGGATGGGTCAGGCAGTATTCGATGGCGGCGGCGGTGTTCTGAACCTGGTCCGGCCCATCCATCGGCTGCAGCCAGAAACGTTCGAAATCCAGATGCTCGAACCGGTCGGGCATGGCCTTGTCCTGCGGAAAGACCAGTTTCAGCTCCTGCCCGCGCGTCTGGACCACGGCTGCATCCGCCTTGGGGCTGACGCAGATCCAGTCGATGCCGTCCGGCGCCGCAAGCGTGCCGTTGCTCTCAATCGCAATCTCAAACCCGCGCGCGTGCAGGGCCGCGATCAGCGGCGCATCCAGTTGCAGCAGAGGCTCGCCCCCGGTGCAGACCACCAGCTTGGGATCGCCCTCGCGTCCCCGCCACAGCGATGCGACATGATCGGCCAACAGGTCCGGCGTCGCGAACTTGCCGCCCCCGCCGCCGTCCACGCCGACGAAATCGGTGTCGCAGAAGGTGCAGACGGCGCTGGCCCGATCCTGCTCGCGTCCGCTCCACAGATTGCAGCCGGCGAAGCGCAGGAAGACCGCGGGCCGTCCCGCCTGTCCGCCCTCGCCCTGCACCGTCAGGAAGACTTCCTTGGCCGAATAGGTCACTTTGATGCGGCCCATTCATTATACCCCGCCGCGCGCAGCTCGCAGGCCGGGCATTCGCCGCAGCCATAGCCCCAGGCGTGCCGGTGCGTCCGGTCGCCCTGATAGCAGGTGTGGCTGTCCTCGATGATCAGTTCGACCAGAGCCGCCCCGCCAATCTGCTGGGCCAGTTCCCAGGTCTGGGCCTTCGTCAGCCACATCAACGGCGTCTCGATCACCACCGGCTTGTCCAGCCCCAGCGACAGCGCCCGCGCCATCGCCACCATCGTGTCATGCCGACAGTCGGGATAGCCGGAATAGTCCGTCTCGCACATGCCGCCGACCAGAACCTCCAGTCCGCGCCGGTCCGCCAGCGCCGCCGCCGCGACCAGAAAGATCAGGTTGCGCCCCGGCACAAAGGTCGTCGGCAGACCGCGCGCATCCATTTCGATCTTGCGATCTGCGGTCAGGGCGCTCTCGGCGATCCGCCCATATCCGGTCAGGTCCACCACATGGTCGTCGCCCAGACGATCCGCATACTGCGGCAGGGCCTTGATCATGCTGTCGCGCACCGTCTGGCGCGCCTGCATTTCGACCGCATGGCGCTGGCCATAGTCGAAACCCACCGTCTCGACCCGGTCGAACCGCTCCAGCGCCCACGCCAGACAGGTCGCGCTGTCCTGCCCGCCCGAGAACAGGACCAGAGCCGTCGTCGGGGCCGTCACAGGGGCCGTTTCGGGGGTCTTTTCCAGGATAACGCTCATGACAAACCTGCGGTCGGCCGGTCGGCCGCGCGCATGCACAAAGGGATGAAGACCCTAGATGGGTCGGGCGGGCCTCATACACCACCCCCGCCCAGGGCGCAAAACACGCATTTCCCCTTATTGTCACCGGTGGTCATCGGGGCCAATTTTGAATTCAGCTTAACCAATCAGCAAATGGTTCAGCTCCACTATTCAGCCGAGTATGGAGTTCTGAGGCAGTATGCCGACCATCGAGACCCTTGCTGAGCGCCCTGAACCGGTCGCGCCGACGATCTACGGATCGGAGGTTCTTGCGCGTTTTGAGCGCGAGCCCGACACGCTTGTAATTCCAGTTCTCGAAGACGGCGTCCCCGTCGGCCTGGTCGAGCGCAGCGCCTTCCTTGAAAAGATGGCCAGCCGTCTGGGCCATGCGCTGTACGACGCCCGCCCCATCAGCAACGCCATGGACCCCGAGCCCGCCGTCGTGGAATCCGACGTGCGGATCGAAACCTTCTGCGACGTCATGCTCAAGGGCGGCCCCGCAGCCCTGTTGCGCGGCTTCCTGATCACCAAAGACGGTCGCTACCACGGCGTCGGCACTGCGGCGTCACTGCTGCAGGCCGTCAACAATCGCCAGCGCGAACAGAACCGCGAACTGGCCGCTCAGGCCGCCGTTCTCAGCGACACCAAGACCCAGGCCCTGTCCGCCGCCCGCGCCAAGAGCCAGTTCCTGGGCATCATGAGCCACGAACTGCGCACGCCGATGAACGGCGTCCTGGCCGTCGCCGAACTGCTGCGCCGCCAGCCCCTGACCGAGACGGCCCAGGCCCATCTTCAGACCATCGTCGATTCCTCCGAAACCCTGCTGCGCATCCTTCAGGACGCGCTGGACCTGTCCAAGGCCGAGGCGGGCGAGCTGGAGCTGCAATCCGTGCCGACGCCTCTGCGCGCCCTCATGGACGACATCCAGTCGATGTGGGAGCCGCGCGCCTCTCAGGACGGCGTGACCCTGCTGGTCGGCTATGAGGGCGACACCGAACTGGTCGCCAATATCGACGGCGTCCGCCTAAAACAGGTCTTCGCCAATCTGGTCAGCAACGCCCTGAAATTCGCCCGCAACGGCGTCGTCGAGGCCCGCCTCAAGGCCTGGGTCGAGGGCAACCAGGTCCGCATGGAGGCCCGCGTCCGCGACGACGGCCCCGGCGTCGACATGGACCGCGTCGACACCCTGTTCGAACCCTTCGTCCACGGCTCAGGCCCCGACGGCGCAGGCCTGGGCCTGTCGATCTGCCGTCAGGTGATCGAGCGCATGGACGGCCGCATCTGGGCCCAAAACAACAATGGGCGCGGCGCCACCTTCGCCTTCGACCTCAGCGCCGAACGCGCCTTCATCGAGACGGAAGAGGAATCCAACGTCGCCGCCCTGTCCGATCTGCAACTGCAGTCGGCGCCCCACATTCTGATCGTCGACGACAACGCCACCAACCGCGTCGTGGCCCAGGCCCTGTGCGAGATGTTCGGCTGCAGCTCCGAACTGGCCGAGGATGGCCTGGAAGCGCTCGAAATGGTCCAGAAGCGCGCCTTCGACATGGTCCTGATGGACATCAAGATGCCGCGCATGGACGGCGTCCAGGCGACCCAGGCCATCCGCGCCCTGCCCGGCAAGCTGGCCCGCCTGCCCATCGTCGCCCTGACCGCCAACGCCGACCCTGACGACGCCAAACACTATCTGTCCATCGGCATGGCCGCCGTGGTCGAAAAGCCGATCAAGCCGGAACGTCTGCGCATGGCAATGAACGCGGCCCTGTCCAACGCCGCGTCCTCGGAAGAGGATGGAGAAGCCCCCGACCCGGAAGACGCCTTACGAAGCGGCCGCCGCTTCGCCTGACGCCTCAGCTGATCCTTCCGCAAGGCTCGACACCGCCTCGTCGTCCTCATCATCATAACCCACCAGACGCAGCGCCCGCGCCTTCTGGTCATTGATCTCGGCCCAGCGCAGCAGGCCTTCCTCGCGTCCGTGGGTGATCCAGACCTCGTCGGGCTTCAGTTCGGTGAAGGTGTCGGTCAGCTCGGTCCAGTCGGCGTGGTCAGAGATCACCAGCGGCAGCTCCACGCCCCTCTGACGCGCCCTGGCCCGCACGCCCATCCAGCCAGAGGCGAAGGCCGTCACCGGATCGGCGAACCGCCGCGCCCAGCGGTCCTGAATGGCTGACGGCGGCGCAATCGCCACCTCTCCGCCCAGCGAACCCTTGGGCAGATCGCGCGTCGTCAACAACGGTCCCAGATCGACCCCTTCGCGCTCATACAGCGCATTCAGCCGCTCCATCGCCCCGTGCACATAGATGGGCCGCTCCCACCCCGCCTCACGCAGCAGCTTGATGACCCGCTGCGCCTTGCCCAGCGCATAGGCCCCGACCAGATGCGCCCGCTCCGGGAACTGGCCCAGCGACCGCACCAGACGCGCGACCTCCTCTTCCGCCGGCGGGTGGTTGAACACCGGCAAACCGAACGTCGCCTCGGAGATGAAGACATGGCACGGGACCGGCTCGAACAGGGCGCAGGTCGGATCGCGACGCCGCTTGTAATCGCCTGACACCACCATGGTCAGGCCCTTCCACCGCACCTCGACCTGAGCCGAGCCCAGCACATGACCCGCGGGGACCAGACGCAGATCAACCCCGTTCAACGTCGTCCGCTCGCCGTAGTCGACCGCCTGTTCGCGGGCCGTAAAGTCCGCGCCATAGCGTTCCGCCATGATCGCCAGCGTCTGCCGTGTCGCCAGCACCGCCCCATGCCCCGCCCGCGCATGGTCCGAATGGCCATGGGTCACCACCGCCCGATCCACCGGCCGCACCGGGTCGATGTAGAAGTCGCCGGGCGGGCAATACAGGCCGGCGGGCGTGGGATGCAGCAGGTCTTCCGGGCGGATCATGACGAACCTAACGCTCTCGACGCCGTCTGGTCGCCCCTTCATACAGGAACAACCCTGGATCAGGCTGCATGAGTTGCTTCACCCTATGACCGAGACCTTCTCCACCACCATCCTGCCGCAACTGGCGTCAGGCGCGGCTCATACCCAGGCCCTGGGCTTCCAGTTCGACGGCCTGCATGACGGCGAGCCGCGCATCCATGTCCCATGGCGCGAGGATCTGGTCGGCGACCCCGACACCGGCGTCCTGGCCAGCGGTCTGGTCACCACCATGCTCGACCATGTCGGCGGCCTCGCCGTCTGGGCCGTGATGGACGAGTTCCAGCCCATCGCCACCCTGGACCTGCGCATCGATTACATGCGCGCCGCCCGCCCGCGTAAGGACCTGAAGGCGCAGGGGCTCTGCTATCGCCTGACGCCCACCATCGCCTTCGTCCGCGCCTGGGCGTTCGAAACCGATCCTTCAGACCCGGTCGCTGCGGCCCAGGCCGCCTATGTGCTGAACAAACCCCGCCCGCGTTCGGAGACCAAGGCATGACCTACGTATTGGACCACCTGCCCTACGCCCGGTTTCTGAACCTGCAGACCCATATCAGCGGCGACGAACTGACCGTCGTCATGCCCTTTGCGGACAAGCTGATCGGCAACCCCATGCTGCCCGCCCTGCACGGCGGCTCGACCGCCGCCCTGCTGGAGATGACCGCCATGGCCCAGGTGGCGCTGGCCTTCCCCGGCGCCCGCCTGCCGCGTCAGATCAACGGCACCGTCGCCTATCTGCGCACGGGTCGCCCGTTGGACGTCTTCGCCCGCGCCAGCATCAGCCGCGCCGGGCGTCGAATCGCTCATGTCCAGGCCGAGGCCTGGCAGGAACAACGCGACCAGCCGATCGCCAGCCTGACCGCTCACTTCCTGCTCGACAACAACTCATAGATGAAATCAGCGCGTCATCACTACTCAGGATACGCGCCAAACTCCCTATACAGGCTGCAAAGTGTGCCATTTTGAGAAACGTGGCGTCTAGAATCGCCTTTTGCCTCAAAGGTTAACAAGTCACTACCAGACAAGGTTAATGAATGGTAAAGCGTCACATGTTGTAAACCTTACACGGGGCTCCTCTCATGGACCGGACTGAAGTCGTCGCCAGCGTCGCCAGTGACCTGCACGCGACCGAGCATGCCATCGACGCCGCCATCACCCAGGCGACGACGCTGATCCAATCCTTCATCGGCGCCCGCACGGCGCTGTCGCTTTCGCCCGTCGCCGCCACGGCGTCGCAGGCCAAGGCCATGGAAACCATCGCGGCCCTCGCCGCCGCCCGCGAGTCGATCGTGGCCTGCCACGCCGAGCTTCAAAAAGACCACCGCCGCATGGGCTACGGCACTTATGCTGCCGGTCCGGGCGGTAAGCCTGACGACTGGCTTGATCCGAAACCGCGCGAGACCAAGAACCATCTCCGCAGCGTTGCGTGAATTCGCAGTAATCTGCGCCAAAGGGCCTTTCGCCCCTAGCTGAATTTCCTGCATTATCGCCCCTGAGCAGGATGCTTGGGGGCGATTTTGCATGCTTAATATGAGCTACGCCATTTTGGGCGCCGTGTTCATGGTCGCGATGGCGGGCTTCGCTTTTTTAAAAGGCGGGGACACCGAACGAAATGGCGCAGGAGCCTATCTCTTAGCTTGGTTCGCTAGCGTAGTCGTCCAGCAAAACACAGATTTGGGCTCTGCTCGTCCGGCAGTTTTATTTGCCATAGATGCAGCGCTCCTTATATCTTTTGCAACCATAAGCTGGAAATCTAAAAGAAGTTGGCCAGTATGGGCTAGTGGATTACAGCTTTTGACCGTCATGAGTCACATCATGATACTTCTCGACACTCGACTTCCTTTTGCATCCCTATACACAGTCACGAATTTGAGCGGTTATCTCATTATCGGCTGTATCGTATGGGGCACCTTCTGGGCGTGGCAGGAGCGTAAGGCCGCGCGTGGTTGAATAGGGATATTTTCCTAACTATTCTGGTGGCGTCGCAATCGCGGAATCGCCGATGCCCCTGTCTCACGCCAAACTCTGGAAGGCTGTCGACGCCCTCGCCCGTCGCGAGGGCCTGACGCCGTCGGCCCTGGCCAAACGCGCAGGCCTGGACGCCACCAGCTTCAATCCCTCCAAACGCTTTAACGCGGGCGATCCGCCTCGGCCCCGCTGGCCGTCGACCGAGAGCGTGACCCTGATCCTGCAGGCGACCGGCGTATCCCTGGCCGAGTTCGCGGAACTGGCCGAGGACGCCGCCCCCGTTCCCGCGACCATTCCCCTGCTGGGTCTGGCCAAGGCGGGTCAGGGCGGCTTCTTCGACGATGCAGGCCTGCCCATCGGCGACGGCTGGGACCAGACCGAACTGCCGCGCCCACGCGACACCCTGTTCAGCCTCAAGATCACCGGCGATTCCATGTCCCCCCTCTACCGCGAAGGCGACCGCGTCATCGTGGATCAGCAGGAGACGCGCGTGCGCCGCGGCGACCGCGTCGCCGTCCGCCTGACCTCTGGCGAGACGGTGGCCAAGGAGATCACCGGCCTGACGTCCCGCGCCGTCACCCTTTCCTCCATCAACCCGGACTATCCGCCCCGTGTGGTGCCGCGCGGTGAGATCGAGTGGATGGCCCGCATCCTGTGGGTCAGCCAGTAAAAACCCCGCCCGGAGAACCGCACGGGGCTTTTCTGCTCAAACGGAGAACCGTGAGCCTGTGACTGCCGACCCGTTCAGGACCGGAGGGGCAGGAACGCCTGACCGCGCCGACAGCCGCCACCTGTGATCTTAGTTGGCCGTGACGTAGTGGGCGTTCACCCAGCCGCCGCCAGCGATCTGAACCCACTCGCCCTGCGAGCCCACGACGGTGAAGGGCTGACCGGCGGACAGGCTGCCGGCCTGACGATAGTTGGCGCCGGGACCGCTGCGGATGCGCAGGTTGGAGGTGGCGCGGTACTGACCGCCCTGCGAGGCGTTGGCCGCCGCACGGGTCCGTTGCTGGTTGCAGCCGATGTAGGAACCGGCCGCAGCACCTGCGCCCGCACCGACCACCGTGCCTGCCGTGCGCTCATTGCGCGCAAGATTGGAGCCCACCACGCCGCCGACCACTGCACCGATCAGGGCGCCTGCCGTCTGGCGACCGCCGGGGGCGTCGCAGTTGGTGATGCCGTTGGCCTGGGCCTGAGCCGCCATCGGGGCGGCGGTGACCAGCGCAGCCAGAGCCGCAGCCGTGGCCAGACCCGTATTCAGAAACTTGTTCGACATGGCCGTCTCCTGTCATTGCATCGTCGTTGAAGACACAATGCCCGGACGAACCTGAAGGCTCCCCCAGCCTGCCTGTTATTTTCGGTTCATGTTTGCTGCGGCTCAGGCCGCGCGGCGCAAAATTCGGCGTCTTTCGATCAGCCGATAGGCCGTATCGAGTTCACGCACCACCAAGTGTTTGCGGCGCACGAACTGGAAATCCATCACCCTGGCCCACAGGTGCAGCAGGGTGTCATGGGTGACGAAGACGGTCACCGCCTCGACTTCCGGCGGCGGTCCCCACGCGGCCTGAAGATGGGCCAGATGCTCCGTCGTGGCGTCATCGGGCAAGGGCTCGCCCAGAGCGATCCAGTCCCAGCCACACAGTTCAGGCCGCGCGGCGATCAGCGCCAGCGTGACCTCCAGCAATCGATCCGATGACCCGGCCGAGACCATGTCGAGCTGAAATATACAGGCGTCTTCGTCGATGACGTAGTCCAACATCGCCTCCACATTAGAGGCGAAGTGGAAGGCTCGCTCCGTTAAGAAAGCCTTCCACTAAGGAATACCCCTTATTCTTTGGACGACTTGGCCAGTTCGCCGTTTGCGCCTGCTTCGATCAGCGCAATCGTCTGCGGCAGGCCATAGATGGCGGCGAACGAGCCGAAACGCGGCCCTTGCGATGCCCCCAGAAGCACTTCGTACAGCGCCCCGAACCAGGCGCGCAGCGGCTCGAACGCCTGTTCCTTGCCGACCGCATAGACCTCGTTCTGGATCAGTTCGCCATCCGTGGTGTCGGCAGGCAGAGCCTTCAGGCGCGCCGCCAGATCAAGCAGTGCCGCCTTCTCCTTGTCGTCCGGCAGGCGGTACGACTTGGAGGGCTTCACGAAGTCCTCGTAGTAGTTCAGCGCATGGTCCATCAGTCGGTCCAGCAGCGGCTCGTTCTCAGGCGTCGCATCCGGCAGATATTTGGCGAAATAGGCCCACAGTTGCGCCTTGCTGGACGCATTGGCCACGCCCACCAGATTCAGCAGCAGGGCGAAGGACACCGGCGAGGTGTGGGTCGGCGGATCACCGGCGTGGATCGACCAGACGGCGTTGTCGATCCGCTTAAGCGGCTCCTGCGTCTTGTAGCTTTCGATGAAGGCCAGATAGTCGTCGATCGCGCGCGGAATGACGTTGAAGTGCAACGACTTGGCCGACTTGGGCGACTGGAACATATACCACGACAGGCTCTCGGGAGTGCCGTAGCGCAGCCATTCGTCCATCGTCAGGCCGTTGCCCTTGGACTTCGAAATCTTCTTGCCCTCGATGTCGAGGAACAGTTCGTAGTTGAAGCCTTCCGGCGGCGTGCCGCCCAACGCGCGGCAGACCTTGGAGCTTTCACGCACGCTCTCGATCAGGTCCTTGCCCGACATCTCATAGTCGATGTCCAGCGCGACCCAGCGCATGGCCCAGTCGGGCTTCCACTGCAGCTTCACATGGCCGCCGGTGACCGGAACCTCGGTGCGGTTGCCCGGCTCGCCTGCAGGGTCTTCGAAGGTGATGGTCCCCTTCTCGACATTGCGTTCCAGCGTCGGCACCTGCAGCACATGGCCGGTGATCGGGCTGACCGGCAGGAAGGGCGAATAGGTCGCGCGCCGCTCCTCGCCCAGCGTCGGCAGCATGATGGCCTGCACCGCGTCAAACCGCTCCAGCAGGGTCAGCAGGGTCGCGTCAAACCGCCCGGACTTGTAGGTCTCGGTCGAGGACATGAACTCATAGTCAAAGCCGAAGCTGTCCAGGAATGCCCGCAGACGCGCATTGTTGTGCGCGCCGAAACTGTCATGGGTGCCGAACGGATCGCGCACCCGCGTCAGCGACAGATGCAGGTCTTCACGCAGCATCTCCGGGTTCGGCACGCCTTCCGGCACCTTGCGCAGGCCGTCCATGTCGTCGCTGAACGCGATCAGGCGCGTCTTCCAGTGATCGCCGGTCAGGGCGCGGAAGGCGTTCCTCACCATCGTCGTGCGCGCCACTTCGCCGAATGTGCCCATGTGCGGCAGGCCCGACGGGCCGTAACCCGTCTCCAGGATCACCGGGCGGCGCAGGGCCTCGAACTTCGCCAGCGCCTCATCGGCCTTGCCCGCGTCGATCAGGGCCTTGGCCTCGGCGCGCTCAGCCTCCGCCAGCCGTTTCTTCAGCACGTGGGCCAGAAGATTGCGGGCTTGCTCAAACGGCCAGGACTTGGCCTCGCGGGCGAGAGTTTCGAGGTTCTGTAGCATGGGCGGCGGTTTGCAGGCTGCAAACCGCGCGGTCAACCGTCCGTCGCCCTTTGCTGGCGGGCTTTCAGCCCTTTGCGGCGGTCACAATGACCTCGACCAGATAGTCCGGCGTCGCCAGCCTGCTTTCACCCGTCGCACGGGCGGGCGGATTGGCGGTGTCGACCCAGGCGTCCCAGACGCTGTTCATCGCCTCGAAATCAGCCATGTCGGCCAGCCAGATCTGGGCCATCAGGATTTTCGACTTGTCGCTGCCCGCCTCGGCCAGCAGGGCCTCGATCTCGGCCAGCGCCGTCTTCGTCTGGGCGACCACATCATCGCCCGGCTCACCCACCTGTCCCGACAGATAGATGGTGTCGCCATGAATCACCGCCTCGCTCATGCGGGCGCCGGGCTGGATGCGGGTGATCATGGGAAGAACTCCTGTAAAACGGTCGCTGCACCTATCGGCATGAGAGCACGTCTGTCTAGGACCGCCCCTCCCCTCCGTCACCCTCGGGCTTGACCCGAGGGCCGGGCGCAGATCGGGCTGTGCGTACCTTCATCGCACCAGCAGCCGAACCTCCGATCCTCGGGTCGAGCCCGAGGATGACGAAACGGAGAAATCCCGCCCTATCCCCCCGCCGCCAGCACGTTGCGGATCGCAAGGCTGGAGTGGATGCGCGACACGCCGGGCAGGCGCGACAGCACGTCCTTGTGGATCACCTCATAGGCGGCGATGTCGGGCGCCACGGCGCGGACGATATAGTCCGCCTCTCCCGCCATCAGATAGCAGTCGCGGATTTCCGGGTGGTTCCTGACCGCCGCCTCGAACCGGCGCATGTGGTCATCGGTCTGTTTCTCCAGCGTGATCTCGACATAGGCCACCACCCCGTCGTCGGCGTCATTGGCCAGCACGGCGGCATAGCCGCGGATCACGCCCCGCTCCTCCAGTCGGCGCACCCGCCGCAGACAGGCGGACGGCGACAGACCGACCTCGGACGCAAGGTCCGCATTGCTGATCCGCCCGTCGGCGCGCAGGCGCTGCAGGATGCGTTGATCGACAGGATCGAGCAGGGTCACAATTTTCCGCCTTCTGACCGCAGATAATTGCGTAAACCCTCTATCAGCCGCTGATCATTGCGCAAACAGGCAGGATCATCGAACGACGCAGGGGTAACTTCCGCCCAACGAAAACAATCGGCTTGGAAGCGTCACATGCGGGTTCTGGTGCTTGGTTCGGGCGTCATCGGCGTCACCACCGCCTGGTATCTCAATCAGGCAGGCCATGAGGTGGTCGTGGTCGACCGCGAGAGCGGCCCGGCGCTGGAGACCAGCTTCGCCAATGCGGGTCAGGTGTCGCCCGGCTATTCCGCGCCGTGGGCCGCGCCGTCGATCCCGGTTAAGGCGATGAAGTGGCTGTTGATGCGCCACGCGCCGCTGATCATCCGTCCGCAATTGGACATGGCCATGATCCGCTGGACCCTGGCCATGCTGCGCAACTGCACCCACGAACGCTATGCGCTGAACAAGGGGCGGATGGTGCGTCTGGCCGAATACAGCCGCGACCAGCTGGACCTGCTGCGCCGCCAGACCGGCATCGCCTATGACGGGCGCGAGCAAGGCACGCTGCAACTGTTCCGCACCGAAAAACAGCTGGCCGACGTGCACAAGGATGTCGACGTCCTGCGCGCCCAGGGTGTCCCGTGCGAAGTTCTGGACCCCGCAGGCTGCATCGCCGCAGAGCCGGGTCTGGCCGCATCAGACGTTCCCTTCGTCGGCGGCCTGCGCCTGCCGAATGACGAGACGGGCGACTGTTTCCTGTTCACCAATGCTCTGGCCAGGATGGCGGCGGAACAGGGCGTGGTCTTCCACAACGGCGTCCAGATCCACGGCCTGACCGAAGCCAATGGCCGCGTCGTGGGCGCGCGCACCAGCATGGGCACGCTTCAGGCCGACGCCGTGGTCGTGGCGCTGGGCTCCTATTCGCCGCAGATGGTCGCGCCGCTGGGGCTGAAACTGCCGGTCTATCCGGTGAAGGGCTATTCGATCACGGCCCGGATCACCGACGCAGAGCGCGCCCCCGTCTCGACCGTCATGGACGAAAGCTACAAGGTCGCCATCACCCGTCTGGGCGACCGCA
>NZ_JABAZW010000102.1:9156-43602 GCF_018608325.1 Brevundimonas sp. | reverse complement strand
GCTGTCCGGCTATAACAACAGCCTGCCCATCCTGCGCCGCGAGACGCTGGAACAGTCGGTCGGCAGCCTATTCCCCGGCGGCGGCGACCTGAAGGGCGCCAGCTACTGGTCCGGCCTGCGCCCCATGACCCCCGACGGCACCCCCGTCATCGGCGCCACCCGGCTTCCGGGGCTCTATCTGAACACCGGCCACGGCACCCTGGGCTGGACCATGGCCTGCGGCTCCGCCCGCGTCCTGGCCGACACGCTGGGCGGCGCAAAGCCCGAGATCGAGACGCACGACCTGTCGCTGAACCGCTATGGATCATGGGCGGGGGCGTTTGCGCCGGGGTTTGGGTGAAAGTCTGGCAGCGAATGACGACGTCTGCGTTTCGAGAAAGGCGCGCAATGCCGCTTATCGAGCCGTTGCGAACCTTGACATTCACGCTCCGCCAGCAAGTTCATAACCGATGGGAAAACGATACAAGATCGCGATTGGCGTTGGTCTGGCAGCACTTGTTGTCATGGCTGGAACAAAGCTTGTCATACATGATTGGTTGGTCGTTGATGCCTGCTACGACAGCGGAGGGGTGTACCTCGAAGAGATCAGCAAGTGTTCTCACTCCCAATCGGAAGTGGATAGCTACCGACCGAGACCTAACCCGCCCGCAAAGGCCGACTGAGCACTCTTGGTCGACTTTCGCCGCACCGGACTTGCCACCTCACCCAAATCATGGCGCACCCCGTCTGACGCCCGTATAGAGCGCCCGATGAAGACTGCTGATTTCGATTTCGACCTGCCCGAGGACCGCATCGCCCTGCGTCCGGCTGATCCGCGCGATTCCGCCCGCCTGCTGGTGGTCGATGGGGATGCGCTTCAGGATCGGATCATTCGCGACCTGCCCGACTTCCTGCGTCCCGGCGACGCCCTGGTGTTCAACGACACCCGCGTGATCCCCGCGCGTCTGTCGGGCGTGCGCCAGCGCCCGAACCCCGTGGTCGGCGGGCCGGAAGGCGACACCCTGACGGTCGAGGTCGAGGCCACCCTGCACCACCGCGACGCCCCCGATGTCTGGTCCGCCTTCATGAAGCCGGGCAAGCGCATCAAGCCCGGCGACCGGATTCGTTTTGGAAATGAAAGCGACGCCGCCTGCGACCTGGGCCGTCTGGACGCCACCGTCACAGCCAAGGGCGACGACGGCCTGATCACGCTGAAGTTCGACCTGTCCGGCCCGGTGCTGGACGACGCCATCCGCGATGTCGGGGTCATGCCCCTGCCGCCCTATATCGCCGCCAAACGGCCCGAGGACGACCGCGACCGTTCCGACTATCAGACCGTCTATGCCCAGCATGACGGATCGGTCGCCGCCCCCACGGCGGGCCTGCACTTCACCCCTGCCCTGCTGGACGCCATCCGGGCGCGCGGCGTCTCGACCCATGCCGTGACCTTGCACGTCGGCGCCGGCACCTTCCTGCCGGTCAAGGCCGACGATCTGGCCGACCACAAGATGCACAGCGAATGGGGCGAGGTCTCGCCTGAGACCGCCGCCGCCCTGAACGCCGTCCATGCCGCTGGCGGCCGCATCATCTGCGTCGGCACCACCAGTTTGCGCCTGCTGGAAAGCGCCACAGCCGAGGACGGCGAGATCAAGCCCTTCCACGGCGACACCGCCATCTTCATCACGCCCGGCTATCGTTTCCGCGCGGTCGATGTGCTGATGACCAACTTCCACCTGCCCAAATCGACGCTGTTCATGCTGGTCAGCGCCTTTGCAGGGCAGGCCGCGATGAAGGCCGCCTATGCCCACGCCGTTGCCGACGGATACCGCTTCTATTCCTATGGTGACGGGTCGTTGCTGTTCCGGGCCTGAGCCAGGACGCCGCGCCTGTGGCCAATCGCGCCGCAAACCCCTAAATCCCCTGTCCTCATGGAAACCCAGACGCCCAGCCCCGCCGACGACCTGCCTTCCAACCTGCGCGCCGGCCTGATCGCCATTGGTGAAGCCGCGCGGGAACTGCGCGATCCGTGGTGGATTTTCGGCGGCGCCTCGATGGCGCTGTACGGCCTGCCTGAACTGCATGTTCCCGACATCGATGTGATGTGCAGCCCGCGCGACGCCCGCACCCTGCTGAATGCTCTGGGCGGTGAAGTGGTGGTCGATCCGGGTGAAGGCCTGTTCCGGTCCGCCGTCTTCGGCCGTGCGCCCGATCAGTTGATCATGATCGAGGTCATGGCCGATCTGGAGGTGCGCGACGGCGCCGAATGGCGGCCCGCAGGCTTTACTTCGCGGCGTCAGGTCTTCATCGACGACACCCCCCTGTTCATCCCGGAAGTTCGGGATCACATCGCCCTGTACCGCCTGTTCGGCCGCCCCAAGGATCTGGTGCGGGTCGAGCAGCTTGAACGACTGATCGCCTGAAATGCCCTTCCCCTTCGATATCTCCGCCACCGAGGGCCGCGCCCGCACCGGCGTCCTGAAAACCTCACGCGGGGACATCCGCACGCCCGCCTTCATGCCCGTCGGCACCGCCGCCACGGTCAAGGCGATGACGGTGGATCAGGTCAAGGCGACGGGCGCCGACATCCTGTTGGGCAACACCTATCACCTGATGCTGCGCCCCGGCCCCGAGCGGATGGAGCGTCTGGGCGGGCTGCACAGGTTCATGGGATGGGACAAGCCGATCCTGACCGACAGCGGCGGTTTCCAGGTCATGTCTCTGGCCGGAATCTCCAAGGTGAAGGAAGAGGCCGTCACCTTCTCCAGCCACATCGACGGCTCCAAACACGTCCTCACGCCGGAACGCTCCATCGAGATTCAGGCCGACCGCATCGGCGCCGACATATCCATGCAGTTGGACCAGTGCGTCGCCTATCCGGCGGAAAAGGACGCGGCCCGTAAGGCGATGGAGTTGTCGATCCGCTGGGGCGCGCGGTCCAAGGCCCGCTTCGGCGAGCGTGAACATCAGGCCCTGTTCGGCATCCAGCAGGGCTCGACCTTCGAGGACCTGCGCCGCCAGTCGTCGGAACAGCTTCAGGAGATCGGCTTTGACGGCTACGCCATCGGCGGTCTGGCTGTGGGCGAAGGCCATCAGGCCATGTGCGAGGTGCTGGATTACGCACCCGAGTTTCTGCCCAAGGACCGCCCCCGCTATCTGATGGGCGTGGGCAAGCCGGTCGATCTGGTCGAGGCGGTTTATCGCGGCGTCGACATGTTCGACTGCGTTCTGCCGACCCGCGCCGGGCGCCACGGCCAGGCCTGGACCTGGGACGGCCCGCTGAACCTGAAGAACGCCCGCTTCGCCGAGGATCAGGACCCGCTGGACCCGACCATCGACGGCCCGTCTTCGCAGTATTCAAAGGCCTATCTGCACCACCTGATCCGCGCCGACGAAATCCTCGGCAAGGTGCTGCTCAGCTGGCACAACATCGCCTTCTATCAGGCCCTGACGGCGGCCATGCGGGCGGCGATTTCAGAAGGTCGCTTCGAGGCGTTCCGCCGCGACTTCCATGCGCGGCATACGTCGAACGGGTAGGCGTCCTTTCCTAAACCGTCATCCTCGGGCTTGACCCGAGGATCAGATGGACCGCCGCAGGTGCGACGACTGTGGCGCACAGCCCGACCACCGCCTGATCCTCGGGTCAAGCCCGAGGATGACGGATGAGCGTAAGCCCTACTTCTTCGGCTTGAACCAGCTGGGCGAGGCAGGCGGAGTGCAGTTGCGCTGCATGCCGATGCCTTTCAGGAAGGCGCGGCGCATCCGTCCCGCCTGAATGGCGGACTGGACGTGACGGCTGTGCTGTTCGGCGCCGCTCAGGCGACGCACCCAGCTGCGGCCAGGAATGAAGTCGGTCGTGGTGCCGCGAATGGCGTCCAGCGTGGCCTTGGCCGCCGCCTCCGCCGCCTGTTCGCTGCGATAGGAGCCGTCCTGACTGGGCGGCTCGTCCGTATCGGGGCCCAAGGCTTCATCCAGACGCCCCACCTCGGCGGCGATGGTGGTGCAGTGGGTCAGGTTGCGCAGATCATAGGGATTGGCCTCGGCCTGCAGCAGGACCATCGGGATCGGCTGGGCGCGCAGGTTCAGGTCATCCAGAGGCGCCGTGACCGCTGCACCGAAACCGGCGCCGACCTGTTCGGCCCCGCCCATCGCAGACCGCCCGGCGTTGCAGCCCGTCAAGGCCGCAGCCGTCGCGACAAGAATGAGAATACGCTTCATGGCGCGCTTAAACCACGCCGCGAACGGCGATCAAAGCAGTTCGATAAGGCCTGCCGCAGCCACAGCCCAGGCAACCAGGCTGAAGATCAGGCCGATAACCAAACCTATCGCCAGGCGAGATGCGCGGGGAGTTTCCTGCCTTGTCATTGCTGTCCTTGATTCGTCTTGCGTCCTTGCCGATGAGACTGCGATCTGCAGAGTTTTCCACAAGCGGAAAAACGCCGTGCCCCTGCATATTCGTCTCAAAACGGGAACGCAGAAAGCACCACGTCGTTCCAAAAAACGCTCAGGCCTTCAGAGCACGCGCCATCAGCATGGCGCCCTCCAGCCCGGCGTTCTCCAGGGATGCCGAGACCAGATAGTCGCTTTCACCCATGATCACGGCCGAGCCATAGTTCGCCACCGACCGCCGCGCCGCCGCCTCGACCTTCTCCAGCATGCCCGGCGTGGACATGACGCCGCCGCCGAACACGATGCGGTCCGGCGCCCAGGCGAACACCAGCGACGCAACCAGTTGCCCCAGGTAATCGGCGACATAGCCCATCACCTCAGGCGCATCCTCCAGCCGCCGCCCGGCCAGGCGCGCCTGGACCGCCGGGCCCGCCGCCAGTCCCTCGATGCATTCGCCATGGAAGGGGCACAGGCCGACCTGCGTGTCGCCCTCAGCCCGACGCACGAACAGATGACCGATTTCGGGATGAAGCGCGCCTTTCAGCGTGCGCCCATCGACATAAAAACCGCCGCCGATTCCGGTGCCGACCGTGACATAGGCGACAGCGCCTGCGCCCCTGCCCGCCCCCAGCCGCGCCTCGGCGACGGCGGCGGCGTTGACGTCGGTATCCACGGCGAAGGGCGCGTCCAGATGCCGGGCCAGGGCCTTGGCCAGATTGAAGCCTGCCCAACCCGGCTTGGGCGTCGCCAGCATCAACCCGTAGTCGGGCGAGCCGGGATCGACGACCAGCGGCCCAAACCCCGCGATGGCGAATGCTGCGATCCTGCGCCCCGCGACAACCGCGGCCAGCGCCTCGACCACATCTTCAGGCTTTCCAGCGGGAAAACGGCCTTCGCCCAGCACGCCGCCGTCAGAATCTTCAATCCGCCAGACGATCTTCGTCCCGCCCGTCTCAACCGCTAGGAAGGCTGACGGGCTCATGGCGACTCCATGAAAAAGGAGAAATGGTACGTCCTCTCGGGCTCGAACCGAGGACCCTCTGATTAAAAGTCAGATGCTCTAACCAACTGAGCTAAGGACGCACCGTGCGCCGTTCCGGAGCAGCCCGAAACGTCGAAGGGCGCCTTCTGTTGCAATCCGCTCTTCCGGTCAAGCCCGCGCAAAGATACTCCTTGGGGATGAAACCACTTAATGGCCTTCGCATCCTCGAATTCGACGGTTTAGGCCCCGTCACCTTCGCTGGAATGATGCTGGCGGACCTGGGGGCGGAGGTGCTTCGGCTGACGCGGTCAGAATCAGCCGGGGCCGCGGTCTTTGATCAGGTCGGCGGCGCCGTGCTGCATCGCGGGCGGTCCGCCGCACCGGTTAATCTGAAGTCCCCGCAGGATCGCGAGCACATTCTGCAACTGGTCGAACGCGCCGATGCGGTGATCGAGGGGTTCCGCCCCGGCGTCATGGAACGGCTGGGCTATGGGCCGGATGAACTGACTGCCCGCAATCCGCGCCTGGTCTTCGGGCGGGTGACGGGCTGGGGGCAGGACGGGCCGCTGGCCAATGATGTCGGTCACGACCTGAACTACATCGGCCTCAGCGGCGTGCTTCATGCCATGGGTGACGCGGATCGCCCGCCCAGCCCGCCGCTCAATCTGGTCGGCGACTATGGCGGCGGGGCCATGCTGCTGGTCACTGGCGTGCTGGCGGCCCTGATCGAGGCGAAGACCACCGGGCGCGGACGGGTCGTCGACGCCGCCATGACCGACGGATCGGCCCTGCTCGGCGGCCTGTTCCAGGCCCTGCGCGGCCAGGGCATGTGGAGCGACCGGCGCGGGGCCAATCTACTGGACGGAGGGGCGCCCTTCTATCGCTGCTACACATGTCGGGACGGCGGCTTCGTCGCCGTGGCGGCGCTGGAGCCGCGTTTCTATGCGGCCCTTCTGGCGGGACTTGAGGTCGATCCGGCGCAGGCGCCGCAATACGACATGTCTGGCTGGCCCTCGCTGCATGACCGTTTCGCCGCCGCGTTCGCCACACGGGATCGGGACGATTGGACCGCCCATTTCGCCCAGACCGAAGCCTGCGTCACGCCGGTGCTCAGCCTGTCGGAAGCGCCTGAGCATCCGCATAATCTGGCGCGGGGCGCCTTCATCGAGGGCCTGCCCGCCCCTGCTCCGCGCTTTGACGGAGAGCGGCCTGAACCCGGCGGATCGGCGAATCGCATCGATATTGAGACAGCTGTCACCAACTGGAGATGACCAGACGCCATTTCGTCGCTATGGAACAGCTATGACGTGGGGGCGTTGAACAAGGTCATGACCTTGGGGAGTCTTTATCGATGAGACGCATGACTATCGTTCTGGCCGTCACGGCGCTGTGTGCGTCGGGACTTGCGAGCTGTGACGATTACCAGACGCGCTCAGACGATCGTTCCGATGTGTCTGTGGCCGAAGAAGAGGTCCACGCCCCGGCAGCCGAAGAATCAGCAGCGCCGGTCGCCGCCCCGCATGTGGTCGACCCGACCCCGACGCCTGCGCCGGAAACACCGCCGCCTGCTGAAAAGTCCTCTGCCCAATCCGTCCAGCCGGACAGCGAAACCCTCTTCTACTGAGGCCGCCGACGCGCCGTCTCTGATCAGGGCGGCGCATCATCGGCATGACTAGCGCGATGCGCTGATGACCAAGGTTCAAGCTTGACGTTCAGACCCTCCCTGTTTCTCGTCGCCCTGGCTGCTGGGTCGGCGTGCGCCCTGCCCGCCTTCGCCGACCAGCAACGCGCCCAGATCCGCGGCGACATGGAAACCGAACTGCGTCGGGCGCTGGAACGTGCAGTCGGAGAGGTGGACGGCGCGCCGGACAGCCGGTTCGAGGCCCGCCGCCGGGCGCGCGGCGCCAGCGAGGCCGCCACCGCCCTGCTTCGGTCCGAAGGCTATTATCAATCCACCGTCGAGGACGTGGTCGAGGGTGACGATACGCCGGTCGCCATCGTCTCGGTTCAACCTGGTCGTCGTTTCGTGCTGACCGACCCGACCATCACCTGGACGGACCCCGCGCCGGACGCCGAATCCGCTGCCGACGCCAAGAACGCCATCGGCATAAAGGCGGGCGATCCGGGCCGCGCGGTCGAGGTCATTGCGGGCGAAGGCCGACTGGTCGCCGCGCTCACCCGCGACGGCTATGCCGACGCCGTGGCCCAGCCCCGCCGCGTCGTGGTCGATCACGCCGGTTTCACCGTCGCCCCGGAATACCGTATCGATTCCGGCAAGCTGGTGCTGCTGAACGGGGTCCGGGTCGAATCCCGCGGCCGAACCAATCCACAGTGGGCCGCCAATCTGGCGCCCTGGACCGAGGGCCAGCGCTACGACCCCGAACTGGTCGCCGAACTTGAGCGCCGCCTGCTGGATACGGGCGTCTATGACGGCGTCAATGTCGGCCTGTCGCCGCTGGATCAGGTGACGGCCGAGGGGCTTCGTCCCGTCATCGTCAGCCTTCAGGACCGGCCTCGCCGTATTCTGGAAGCGGGCGCCACCTGGTCCACCGCCGAAGGCGTCGGCGTCGATGTGATCCAGACCCGCTACAACCGTTTCGGCCGCGCCGACACCCTGCGGCTTGAAGCGCGCGTCGCCGACATCAACAGCCGCCTCGGCGCCGACCTGTCCCTGCCCCACTGGCGCAAGCCGGGCCGCACCCTGGGCCTCAGCGCCGCCGTGGTGAACGAAGACACCGACGCCTATCGCCGCGCCGCCGTGGTCCTGAACGCCGACCTGCGCCAGCGCATCGGCAAGACCTCGTTCTTCAGCTACGGCATTGGTCTGGACGCGGGCCACTACAACGAGAACCGCTACGACTATACGTCCCTGCCGCCGCAGGCGGTGTCCTTCGACCGCAACCTGGCGATCGTCACGATCCGCACCAGCGCCTATCTGGACAACTCCAACGACCCGCTGAACCCGACCAAGGGCTGGCGTCTGGCCGCCTCGATCCAGCCGACCGCCGTGGCGGGCGAGGATACGGTGCTGTTCATGCGCAGCGAGGGGCAGGCCACCGCCTATTACCCGGTCCAGAATGACGGCAGGACCGTGCTGGCCGGGCGTCTGCGCATCGGCTCCATCATCGGCGGCAATGAGCTTAGCGTGCCTTCGGACCGTCTGTTCTACTCGGGCGGCGGCGGCTCGGTCCGTGGCTATCAGTATCAGGGCGTCAACCCGCAACTGCCCGACGGTACGCCGCGCGGGGGCATGTCGCTGTTCGAAACCTCATTCGAGGTGCGGCGCGACGTGGGCGCCAGCTTCCAGGCCGTGGCCTTCCTCGACGCCGGCGCCATCGGCTTCCAGGAGACGCCCAACCTGACCAACATGCGTTACGGCGCCGGTCTGGGCGTACGCTACAAGCTGCCGTTCGGCCCGGTGCGCGGCGATATCGCCCTGCCGCTGAACAAGCGCGACGGCGACCCTGACTTCCAGGTCTACATCAGCATCGGACAGGCGTTTTGACCGAGATCCCGCCCTCCGAGACTGCGCCGGTGCAGGACGAAACGCCTACGCCCCCCGCCACGCCCCCGAAGAAACCGGCGAAGAAACGCGGCTGGCCGCTTAAGAAGATCGGCGTCATCGCCGCCTGCGTGCTGGCCGGTCTGGTCGTGCTGCTGGGCGTCGCCTTGGTCGGCGCACGCTACTATGTCGCCACCGACGGCGGGCGCGAGCGCGTGTCCGGTCTGGTGCAGAACCTGAAGCTCAGCCGGTTCGGACGCCTGCACGTCTATGGTCTGAAGGGCGATGTGCTCAAGGACTTCTCGGTCGACCGGATCACGGTGACCGACGGCGAAGGCGTCTGGCTGGACGCGCGTAACCTGCGGATGAAATGGTCCTACACGGCCCTTCTGGCGCGCCGCCTGCACGCCCAGAACATCCACGCCGACGTGATCCAGGTGATCCGCCGCCCGGTGCTGGAAGAATCCAAGGACGAGCCGCCCGGCGGCCCCATGCCGATCTCGATCAAGATCGACAAGTTTTCGACCAATCTCGACCTGATGGAAGGCTTCTCCAAGGAGTATGGCCGCTGGAGCCTGGCGGGTGACGCCAGCGTGCCGCGCACCGGCGCCAAGGTGGTGAACCTGAACGCGGACAGTCTGAACCGTCCCGGCGACTATCTGCGTCTGGCCGCCTCCATCGGCGGCAAGCTCAGCGAGATGCGAGTCAACCTGCGCGCCAACGAAGCCCAGGGCGGGCCGCTGGCCGGGGCGCTGGGCTATTCGCCCCAGCAGCCTTTCTCCGCCGTCGCCGTGCTGAATGCCGACGTGGTCCACGCCAAGGTCCAGACCGGCCAGTTCACCCCCCTGAACGTCGATGGCCAGTTCACCGACAAGAAGGGTGCGCGCGTCTCCGGCTTCGCCGACTTCAGCGGTTCGGACCTGCTGGAGCCGTTCATCGCCCGCATCGGCCGCACCGCCCGCTTCGGCTTCGCCATGGTTCCGTCCAGGGACAAGGATCTGCAGGGCGTGGCCTGGCGTCTGATCGCGGACAACATCAACTCAAGCGCGACCGGCGTCCTGCGCACCAAGGACAACACCTCGCCCACCGGCATCAAGCTGGACATCGAGACCGCCTCTCTCAGCCGCCTGATCGGCGCCGAGGTCGCAGGCCCGACCGCCTATTCCGGCGTGTTCAAGGGCGGCGCGGACACCTGGAGCCTGACCGGAACGGCCACGGTTCTGAACGCCGACCTGGCCTCCTATCGCGCCACCCGCATCTCCGGCCCGCTGAACCTGCAGTCCAAGGACGGGCGCTACGACCTGGACGGCGACGTCCGCGTCACCGGCGGCGCGGCGGAAGGCATCATCGGCGGCCTGCTGGGTGCAACGCCGCATCTGCAAATGCAGGCCTCGCGCATGAAAGACGGCGCTCTGCTGCTGAAAAAGGTCGATCTTCAGGGTCAGGGCCTGACCCTGACCGGCTCGGGTTCGCGCAATCTGCTGGGCGGCATGAGCTTTAACGGCGACGCCCAGTTGACCGACGCCGCCCGCGTCCTGCCCGAGGCGCGCGGCGCCTTTGGCGGGCCGATCCGCGCCTCGTCCTCGGGCAAGGCCAAGGCCCCCTGGGTGCTCAGCTTCGACGGTCGCGGCCGTAACCTGACGCTGGGCATGGAGGAACTGGACCGCCTGCTGGGCAAGACCCCGCGTCTGGAGCTGGCCGGAAAACTGAACGGCAACCGTATCGAGGTGGATCGCGGCGAACTGACCGGCGCCGATGGGCGCGCGGGCGCCAAGGGTCTGATCGAAACCACCGGCCAGCTGCGTCTGGCGCTGGACTGGAATGCACGCGGCCCCTTCAACGCCGGACCGGTCGAGATCGCTGGCGACATGAAGGGCAATGGCGCCCTGACCGGCACCCTGTCCCAACCGCGCGCCGACCTGACCGCCGGGTTCGAGAAGATCACGGCGGGTGATCTGATCCTGACCAACGCCGATCTGATCCTCAGCTTCCGCAAGGGCGCCGACGCCTCCGACGGCCGTATCACCGTGACCAGCGCCTCCAACTATGGTCCGGCCCGCGCCGCGGGGAACTTCTTCCTGGGCGGCAAGCGCATCCGCCTCAGCGATGTGGACGTGAACGCAGGCGGCGTGACGGCTCAGGGCGCCATCGCCCTGTCCGACAACATCCCCTCCAGCGCCGACATGACCTTCACCGCCCGTGCCGGCGCCTTCCTGGCCTCGGGTGAGGCCAATGGCCGGGTGCGCCTGACCGAAGGCGGCGGTTCAGACAGCGCCATTCTGGACGTCACCGGACGCAATGTGCGTCTGGCCGGTCAGACGTGGATGGTCCGCACCCTGGACCTGAAGGGGCGCGGCACTCTGGACAACCTGCCCTTCACCCTGGCGCTGGATGTGGGCGGCGACAATCCGGCTCAGTTCAACGGCACGGGCGTCTATGCGCGTCAGGACACCGCCCATTCGCTCAGCCTGCGTGGCGGCGGACGGGTGCGCGACGTGGCCTTCACCACCCGCAGCCCGGCCTCGGTCACCCTGAACGGCGCCGAAAAGACCGCGCATCTTGATCTGGGCGTCGGCGGCGGCGTGCTGCTGGCCGATCTGCGACAGGACGCCCGCACCGCCTCGATCCAGGCCAATCTGACCAGCGTCGAACTGGGCTCCATCGCCCCCGACCTGCGCGGCACGGCGACGGGTCAGGTCAATGTGCGCGGTGCAGGCAATGACCTGTCGGGCACGGCCAACATCGCCCTGCAGAACATCCGCAGCATCGACGCTCCGCGTGGTCTGGCGGTCAACGGCCGCGTGGACGCCACGCTGGCGGGCGACAGCCTCAGCATCAAGGCCTCCGCCGTGGACGAAGGCGCGGTTCAGGCCTCCGCCGACATCACCCTGCCGGTCGAAGCCTCCGCCGCCCCCTTGCGTCTGGCCATCGCCAATACGCGCGAAATGTCGGGCCGCGTTTCGATCAACGGCCAGATCCAGCCCATCTGGGACCTGTTCCTGGGCGGCGACCGCAGTCTGGCGGGCCAGGTGAATGGTCAGGCGACCATCGCGGGCACCCTGAAGGCGCCGCGCCTGAACGGACGGTTCGACCTGTCGCAAGGCAGCTATCGTGAGAACGCCATCGGCCTGCGTCTGGGCGACCTGACGCTGCGCACCAGCTTCGATGACACCACCGCCCAGATCCAGACCTTCACGGCCAATGACGGCTCGGGCGGCACGGTTTCGGGCCAGGGCCGCATCGGTCTGCGCGAAGGCTCCAGCTCCAACGCGCAACTGACCCTGACCCGCTTCCGCGTCATCGACAACGACATCGCCCAGGCCCGCGCCTCGGGTCCGATCACCATTGTCCGCGGCGCTGACGGCAACATCCAGTTGGGCGGCCAGATCAATGTCGATGAGGCCAAGATCGAACCGGAAGTCCCCGGCTCCACCGGCATCGTCGCCATGGACGTGGTCGAGATCAACCGCCCCGGCGGCGACCCGGTCGAGAAAGAGGCCAGCACGCGCGGCCCGCAGATCGGCATGGACATCGCCCTGCGCTCTTCGGGCGGCAAGGTGCGGGTCAGCGGGCGCGGCCTGAACGTCATCCTCGACGTCAACGCCCGCGTTCGCGGTACCATCGCCCAGCCGCAGCTGACGGGCACGGCCAATGTGGTGCGCGGCGACTATGAGTTCGCGGGCAAGCGGTTCGTCTTCGACGACGATGGCCGCGTCACCCTGTCGACCGATCCCAAGCAGATCCGCCTGAACCTGAAGGCGGTGCGCGAGGACCCGGCCCTGACCGCCACCATCGACGTCACCGGCACGGCGGCAGAGCCGAAGATCGCCCTGACCTCCACCCCTGCCCTGCCGCAGGACGAAATCCTCTCGCAGGTGCTGTTCGGCCGCTCGGCCTCGCAGTTGTCGCCCTTCGAGGCGGCGCAGCTGGCGGCGGGCGTGGCGTCTCTGGCGGGCGGCGGCGGGTTCGATGTGATCGGCAACCTGCGCGAACTGGCGGGGCTGGACCGACTGTCCTTCGGCGGCGAGGCCTCAGCGGTCACCGTCTCGGGCGGCCGCTACATCACCGACAACGTCTATCTGGAGGTGATCGGCGGCGGCGAAGGCGGGGCTGCGGTCAAGGTCGAATGGCAGCCGCGCCGCAACATCGCCGTGGCGTCCAAGTTCGGCGGTCAGGGCGACACCAGCCTGTCGATCCGCTGGCGTCGTGAAAGTCGTGAGGCCGGTCAGCGCAACGACCGCCGACCGAACCGTCACTGATCGGGACTAAAGGACGTCGAGCACCCGCTCGACGGGCCTGCCGATCACAGCGCCCTTGGCCGTCTCGGCGATAGGGCGTTCGATCAGGATGGGCTGGGCGATGGCGGCGGCGATGATCGCCTCATCGTCCGCTCCGGCGTCCAACAGGGCCTTGGCGTCCGCCTCTTTTTTCCGAAGCAGGCCCGCCATTCCGACGCCGGTCCTGGCCGCCAGCCGCTCCAGCGTGGCGCGATCCCAGCCGGTCTTCAGATATTCGACGACCGTCGGTTCGACGCCCTTCTCACGCAGCAAGGCGATGGCGTTGCGCGAGGTGCTGCATTTGGGATTGTGGAAGACGGTGACGCTCACTCAAGGCTCCTGTTTCAGGCGATGCAGGACAAAGGCCCCGCGAAGTGACGCCACATACAGCACCGCGCTCACGATCTGCACGGCCCAAGACACGCCCAGCAGGATCAGATAGCCCGAATCTCGCCCGTTGTACTGACCGGTCGCCACAGCGATTAAGACGATCAACATGCTGTAGACGAACATGGCCAGAACGATGATCGGAATGGCGCGGGTCATGTATTTCCACTGCGCCCAGGCCAGAACCAACGAGAGGGCAATCCCGAAGACCATGCTGGCCAGCAGCGCCACGGGCATGATGCTGCCAATCATGGCGCTCTGCATCGCCGCCTGTTCGGCGCTCATCTGCATCTTGGCCTGCTGATTGGCCACGATGGCGGCCAGCCACTCAGGATGCAGCCAGGTCAGCAGGCTGGATATGGCCCCGACCGCGCCTGAGGCCAGAAGCCCGAATGTCCCCACCCGCGCCGCCCTCTGGGCCTCTGCCATCGCCCTTGGCGCGTTGAACGGATTGGCGGCGCGAAGCCAGAGTTTCAGCATGATATTGTCCCCTCTCGCGTCAATCTAGCGTGCATTCTTCCACTGTCTATCGCCCTTGGCCTTCACCTTTGCCCTCCCCGCGTCTAGGGTTTGGCCGATGCGGATTCTGATTTCTGACCAGGCCGTCCTCGATCACGTCGCTGCGCGGCGCGAGGCCATCATCGCCCGCACCATCGATTGGGCGAACATCAACTCCGGCAGCCGCAACGCCGCCGGGCTGAACACCATGCTGGATGTGCTGGAGGCCGAGGCCCGCCGCCTGCCCGCCGTGGTCCAACGCATCCCGACCCAGGGCTCGACCACCGTCGCCGACGACGGCTCGGTGCGCGAAGAAGCCCACGCCGACGCCCTGAAGATCACCGCCCGGCCCGAGGCCCCGATCCAGGTCGTACTGACCGGCCACTACGACACCGTCTTTCCTGCCGACAGCCGGTTCCAGACGGTGACCACCCGCGCGGACGGCGCCCTTAATGGTCCCGGCGTCGCCGACATGAAGGGCGGGATCAGCGTGCTTCTGGCCGCGCTGGAGGCGTTCGAAACCCACCCCGACCGACACGGCGTCGGCTGGACCGTGCTGCTCAGCCCGGATGAGGAAATCGGCTCGCCCGCCTCGGCGCCCCTGCTGGCCGAACTGGGCGCGCGCGGCCATGTCGGCTTGACCTATGAACCGGCTCTGGCCGACGGCACGCTGGCGGGCGCCCGCAAGGGCACCGGCAACTATCATCTGATCGTCACCGGCCGCGCCGCCCACGCGGGCCGCGCCTTTGACGAAGGCCGCAACGCCGTCGCAGGCGCCGCCATCATCGCCGCCACCCTTCATGGCCTGAACGGCCAGCACGAAGGCGTCACCGTCAATGTCGCCAAGATCGCGGGCGGCGGCGCCCTGAACGTCGTCGCCGACAACGCCGTGGTCCGCTTCAATGTGCGTGTGCCAGACAAGGCCGCCGCCGACTGGATCGACGCCTCTGTCCACGCCATCGCCGCCGCGCCGCCGTTCGAGGGGCTGACGCTGGACCTGCACGGCGGCTTCACCCGCGCGCCCAAGCCGATGGACGCCGCCCAGACCGCCCTGTTCGAAGCGGTCAAGGAAGCGGGCGCCCTCTTGGGCCAGCCCATCGCCTGGAAACCGTCCGGCGGCGTCTGCGAGGGCAACAACCTGCACGCTGCAGGCCTGCCCAATATCGACACCCTGGGCGTCCGGGGCGGTGAAATTCACTCGGATCAGGAGTTCGCCTGGCCCGACAGCTTCGTCGAACGCGCCCAACTCAGCGCCCTGATCCTGTGCAAGATCGCCTCGGGCGAGATTGACGCGGCCAAACTGAAATCCCTGCGGATGGAAACCCTGTAAATGCTTGTCGTCCGCCCCGCCGGTCCCGCTGATCTCGACCACCTGCTGGAACTAGCCATCCTGTCCGGTCCCGGCTTCACCAGCCTGACTGAAGACCCCGACGCCCTGTCCGAACGGCTGGAGCTCAGCCAGGCCAGTTTCCGCGGTCAGGTCGCCCCGCAAGAGGCCTGGTACACATTGATGCTGGAGGACGGCGACACCGGCGACATCGACGGCGTCGGCTCGGTCAAGGCGACGGTGGGGCTGAAACGCCCCTTCTTCTCGTTCCGCGTGGTCAATAACACGGCGTCGTCGCCGTCCATCGGGGTCAAGCTGGATCACCAGACGCTGGTGCTGGTCAATGAATGCACCGGCTGGACCGAAGTCGGCTCGCTGTTCCTGAAGGCCGACCGACGCAAGGGCGGCGCGGGCCGTCTGCTCAGCCAGTCGCGCTATATGCTGATCGGCGCCCAGCCGGAACTGTTCGCCGAGAATGTGCTGGCGGAGTTGCGCGGCGTCTTCACGCCCGACGGCGCCTGCCCCTTCTGGGACCATGTGGCGCACAAATTCTTCCCGATGGAGTTCGACGACGCCGACCGGATGACCGGCTCCACCGACAAGCAGTTCATCCTCGACCTGGCCCCGCGCCACCCCATCTATACGGAACTGCTGCCCGAACCGGCGCGCGCCGTGATCGGCAAGGTCCATCCGCAGGGCGTGCCGGCCATGGCCCTGCTGGAAAGCGAAGGCTTCCGTCCCAACGGACTGGTGGACATCTTCGATGCGGGTCCGACCGTCTCGTGCGGCCGCGACAACATCCGCACCGTGCGCGATGCGCGCCAACTGCGGCTGGAGATCACCGACCATGTCGAGGCCGAACTGCCCGCCCTGATCTCAACCGACAGCATCGCCGCCTTCCGCGCCGTGCGCGCCAAGTGCGACATCGACGGCGAGATCGCCCGCCTGACCGCCGAAACCGCCGCCGCTCTGAAGATCAGGAACGGCGCAACGATCCGTGTGAAATCATGACCGTGTTCAAATCCATCGACCCGACGACCGAAGCCGTAAACTGGGAAGGCCAGGCCGCCAGCCCGGCTGAGGTCCAGTCCGCTGTGGACGCCGCCCGCGCCGCCTTCCCGGCCTGGGCCGACGCCCCGCGCGGCGAACGGATCGACGCCGTCAAACGCTATCAGGCCGTGCTGAAGGACCGCGCGCCCCAGATCGCTGAGGCCATCAGCCGCGAGACCGGCAAGCCCCTGTGGGAGACCAAGACCGAAGCCGCCGCCATGATCGGCAAGGTGGACATTTCGATCCGCGCCTACGACGAACGCACGGGCGAGCGCACCAGCGACACCGCCTTCGGCCGCGCCACCCTGCGCCACCGTCCGCACGGCGTGGCGGCGGTGCTTGGCCCGTTCAACTTCCCCGGTCATCTGCCCAACGGCCATATCGTCCCGGCCCTGCTGGCGGGCGACACCGTCGTCTTCAAACCCTCGGAAGAGACACCTCTGGTCGGGCAGGTGATGGCCGAGGCCTTCGCCGCCGCCGACCTGCCGACCGGCGTGGTCAATGTCGTCCAGGGCGGACGTGAGACGGGCGCGGCCCTGCTGGACGCAGGAATCGACGCGCTGATGTTCACCGGATCGGGGGCAGCAGGCGCGCATTTCCGCAGGAAGTTCGCCGACGATCCCCACGTCATCCTGGCGCTGGAGTTGGGCGGCAATAATCCGCTGGTCGTCTGGGATGCGGCGGACGCCGAGGCTGTGGCGGGCATCGCGGTCCAGTCCGCCTTCATCACCACCGGCCAGCGTTGCTCTTGCGCGCGCCGCCTGATCGTGCCGGAAGGCGCGCAGGGCGACGCGATCATCGAGGCCGTCGCCGCCCTGTCCGACCGCCTGAACTTCGCCCCCTGGGACAGCGATCCAGAGCCCTATGCCGGTCCGCTGATCTCGGCTCGCGCAGCAGAGGCGGCCCTGAAAGCCTTGCAGGAACGGATCGACATGGGCGCTAGGGTCATTCGCGCCTCAGGCCCCGTCGCCAACCTGCCCGGCGCTTTCGTCAAGCCCGCCATCATCGACGTGACCGGCATCGACGTGCCGGACGAAGAAATCTTCGCCCCCTTCCTGTCGGTCATCCGCGTGCCGACGTTCGAGGCCGCCATCACCGCCGCCAACGCCACCCGTTACGGCCTGTCCGCCGGTCTGGTCAGCGATGATCCAAAGAACTGGGACCACTTCATCCGCCGCATCCGCGCGGGCGTGGTCAACTTCAACCGTCCGACGACGGGGGCGGCGGGCGACATGCCCTTCGGCGGCCTCGGCGCCTCCGGCAACCACCGCCCAAGCGCCTACTACGCCGCCGACTACTGCGCCTACCCCGTCGCCAGCTTCGAGGCTGGCTCGGTCAAGAACATCGAAAGCGAGATCAAGGGGCTCCGCACTTAGATGGCCGCAGGATGGATGGTAAAGGTCGAGGTGGAAGCAGGTCGCGGCGAGCTTGAGCCATTGGTCTTTATCGTCGCGCTCGACGACTTTCAGGAGGCAATGGAAGCCGCCAAACGTGCTCCCGAAGTGACCCAGCCGCGCTCAGTTCTGGGAAACCAAGCGCCCTCAATCTACGCCGCCAACCTTGTTCATCCGGTCGATGCGAGGACGATCAGACAGCTCGACTTGTCGCTCGGACAAGTCTGGAACGTGAATGATCCTCCCACCGCAGAGCGGATCGTGTTCGCCCGAAAGCCATAGTGCCATGACCCACGCCATCGAAGCCAACGCCGACGGCCTGATCGGGCCGACGCATTCCTACGCTGGCCTCAGCCCCGGCAATCTGGCCTCCAGCCTGAACAAGGGTGAGGCGTCGAACCCGCGTGCAGCGGTGTTGCAGGGGCTGGACAAGATGAAGGTGCTGGCGGACCTGGGCCTGCCTCAGTTCGTCCTGCCGCCGCATGAGCGGCCCAACATCCCCTTCCTGCGGTCGCTGGGCTTTACCGGCACGGATGGACAGGTGCTGGAGTGCGCGTGGAGAAATGCGCCGTCTTTCGCCGCCGCCGCCTGTTCGGCCTCGCCCATGTGGGCCGCCAACGCCGCGACTGTGACGCCGTCCAGCGACGCCGCCGATGGTCGGGTGCATTTCACCCCCGCCAACCTGCACACCAATCTGCATCGCAGTCTGGAGCACCAACAGACCAAGCGCGCGCTGGACGCCCTGTTCCCGGACGCCAGCCGGTTCGCCGTCCACGACGCCCTGCCCGCCGTCGCCCATCTGGCCGATGAAGGCGCCGCCAATCACGTCCGCCTGTGCGCCACGCACGGCGGTCGCGGGGTCAATCTGCTGGTTTGGGGGCGTGAGGCCTTCGAACCGTGGAACGGCCCCTTCCCCGCCCGCCAGACGCGCGAAGCGTCTGAGGCCATCGTCCGCCGCCATGAGGCCGGACGGCCCGTTCTGGCCCAGCAGTCCCGCGCCGCCATAGCAGGCGGCACATTCCACAACGACGTGGTCTGCGTCGGTGCGCTGGACACCCTGTTCTTCCACGAGCTGGCGTTTGAGGACACGGACGCGACCAAGGCCGCCATCCGCCGCGCCGCCGACGGCCTGTTCGAACCCCAGTTCATCGAGGTTTCCAACGCCGACCTGCCGCTGGCCGACGCCATATCCAGCTATCTGTTCAACTCAATGCTGATCCAGGTTCCGGGCGAGGACCGCCTGACGCTGATCTGCCCGACCGAAACGCGCGACAACCCGCGCAGCCACGCAGTCGCCGAACGGATCGCCGCCTCCAACGGTCCCATCGGTCGCGTTCAATATGTCGATGTGCGTCAGTCGATGCGCAACGGCGGCGGCCCCGCCTGTCTGCGCCTGCGGGTCGTGCTGAACGCGGCGGAACTGGCGGCGACAAATCCGGCCATGCGCCTGACCGACGCCCTGCACGCGCGCCTGTCAGACTGGGCGAGCCATTGGTATCGCGACGAACTGCGCCCCGCCGATCTGGCCGACCCCAAGCTGCTGGACGAAAGCCGTGGCGCGCTGGACGAACTGACCGGCATTCTGGACCTGGGCGCTGGCTTCTATCCGTTCCAGCGCCCCTGACGGTCAGGCGGCGAACCGCCCGCCCTTGTCGGCATAGGCCTGGGTGCCGTGCGTGATGACGCTGTCGGTCGGCAGGATGGTTTCGATCGCCAGATCATCCTGCCCCTTCAGTGCGTCATAGACGGGACCGAAGTCCTTCAGCGTGACTTCCCGCAGCGCATCTATGCTGTCGATGACGAAATAGACCTGCTGGAAGTCGTCGATCCGGTACAGGGTCCGCATCACCCGCTCCAGATCAAAGCCCAGACGGTTCGGCGACGCGTCATCCAGCGCAAACACGCTTTCGGTCGCTGACGACACAATGCCCGCGCCATAGATGCGAAGGCCGTCCGCCTCCTTCATCAGGCCGAACTCGACCGTGTACCAGTACAGCCGCGCCAGATTGGGCAGCATGCCCAGCGACGCCGCCCTCTGCCCGCCCTTGCCATAGGCCTCCATATAGGCGGCGAAATCGGGGTCGGTCAGCATCGGCACATGGCCGAAGACATCGTGGAAGATGTCTGGCTCCTGCAGGTAATCCAGTTGATCCGGCTTCCTGATGAACTGACCCGAGACGAAGCGGCGGTTGGCCAGATGGTCAAAGAAGACCTCATCCGGCACCAGTCCCGGCACGCAGACCACGGTCCAGCCGGTCAGGGCCTGAAGCTTGGGATTGATGACGTCGAAGTCGGGAATCCCACCCGCATTCAAGTCCAATTCATCCAGACCGCGCAGGAAGGCCTGGCTGGCGCGGCCCGGCAGGATCTTCATCTGGCGGGCGTACAGGGTGTCCCACGTCTGGTGCTCGACCTCGGTATAGGCGGCCCAGTTCTGCGGAATGGTCCAGTCGGCGGCGGCGCCTTCCGGGGGTTTTTCGAAGACATGCTCGAAATCAGACATGGAGAGCGGTTCCTCTTTTGAGGTCATATAGCCATCCACCCCACCCGGTTCCAAGGGTCAGTGGAGCCGCATGTCCAGCGGCGCGTGATGGCCGTAAGCATCAATCGTGAACCACCGCTGTTCGTCAGCGATGGTCAGTTGATCGGCGTCGTCTTCCAGAACAGCCTCGGCGGCATAGGCGACGAAACCGCCCGCCTCTCCTATGGCGAAGACACGGTAGAACGGCTGCTCCGGCGAGATGTCGCCCGTTTCGCCGACCGCCCCTGCATAGCCTGCGTCCACGTCGATCACGACGCCGCGAAAGGCGTCGTCACGGTGCCGAACGACCTGGCCAAGGCTGAAGCGCGTGGTGTGAATCTGGGTCATGATCGCCTTTATACGCACCGTCGTGTGAAGCGGACGCCCACAGGCCTGTTCATCTTGCTGACAGATTGGCTTGGCGCGGACGATTGCCTCGGGTTAGTTTCATGGGGACGGGCGCCGCTTTGGACCGCCCACATTGGATACGGCCCATGCCGGAGACCCACGGCGCGCCCGCACGGCGCGACGAGCGGTCCCAGCCATCCCGCAATCGGGATGCGTCGGGTCGGGATGCGCCTCTGTTTGGCGCGCTCGATCTGGGGACCAACAATTGCAGGCTGCTGATCGCGCGCCCCTTGCGTGAGGGCTTCCGCGTCGTCGACAGCTTCAGCCGCATCGTGCGGCTGGGCGAAGGCCTGTCCCTGACGGGGCGGCTGGACGACCGCGCGATGGACCGGGCCTATGACGCCCTGGCCCTGTGCGCCGAACGGGTGGCGCGAAAGGGTGTCGACCCGTCCCGTCTCAGCGCTGTCGCCACCCAGGCCTGCCGCGCCGCCGCCAACGGGGCCGAGTTCATCGAACGCGTGCGTCTGGGCACCGGTCTGAAACTGCGAATCATCGACCCGGCGGAAGAGGCCCGTCTGGCGGTCGAAGGCTGCCTGAACCTGATCGATCCCAAGGCGCAGGCCGCGCTGGTCATCGACGTCGGGGGCGGATCAACCGAACTGGCCTGGCTGCTGCGTGAGGGCGAGAGCTTCACGACCACCGCCTGGATGTCGGCGCCACTAGGCGTGGTCAGTCTGGCTGAACGCCATCCCGAACCCGCCAACGCCGGTGAAGACTGGTACGAAGCCATGGTCGCCGACATGGGGCTGGCCATCGCGGCAGGCGGCATTGATCAGCCGGAAATCCGCGATCTGTTCGCCCGCAACCGGGGCCATCTGGTCGGCACATCAGGCGCTATCACCAGTCTGGCGGGCATTCACCTGAAACTGCCGCGCTACAACCGCGACCGGGTCGATGGGCTGTGGATGACGCGCGCCGACTGCGAAGCGGCGGCGGACCGGCTGAAGACGCTGGGTCCAGAAGGCCGCGCAAAAGAGGCCTGCATCGGCCCCGACCGCGCCGATCTGGTGCTGGCAGGCGCCGCGATTCTAGAAGCCATTCAACGCGCCTGGCCGTCCGAACGCGTGCGCGTCGCCGACCGCGGTCTGCGGGAAGGCCTGCTGCTGCAGCAGATGCGCGAAGCCAACAAGCCCGTCCGGTCCTCCCGCCGTCGCCGGCGCAGACGGGGTCGCGGCGGCAAGGGCGCAGCGGCGACCGCCTAAACGGCGGGCGCCGTCGTCGGCGACGTCACCCGCACTGGCAGATCGACGTCACAGATGGAGAAGTCTGCGCCCTTGGCCTGACGCGCGTGCTCCACGATGGCGGCGAAGGTCGCCGAGGTCGCATTCAGCACCGCCGCCGACGGACGCGCCTCAGCAGGCAGGTCAGACGCCACCCGCACCAGTGTCATCCGGTCCGGTCCCTCGACCATGCCGTCGGGATTGGGGCTGGCCTTCAGCGCCCGCACCACGTCCAGACCCGACACCACACGTCCCCAGACGGTGTAGCGCTTGTCGAGCGAAGGATAGGCCTGACGCATCAGGAAGAACTGGCTGTTGGCGCTGTCATTGGCCTCGTCACGCGCCATACCCGCGACGCCGGGACAATAGAGGCCCCAGCCATGCACCTTGCGATCCGGCGTGCCCGCCATGGCCGCATCCGGCTGCGTCTCAACCGGTACAGAGCCGATGAAGCCCAGAACAGAACCCATCGGGGTCGCGACCGGCGCAAATGCCATCTCAGGCCCACGCCGGAAGGTGAACTCGGCCTTCAGGTCGGGATAATAGCTCTGGCCGTCGCCGGTCCCCAGCGGATCGCCTGTCTGGGCCATGAACCAGTCGATGACCCGGTGCCAGGTCAGATTGTCGTAGAATCCACGCGAGGCCAGAAGCCGGATGCGCTCCACATGGCCCGGCGCGATCTGAGGGGCGAGTTCAACCAGAATCTGTCCCTTGGTCATTTCGATCACCAACAGATTCTGCGGCGCGATCGTGCGCCATTCCGTCGGTACGGGCGGCGGCGGCGGGAAGACCGGCTCGACCTGCTGCGCCTGCACGGGCAGCGCCTGCGCCGCGCCGCTCAGCAGGGCCAGAACGGCCCCTGCCAACAGAACCCGTTTCATGCCCATGGCCCCCGCCCCCTTAACTATATTGATCAGCCCCCTGTGACTTCAGCCACCGGCTGAACGTCGCAGATGTTGAAGCTGGAGCCCTTGGCCGTCCGTGTCTCTTCAATGTGCTGAGCGAAGGCGGCGCTGGCGGTGTTCTGCACCCGCACGACCGGACGCTGGGCCTCCGGGATGGTCGAGGCTATGCGCACGCGGGTCATGGTGTCCGGGTCGGTCACCTTGCCGTCCTGAGATTCCTGGCCCGCCTTCAGGCTGCGCACCACATCCAGACCCGACACGATGCGGCCGAAGGCGGTGTAGAGGCCGTTCAGGTTCGTGTTGGCGCCGGTCATCAGATAGAATTGGCTGTTGGCGCTGTCCGGCGAATTGGCGCGGGCCATGCCGAATACGCCGGGGCAGAACAGGCCGTTGGCGTCGACCTTGAAGTCAGACGTGATCATCATCTGGGCGTTGGGCTGGGTCTGGACCGGCAGGGTTCCCACCAGACCGACGATGCCCTGGCCCGCGTTCTCGACCTGGGTGAAGCCCGCGTCACGGCCGCGCCGGAAATGGAACTCGCCCTTCAGGTCCGGCAGGTCGCTGCCGCCCTCGCCGGTGCCCTTGGGGTCGCCGGTCTGGGCCATGAAGTTCGGAATCACGCGGTGGAACTTCAATCCATCATAGAAGCCCTGATTGGCCAGGGTGCGGATGCGCTCGACGTGGTTGGGCGCAGCCAGAGGCGACAGTTCGACCAGAACCCGCCCCTTGTTGGTGTCGATGACCAGCAGGTCGTCCGGGGCGACTGTGCGCCAGTCAGCCGCCGAGGCCGCCGCCTGGGCCAGAGCCGGAGCTGACGCCACGCCGGACGCCAAAAGAGCGGCTGCGGCCGCCGCGATCACACCAAGACGCATTCCAGAACTCATCCCTTGTTCTTGACCTTGGCCCGCACGCGTTCGGCGATGGCAGGGCTGACGAAACTGTCGATCGCGCCGTCCAGACGGGCGATTTCCTTGACCAACCGCGAAGCGATGGCCTGATGCCGCGGATCAGCCATCAAAAACACCGTCTCGATGTTCTGATTGAGGCGCTGGTTCATGGCCGTCATCTGGAACTCGTATTCGAAATCGGCGACTGCACGCAAACCCCGAATGATGACGCTGGCGTCCAGTTCTTCGGCGAAATGCATCAGCAGGGTCGAAAACGGCTGGACCACGATGTCGCCGCCCAACGACGCGACCTCGGCCCGCAACATCTCGACGCGCTCGTTCGTGGTGAACAGCGGGCCTTTTTCATCATTCTGGGCCACGCCGATGACCAGCCGGTCCACCAGCTTCAGCGCCCGTTTGATGATGTCGGTATGGCCGTTCGTCACCGGATCGAAGGTGCCCGGATATAGACCGATACGCATGCGTTTCTCCCCAGCCTGTCGTCCGCTGTTGACCGCCACTTAGCAGGTGCGAAATGAGCGGCCTAGATCGTCTGACACGGGTTTGATCGCCAGAAGTCATTCAATCGGGCGATCACGGCGTCAGATGAGGCGAACTCATGCCCGTCAATCCCCGCCACAGCGCAGGCTGGCGTGGCCGCGTTACAGATGAAAGCCCCGTCGAAATCAGCCAGTTCACTCACGCTGATCGGGCGTGTGACGCTGTTCCAGCCCGCCTCGACGGCGCCGCGTTGCAGCAGTCCCTGCCCCGTCCCCACCAGCATAGCCGCCTCAGGCCAGACCAGAGCGTCGCCCTGAATGAAGCCGATGTTCCAGATACTGCCTTCGGATATATGCCCCTTCGGATCGACAAACAGAGCGTCGTCAAACCCGCCCTGAACCGCCAGACGCCGCGCGCGTGTCAGGCCGAACGTGGCGGCGTGTTTCAGATGCGGGACTTCACGCGCATAAATCTGCGTCTTCAGCCGCAGCGATTTGGTCAGTGGCGACGCAGGCGGCGACAGGGCGGTCAGCACACGCGGTTGAACCACCGCATCGGGCGACCTTAGGCTGACCGCATCCGAGAACAGATTCACACGAAGGCTGAACCGGCCCGAACGACCCTCCAATGCCTGACGCATTCGCTCGCGCAACAAGGCTTCCGGCACGGCAACGCCGAACAACTCCACCGCCTCGGCCTCCAGGCGCGCCAGATGCAGATCCAGCCCGCGCACGCCGCCGTTCTCCGCCTGCATCGAGGTGAAGGCGCCATAGTTGGACAGGACAAAATGGCTGAGGTCGCTGACCTCAGCCGGACTTCCATCAATCAGGATTTCAGCGGTCGACACGACGAAACCTCCGCTCATCCCGACGGGGATCAGCCCTCGCCGCCCTCTTCGACGCCCGTATCGCCCTCATCATCACCGCCGCTTTCGGGCAGGCGTTCGACCGAGACGACCTTCTCATCCTTGCCGGTGCGGAAGATGGTGACGCCCTGGCTGGAGCGGCCGACGATGCGGACCTGGTCGATGCGGGTGCGGATCATCTGACCGCCCGAGGTGACCAGCAGCAGGTCGTCAGTCTCCTCGACCGGGAAGGCCGCCGCCAGGCGTGTGCCAGCGCGTCCGCCCAGACCGTGCGCCGTCAGACCCTGACCGCCGCGACCCGTGCGGCGATACTCATAGGCCGAAGACCGCTTGCCGAAGCCAGAGTCGGTGACCGTCAGAATGAACTGCTCAGCCGCGCCCAGTTCCGCGATCCGCTCGACCGACAGGACGGCGTCTGCGACGTCATCCTCTGCCTCGACCGGCGCTGCATCTTCCTCAGCATCCGCACCCGCCAGCGCCTTACGCATGGCGTTGGCGTGTTTGACGTAGGCCGAGCGTTCTTCCGGCGTCGCATCCACGCGGCCCAGGATGGCCATGGAGATGACCTCGTCGCCGTCCTGCAGGCGCACGCCCCGGACGCCGGTCGAATCCCGGCCCTTGAACACGCGTACATCGTCGGCCTTGAAGCGGATCGCGCGTCCCAATGCCGTGGTCAGCAGCACATCGTCGTCCGCCGTGCACAGGCCGACGCCGACCATGCGGTCTTCGCCCTCCAGCTTCATGGCGATCTTGCCCGCGCGGTTCACCGTGGCGAAATCCGACAGCTTGTTGCGGCGCACGTCTCCCGTCGAGGTGGCGAACATGATGTCGTAGTCGCCCCAGGTCGCTTCATCCTCAGGCAGCGGCAGCACGTTCATGATGCTGTCGCCCGGCTCGATGGGCAGCAGGTTGACGAAGGCCTTGCCGCGCGACTGCGGATTGCCCAGCGGCAGACGCCAGGTCTTCAGCTTGTAGGCCTTGCCGTTGGTGGCGAAGAACAGGACCGGCGTGTGGGTCGAGGCGCTGAAGACGCTGGTGATCGCGTCCTCGTCCTTCATCGACATGCCGCTGCGGCCCTTGCCGCCGCGATGCTGGGTCCGATAGGCGTTCAGGGCGACGCGTTTGACATAACCGCTGTGGGTGACGGTGATGACCATGTCCTCGCGCGGGATCAGGTCTTCGTCCTCCATCTCGCCATCGCCTTCCCCGATCAGGGTGCGGCGCGGCACGGCGAACTTGTCCTTCACGTCGATCAGGTCGTCGCGAATGATGGCCAGGACGTTCTTGCGGTCCGACAGGATGGTCAGGTGGCCCTGGATCGTATCGGCCAGGCTGCGCGCCTCGCCGAAGATGTCGTCACGGCCCAGGCCGGTCAGACGCGACAGCGTCAGGGCCAGGATGGCGCGGGCCTGTTCGTCGGTCAGGCGGATCTTGTCACCCTCGACGATGACCGAGCGTGGGTCAGCGATCAGCTCGACCAGAGCCATCATGTCACCAACCGGCCACGCCTTGGCCTGCAGCCGCTCACGCGCCTCGCTGGGGTCGGCGGACGAGCGGATGATGTGGATCACTTCGTCGATGTTGGCCACGGCGACGGCCAGGCCAACCAGCACATGGCCGCGGTCACGGGCCTTGTTCAGCTCGAACTTGACGCGGCGAACGACGACTTCTTCGCGGAAGTCGAGGAAGATCTGCAGCAGGTCGCGCAGACCCATCTGCTCGGGCCGCCCGTGGTTCAGCGCCAGCATATTGACGCCGAACGACGACTGCATGGCGGTGTAGCGCCACAGCTGGTTCAGGATCACATCGCCCGAAGCATCGCGCTTCAGCTCGATGACGATCCGCATGCCCTGACGGTCGGATTCGTCGCGAACGTCGGAAATGCCTTCCAGACGCTTTTCGCGCACCATTTCGGCGATGCGTTCGATCAGGGTCTGTTTGTTGACCTGGAACGGCAGCTCCGTGACCACGATGGCTTCACGGTCCTTGCGGATTTCCTCGACCGAGGCGCGGCCGCGCACGATGACCGAACCGCGGCCGTCGCGCAGCGCATTGCGCGGCGCCGTACGGCCCATGATCTCGCCCCCCGTGGGGAAGTCGGGACCGGGCACGATGTCCAGCAGGGCGTCGTCCGAAACGTTCGGATCGTCCAGCAGGGCCAGGGCCGCATCCACGACCTCGCCCAGGTTATGCGGCGGGATGTTGGTCGCCATGCCGACGGCGATGCCGCCCGCGCCGTTGACCAGCAGGTTCGGAATCCGGCTCGGCAGAACGACCGGCTCCAGTTCCTTTTCATCATAGTTCGGCTGGAAATCGACGGTGTCCTTGTCGATGTCGGCCATCAGTGCGACGGCGGCCGGAGCCATCTTGGCCTCGGTGTAACGCATCGAGGCGGGCATATCGCCGTCGACCGAGCCGAAGTTGCCCTGACCATCGACCAGCATCAGCCCCATCGAGAAGGGCTGCGCCATCCGCACCAGGGCCATATAGACCGAGGCGTCGCCGTGGGGGTGGAACCGGCCCAGCACGTCACCGACAACGCGGGCGCATTTCGAATAGCTGCGCTCCGGCGTCATGTTCAGGTCGTGCATCGAATACAGGATGCGACGGTGAACCGGCTTCAGGCCGTCACGGGCGTCAGGAAGCGCCCGCGAGACGATCACGCTCATGGCGTAATCAAGGTACGAACGCTTCAGTTCGTCCTCGATCGTGATCGTGGAAATGTCGGAGCCGCCGCCTCCGCTGTTAATCGGGGTCGCGGCGTTTTCGTAGCTGTCGTCGGTCAATGAAGCGTGGCTTTATGCGGCCGGAATCGGAACGTGATCCGTTGTGACGATTTCTAGCATTCAAGGGGCTCGGTGGCAAAGCGACGTCGCCGTGAAAGCCCGTCTCTGAAAGGACTTTCCATATGCGTCTGCCCATGCTCGCCGCCGCCCTGGCCCTGACCGTGCCGATGGCCCCGCTCGCCGCCTGCGCCTCGACCGCCGACAGCCCTCACGCCCACGCCGAACGCGCGCCTGTCGGCACGACGGGTCAGGCCGTTTTGGTCAACGCTCAGGGCGCAAATATCGGCCATGTCGAACTGCGCCAGGGATCGACCGGACTGCTGATCAAGATCGAAGCTTCCGGCCTGACGCCCGGCTGGCATGGCATCCACATCCACGCCACCGCCGTCTGTGAAGCGCCCTTCACCTCGTCCGGCGCGCACATCAATCATGGCGATCCGAAACAGCCGCACGGCCTGCTGAACCCCGCTGGTCCCGATGACGGCGACCTGCCCAACGTCTTCGCCGGCGCGGACGGCAAGGTGAACGCCGAAGTCTTCACCACCCGCGCCCGGATTTCGACCGAGGGCCCCGGCCAGTGGCTGTGGGACGCGGACGGCTCGGCCATCATCATCCACGCCAACCCTGACGACCACGCCAGCCAGCCCATTGGCGGCGCGGGTGACCGCGTGGCCTGCGCGGCGCTGACGGCCAGCTAAACGCCTGCACGGTAAAGGCGAGCGCGCCCGCTGGACTTCGGTTCAGCGGGCGTTTTTGTCTTGCAGCAGCCGCTGGATCAGCTCCGTCTGTTCCTGCTGACGGGCAGCCAGGTGCTCGACCTTCTCCAGCAGGGCCATGATCTCGATCTCGGCCTTCAGGTTGACCTGATAGTCGTTGCCCGCATCCATGCGGTCCTTCGACGCCTGACGGTTCTGGCTCATCATGATCACCGGCGCCTGCACCGCCGCCAGCATCGACAGCACCAGATTCAGAAAGATGAAGGGATAGGGGTCGAACGCATCCTTGCGCAGGAAGATGTTCACCAGTGTCCAGATCAACAGGAATACGCCAAAGGCGCTGATAAAGGGCCAGGAACCGCCGAAGGCGGCGACCCGGTCCGCCAGCCGATCACCGAAACTCTGTTCCTGCGCAAAGGTCTCGTTGATGTCTTCGGCTATCGGTCGTCGCTCAGCGGCGCTGCGGACGACGCTGGCTTCATTGGCTTGCAGCTCTTTTGACGACTTGCCCAACCAGCGTCGGGATACGTGGTCGGCGTCGCCGGGGATATGGGACACGAAAACCTCCTGATCTGCTCAGGAGACAGATCAAGCCTTCGCGGCCCCTGCGCGCAAGCCCCGTTCGGCCAGGGCCACCAGCACCACCCCGCCCATGGCGATAGCCGCCCCTGTCAGGATCTGCGGCGTCAGCACATCGCCCATCAGGCTCCAGCCGATCAGGATCGACACCACGGGGGTCGCCAGCAGATAGGGGGTCACCCGCCCCGCCTCACGCCGCTGCACCAGCCAGAACAGCAGGGTCGTGGCCAGAACCGACGACACCACCCCAGCCCAGATCAGCGACACCCAGACCATCGGCGGCGCCGCACGGATGGCGTCAATCTGATCATGCTCGAACACCAGCGAACCGAACGCCAGCACAGGCAAGGTTCCCACCGCCAGAAGGCCCTGCATCTTCAGCGGCGGGATGGAGGTCGTGCGCCGCGCCACCACCGTCGCCAGAGCCCAGGCCGCACCCGCTGAAATCCCCACCAGAATGGCGCGCCAGTCCTGCAGCGCGTGGGCGTCCAGCGTCATCCACGCCACCCCGACAAAGGCGATGCCCATGCCAAACAGCGCACCCCGGCTCAACCGCTCCCCCAGGATCAGGAAGGCGAACAGGGAGGTGAAGGGAATCCACAGTTGATTGGCCACGGTCACCGGGCTGATGTCCTGCGCCAGCCAGTAGGCCGTATAGACCAGCCCATACTGGATCGGGCCGCCCACCAGCACGATGATCAGCAGGCTTTTCCAGTCGGGAAACGGCGGCCGCACAAAGGCGAACAGGCAGGCGCTGGCGATGCCAAAACGGATGGCCCCGACCAGCAGCGGGCTAAGATGCTCGGTCGCCAGCTTGGCGCCCGCATTGTTCACGCCCCACACCACGATGATCGCGGCGATGGCGGCGATCTCCAGCCCGGTCAGGGCATGGGGCTTGGCAGGCGGAGGCGTTGGTGCGGGCGTGGCGACAGTCATGCTGATCGGAATGCCACAGACGGGGCCGGGCCGCGCCTCACGTTCAATGAGCATTCCTTACGTTGCCCACCCTGCCCTTTCGGACCCGTAGTGCTATGTCGCCGCATTCCTGAACCGAGAGGGCGCTTGATGAAGCCGTCATTCACCGCCGCGGCCAGCCTTTTGGCCCTGAGCCTTCTGTCCACGCCCGCCCTTGCCCAATCGACGCAGGGTCCGCTTCTGGTGACGTCACCCCAGCCCCTACCCATCGACAACCGGCGCCCCCGCGTCTTCCTGGGCGGCAGCATCGACATGGGCGGCGCGCCGGACTGGCAGTCCGCGATGACGACGGCGCTGTCGGACATGGACGTGGTCATCCTGAATCCCCGCCGCCCTGACTGGAATCCAGCCTGGCGGCCCGACGCCGACGAACCCGAGTTCCGCCGTCAGGTCGAGTGGGAGTTGAATGCGCTTGAGGCCTCCGACGTCATCGTCATGTATTTCGCACCCGGCACGCAGAGCCCCGTCAGCCTGCTGGAGATGGGCCTGCACGCGCGCGGCGGAAAGCTGATCGTCCTTGCGCCCGACGGCTTCTGGCGAAAGGGCAATGTCGACATCACGGCGGCGGCCTATGGCGTGCGTCAGGTGGCGACGATGGACGAACTGACCGTCGCTGTGCGCGATGCGCTGGCCGATGCAGGATCACACGGACGCTTCACCAGCCGCCCTTAGAACTCCGGCTTGGCGACCATCAGCCAATAGATGGCCAGCACCCCGGCAAAGGCGGGCCAGCCCAGTCCGAACCACCAGCGGAACAGGCGATGATAGGCGGGCGGCAATGGCGCGCCCTGCCCCGCCGCCTGCTCGGCCAGCTTCATCATCCGGTACTGGATCCACACCACCGGCAGCCAGCAGACGCCGATCAGAACATAAAGGCCATAGGCCGCCAGCAACCACGGACTGGTCAGGGACCAGCCCTGCAGATGGATCAGGCCCAGGCCGCTGATCGGCTGGACCACCACGGCGCTGGCGGTGAAGACGAAGTCGGCCAGAACCACGATCTTGCCGACATCCGCCACCGTCTTCGCGTCCTTGGTCGCATGGGCGCGCAGCATGAAGAAGGCGATGCCTGCGCCTGTGCCGAACAGGACGGCCCCGGACAGGATGTGGATGATCTTCAGCAGAAAATAGAGGCTCATCGGCGGGCGTCCGTGGCGGCGACAAACAGGCACAGGGCCATCATCGGCAAGACCTTCAGCCACGGCCCCAGCGGGTCGATCCAGTAGTGCGGCAGGCTCAGGGTCCCGGCGATCAGATAGCCGACCGTAGCCAAACACATGAAGATGGCCACCCGCGCCGTCCAGGGCCGCACGAACAGGGCCAGCCCCAACACGACGTCCAGCAGCGCGCCCCACCAGGCGACCGGTCCGGACCAGCCGCCATATCCGCCCTCATGCAGGATGGCGACGGCGCCGTTCCAGCCGGGGCCGAAACTGATCAGACCCGTAATCAGCCAGAACAGGCCCAGAGTGACGATGGCCACCGGACGCACGAACCACAGGCGCGCGTGCCAGACGTCCTGAACCGAGGCCGGTGTCTCGGCCAGAAACCGTGAAAACCCGCGCGACGTCACGCCCAGCCGCTCGGCCCAGCCGCTGTCGTGGCCGGACACGTCATGATCCATCTGCTTGATCGCCGTGGTGCGGATAGGCGACGACCAGCCCAGCCGTCCCAGCAGGTCGCCGATCACCAATGCAGGCGCCGCCAGTGCGCGCGGCACACGTACGACCGGCGCAGGCTTCAACCCCATCCAGCCGCGATACAGGCGCACCGTCTGGGCCATGGTCACCGCCTCTGGTCCCGGCATGTCCAGCGTCTCGCGTGAGACGGCGCCGGGCTTCAGCGACGCAACGACGGCGGCGCTGAGGTCGCCCAGAGGGATCGGTCGGAAGCTCTGATCGCCCCCCACCACTGGCACGATCAGTGGAAAGGCCGCCAGCGCCCGGATCAGGCCCGTACCGCCGAACGCCGCCCGGTCCACCACCAGTGATGGCCGCAGGATCAGCCAGTTCAGGCGGCTGGCCTGAACCAGACGCTCTGTCTCAGCCTTGGTCCGTGCATAGTCTGTGCCCGCCGCATCATCGGCCCCCACGGCGGAAATATGGATCAGGCGCGACACCCCCGCCGCCTCACAGGCCGCGATCAGGGCGCGGGGACCGTCGACATGGGCGGCGCGGGTGCTGTCGCCGCCGCCGTCCTGCAACACGCCGACACAGTTCACCACCGCCGAAACGCCCGCCAGCAGCGGCGCCCAGGCCTCCGCCGTCGTCAGTCTGGAAAAGTCCGCCGACACCCATTCAAAGCCCGGCGCGCGGCGGGCCGGTTCTGCGATGCGGCGCGCGCCTGCCCGCACGGACCAGCCATCCGCCGACAAGGCCGCCGCCAGATGCGAGCCGATGAAGCCATTGGCGCCCAGCACCAGAACCCGCCCGCTCATCCCAACACCCGGTCAGCCAAGTCACGTCCCGCCGATGCGCCCGCCTGAGGCATGGCGCACCAGGCCTGACCGGGAAACCGGCGGCGACGACGGGCGATGAAGTCATAAAAAACATCGCGGATGAACCGCGGCACGATCCGCCCCACGACCGCTAGCCTCCACGGCATCGGCAGTTGCGCGGCGATGGCCAAGGCGCCGTCCGAACGCTCACGCGCCAGACCGTCCTGAATGAGCAGCATGGTGTAGGGATCGTCAGGGTCCACGCGATAGTGGACCAGAAGCGCCCGCCCCAGTTCAGACTGGGTCGGGGCCAGCCGGAAGACGCCTGTCTTGTCCGCCTTCAGGATCTTGCGCGCCGAGCCGGAGCACAGCGCGCAATCACCATCGAACAGGACCAGAGGCCGGTCGTCCGGGAATGCAGGAACAGCGGGGTCGTCGCGATAACTGTACGCAGACCGCCCCACCGCCTGATGCCTCTTAGAACGGAATGTCGTCGTTCAGGTCGTAGCTTTCCTTGGGACCGCTGGGCTTGTTGGCGCCGCCAGTCGAGAAGCCCGACGAATAGTCGTCGTCGCCGCGACCACCGCCGCCGCCGCCGTAACCGCCGCCCGACGAACCGCCTTCCGAACGGCCGCCCAGCATCGTCAGTTCACCCTTGAAGCGGCTGACCACGATCTCGGTCGAATATTTCTCGACGCCCTGTTGGTCGGTCCATTTGCGGGTCTGAAGCGCACCCTCGATATAAACGGTCGAGCCCTTCTTCACATAGTTCTCGACGACCTTGACGATGTTGTCGTTGAACACGACGACACGGTGCCATTCGGTCTTTTCCTTGCGCTCGCCCGAGGACTTGTCGCGCCAGGTTTCCGAGGTCGCAATCGACAGGTTGGCGATGCGGTCGCCGTTCGGCATGGAGCGGATTTCCGGGTCGCGGCCCAGATTGCCGACCAGAATGACCTTGTTGACTGATCCAGCCATGACTTCTTCCTTCTCGTGCGGGACAGCGAGACCGTCGCCCATCCCTTAATTCAGCCGGATGTCTTAGAGGCGCGGCGGATCACCGCCAGCCGCATTCGTCATCAGGCCCGCCAAATCGGTGGATTAACTAAATGTTCCACCTTTGTTCGATGCGCGCAAGACCCTGCGCGAAACGCCGTTACTGGGCCACAGGCTCCGCCGCGACCGCCACAGGGCGGCCCGTCTCGTCACGCTGGATCGCGCCGGGGATCGCCAGACGCCCATCACCCGTGCGCGCCATCGAGAAGAAGCGGCTGCCGGTCAGGGTCTTGGCGATCTTCACGCCCTCGCGGTCGATGAAGATGAAACGCCCCTGATAGGCGCCGGTCACCTCGTTGTTCGACCCGCCCATACGCAGGAAGCGCAGGCGCATCTCTTCCAGACGCGCGGCGCACAGTTCCAGTTGGGCCTGTCCATCCGCCAGCTTCTGCAGCTTGGGCGCCGCCGAGGTCGGCTCGGCGACATAATAGCAGACGCCCGGCTCGAACTTGAACTTGGGCTGGTTGCTGCATGCGCCCAGAAGGGCCGCGCCGGCGATGGCGGTGAGTGCAAGTACGCGCATCAGTTCATCCCCGTGAATTGGCAGTTGCGGTCCTGTTCGGCCAGGGTGCGGAAACGGGTGTTGTCGTTCGACTGTTCCACGCGGCGCGGGACCAGACGCAGGGTGGTGTCGCCCCAGCGGCCATACTGGGCCTCGCCCGGACGGACGCAGGTTCCGGCATACAGGGCCTGAACACAGGCGTTCAGGCTCATGCCCGTCGACAGGACACGCCAGTCGTCACCGGTGTGGCGCAGGCATTGGGTTCCGCCCGCGGACGGCGCCGTCACCGGCTTCACCGGACGGTCC
>NZ_JABAZW010000102.1:0-9146 GCF_018608325.1 Brevundimonas sp. | reverse complement strand
GGATCAACCGTCAGAACCGGCGGCGCCTCGGGCGGCGGTGCGAAAGATGCGGTCGGGGCGGCGGCCAGGGCGCCCGTCGCGTCCAGACCCACGTCCAGCGCATCCGTGGCCAGACCGTTTTTCTGGGCGCAGGCCGCCAGGGTCGCCAAACCCACGAACTGACCATTGACGAAGCAACGCAGCTCACGCGTCGGCTCCAGCGACGGCGCCTCGGCCAGATCGACGGTCAGGCCGCCGCGCGATGCAGGCGGCGCCTCGGGCGTCTTGTCGCCTCCGCCCGTAAAGATCAGAGCCAGCACAACGGCGGCGAGAATCACCACCGCCGCACCGATGGCGATGATGACGCGGTTGTCTTTCGGAAGGGCCATAGGGGGCTTTCGCGTTTGGGGCGTTCAATAACCCCGAGGGGGCGCCGGGCGTCAACCGCCAACCGGCGGCGCCGATCCCTTCTAGGCCAACAGACGGTTCAGCGCCGCCTGATAACTGGCCTGCTGCGCCTGCTGGTAGGCGGTCGACGAGCCTTTGCCCGTCATGGTGTTGTTCGTGGACGTCTGCGGCCCCAGCGACCGGTAGGCCGAACGCACGATGGTCATGGCCGACGCCAGACTGTCGATAGCCGCCTTGATGCTGGCCGGATCATTCAGGTTCAGCGTGTTGGACAGGTTCAGACCATAGGTCTTGGCCGACTTATCACCCGTCTTGCCGACAAAGCCCGGCGTCAGACCAAGCGCCGCCAGGGCGTCCTTGCCCGCCGCCCCCGCCGAGATCACGGCTCCATCCTTATTGTCCGCCGCAACGATCTGCAGCCGCTGCACCGGCGGGTTCACCTTGGAATCGGTGATGACCGTCACCTTCAATTGGCGGTTCGAGGCGTTGGTGATCTTCTTGGCTAGGGAATCCAGCGTGTCCTTGTCATCGATGGTCACCGTCACCGCACGCCCGCCGCCCGCAGGCGTAATGGTGAACTGGTCCCCTGCCCGCGCCGAGGTCGCCACGGTCAGCAGCTTTGATTCGGACTGCATGACCTCGCCCTGCGGCAGGCCCAGCCGGTCCAGCACGCTGGCGCCGCCAGAGACGATGCTGATGGTGGTCGGCGCCGCCTGATCATTATCGCCACGCCAGGTCTGATTGTACTCAACCGCGCCCGTCTCCAGGTCCAGCCGCGCCAGATAACCCTTTGTCGGATCAGTCTTGCCGGCGCCCGCGTCGCGGTGCGTGCCGGTGATCCAGATCTTGCCGTCCTTGACCACGACGTCGGCAGCAGTGTCGTTTCCGTCGCTGCCGAAATAGGTCAGCCGGTCATCGCCAGAGGCCTGAAGATCCAGCGAAAGCGTGGCGACAAACACATCCGTTCCGCCTGCGTGGGCGTTGGTGACCGTGCCGATGTCCAGCGCCGGATTATCCGTCTGCCCCGCCAGCACGACCTTGCCGTTCTCGACGGCGATGCCCGAAATCTGACCATTGGCTCGCCCCAGATCGCGCGTATTGGCCAGGGTCGGCACACCTGCGGCGTCGAGGGTGAACTGACGCACGACGATGCGTCCGCTCTCAACCCCGGCGGTGTAGATGTTCGAGCCGGACGTGGTCATGGCCTGGACGGAATCATCGCCCGCCGTACCGAACTGCAGCGTCGACAGGCTGACGCCGGTGACCGGCCCGATAACCGAGGTCTTCTGCTCCTTGAAGGTCTGAAGATAGGAATCCCATCCCCCGATCGCCGCCGCACCCGGCATGGCCGACTGGGACCGACCTGCGACATAGACCACGCCGTCCGGGCCGAAGCTGACCTGGGTGGCTTCGTCGGCGGCCTTGGCCCCGCGACGCTGGGTCCACATCTCCTTGCCGGTGCTGTCGAACACGGTGACGAAGCTGTCGGCAGTCTTGGGAGAGTCGCCGCTCTTGCCCGGCTCCAGCGCGCCGATGACCGAGCCGGCCACCGCCACACGCCCGTCGTCCGCCACGGCGATGGAATAGCCATTGGCCGATGAGGCCGCCCCCAGAAGACTGGTCTGCAGCAGATTGCCTGCCGAATCGAACTTCATCAGGGCCACGTCGCGCGCGCCCTTGATCGGCTGGTTGGTTCCGCCCGACGTCAGGTCCGCCACAACCCACAGCGATCCGTCAGGACCGACAGCGCTGGCGCGGATGGCGTCCACGCCTGCGGGAAGATTGGTCTGCCCGATGCGCCCTTCGACCCAGAAAGACCCATTCACGCCAGGCTGGGCCTCCGGGGCGTCGCCGCCGTCGGCCTGGAACTTCAACAACTGGGCGGATTTATTCGTGCCGACGCCTTGAGTCACATAGACGGCGTCCGACGTGTCCACGGCCTGGAAGCTGACCGTCTCGCCCGTGCCGCCCCGCACCTTCAGCGCCCACTGGTCAGGCCCCGCCGGCAGGGTGATGCTCTTGTCGCCCGCCTTGATGACTTTCGGCTGGGCCGGGATCAGCTCGCGCGCCATGCGGGTCTGAACCCCGGCGTCACTGAGCTGAGTATTGATGTAGTCGACGACGTTTTCCATCGTCCTGGGCGTGTCGCCCATCTGGGACAGGTCGATGGCGATGGCGCGAGACACGGACCCGTTCTTCACCGTCACCGAGAACCGCACATCGCCCTCGAACGCCTTGACCGGATCGCTCAACGCCCCGTCGTGGATGGGCGGGGTCACATAGGTGGTGGGGTCTTTTTCAATCGCGGCCCCGGTCTTCACTGTCGTCTGCGAAACACCTTGGACCAGACGCACGTCTGAAAACGCCGCCGTCGACATATAGGTCGACAACTCGGTCAGTCCTTCGGAGAAGCGTCGGGAAAGCTGATCGGCTTCCAGACCCGTCAGCCCCTTGGTGTTGGCGCGGTCAGCCAGGGCGCTGAGGCTGTTCAGACCCTGATACAGGGCGAACAGTTTGCGGTAGTCCGCCGACGCCCCGGCCATATCGACGTTGACGGCGGATTCGTTGATCAGACGACGCCCGGCCAGGGCGGCGCGCATGGAGGAGGCCTGCTCGCACAGGTGCGCGTGCTGTGTTTTGGGCTTGGGCAGAGCGGGCCCGCCGGACGAATAGGGATTCGTCGCGCCGTACAGGCCTAGCAGATAGCTGTTGTTGATCATCGCACGGCTCCGCTTTTCTACAGTGCCGCACCGCCTGATAACGAACCCTTAAGCGGGAACCTTACCCCTTGAACAGTGACAGGATGATCTGCGGCGCCTGGTTGGCGATCGACAGCGCCTGAACGCCCAGCTGCTGCTGGACCTGCAGGGCCTGCAAGCGGGCGCTTTCCTTGGGCAGGTCCGCGTCCACCAGATTGCCGATGCCGATTTCCAGCGCGTCGGACAGCTTGCTGACATAGGTGGTGTGGCGTTCGATCTGCTTGGCCTGCGCGCCCAACTCAGCCAGGCTGGCCGAACTGGTGGCGATCGCCGCATTGATCGCCGTCAGGGCCGTATCGGCCTTGGCCTTGTCAAGCAGATCAGGGCCCGGCGTTCCGCCCAGTCCCAGACCGGTCAGGCTCATGTCCTGACGCTTCATGGCGATGGTTTCAGCGCCATCTGCGCTGGCCAGGAAGTTGATCGGAGCGTTGTCCACACCGTTCAGAATGTTCACGCCGTCGAACACGGCGTTATCCGCAAACGACTTGATCGACTTCAGCAGCGCCTGGAACTCATCGTTGTAGGAGGTGCGCATCGCCAGGGTGGCGCTTTCGTCTGCGGCAGCCGTGGCTTTCTGCTTCAGCTCGATCAGCAGGTCGGAAATCTGCTGCCCCGCCGCCAGCGACACGTCAGCGATCGAGGTCGCGCGCTTCAGGCTGGTGGTGACGGCTTCCAGCGAACCCTTGTCGGCCCGTTGGCCCTGGGCCACAGCCCATACGGCGGCATTGTCCTTGGCGCCCTGAACTTTCAGGCCCGTATTCACCCGGCTCTGCGTCGCCGCCAACTGGTCGTTGGTGCGGTTCAGGTTCTGCAGGGCGATCAACGCCGAGGTATTGGTGTGGACGCTGGTGGTCATGGCTTCGAGCCCCGGACTTCTGTTAGCTTCAGCATTAACCATGAGTCGTGACCATATGGTTAATGGTCCGGAAACCATGATCGCGCCCCCGGCAAGCCGGCGGCGTTTTTGAAGAACAGACAGGCCTCCCCGCAGGCCCGGTTTCAGGCCCTCCTAGGCCTTGGTGTCGACCAGCTTTCCGCCTCGATAGACCGGATCGCTGATCAGCTTTTCAACCTCTTCACGCGGAAGTTGACGCACCACCTCGCCCGTCACGCGGTCCAGGACCTTGTAGACGAAATGATTGCCGCCCAGAGCCTCTATGGTCAGGCGATACCGACCGGCGTCATGGTTGTCGTTCCGCGCCTCAGTGGGCCGCATGGCCGGTTCAGCGGGCACAGGCGGCGTTAGACGTGGCGGTACGCTCGTTACACTTGCAGCATTGTCTGTCATGGCTCCCGGCGCGGACGGATCCACGCTCCTCTACAAGGCCAAAACGAGCGACTGGGACGGCCACGCGGACCGCCCCAGCCTTTCGTCTTAGCGGAACAGGCCGAGCAGGATCGAGCTCGAAGAGTTGGCGATCGACAGCGCCTGCACACCCAGCTGTTGCTTGGTTTGCAGAGCAGTCAGACGAGCGCTTTCCTTGGCCAGATCGGCGTCGACCAGATTGCCGATGCCGGTTTCCAGCGAGTCCTGCAGCTTGTTGACGAAGGTCATCTGACGATCCAGCGACTTCGACTTGGTGCCGAGATCGGCAAGGGTCGAAGCAAAGCTGCTGATGGCCCTGTCGACATTGGCTGCAGTCCGGTCGGCCGTATTGGCAAAGTCGTACGCAGCTAGTGCGGGCGGGCCCGTAACAGCTGCGCCTTTCGTGGGATCGGTAGCGGTCGCGGTGACCGCTTTCAGATCGAACTTGCCGCCAGAGGTGTTCGTGGTCACCTGGATCGCCGCCGTATTGGCGTCGAACAGATTGACGCCGTCGAACTTGGCGCCGCCGAGAGCCGAACCGATTTCCTTGACGATAGCGGTGAAGTCAGCGTTCAGCTTGTTGGCCGTGTCGCTGCCTGTCGCCGCATCCTGAATGGCGACGGCAAGGCCTTTCAGTTCGTTCAACGCGCTGGTCACCGTGTCGCCAGCCGCCAGAGCGACGTCGACGATGGATTGACCGCGTTGCAGCGACTGACGCACCGAGTCCTGGGCGCCCATTTCTGCACGCTGAGACGTAGCGATGGCGAAGATCGCGCCATTGTCCTTGGCCGAGGAGACCTTCAGGCCGGTGTTGACCCGGTTCTGCGTGGTTTCCAGCGCCTTGTTCGTGGCGTTCAAGGTTTGCAGGGCGACGAGAGCCCCGCCGTTCGTATTGATGCTGTTAGCCATTTTGGCTGTCCTTTTCACTTCGTGAGGGCCAACGGCGTTTTGCCGATGGGAGCATTTTGCTCAGGGAGAGGTGATCGGACGGGGCTCTCGCCCCGTCCCCGGTGTTAGCGGAACAGGCTCAGCAGGATGGAGCTGGACGAGTTGGCGATCGACAGCGCCTGCACACCCAGCTGTTGCTTGGTTTGCAGAGCAGTCAGGCGAGCGCTTTCCTTGGCCAGGTCGGCGTCAACCAGGTTGCCAATGCCGGTTTCCAGCGAGTCCTGCAGCTTGCCGACGAAGGTTGCCTGACGATCCAGCGACTTCGACTTGGTGCCCAGATCAGCAAGCGTCGAAGCAAAGCTGTTGATGGCCGTGTCGACATTGGCTGCCGTGTAGGCGGTCTTCTTGGCGCTGTCGGCCGCGGCAGTCGTCCAAACACCGGCAGCTGAGGCGCCACCGAACACTAAGCCTGCACTTGTCGCAGCCACAGCAGCGGATCCAGTAGCATCGCCCTTCAGAAAGAACTTACCGCCAGACGTGTTGGTCGTCACAGAAACACCGGCAGTGCCAGCCGCGATAGCGTCAAATAGGTTGACGCCGTCGAACTTCGCACCGTTGAGAGCCGAGTGAATTTCTTTCACAACGGCCTCAAAGTCTGCGACCAGCTTCTTACCGTTCTCGCTGAAGCCCGTAGCGCCGTCACCGGCGTCGTCTTGAATCGCTACAGCAAGACCCTTCAGTTCTTTCAATGCGCTGGTCACCGTGTCGCCAGCTGCCAGAGCGACGTCGACGATGGATTGACCGCGTTGCAGCGACTGACGCACCGCGTCCTGGGCGCCCATTTCTGCACGCTGGGACGTGGCGATGGCGAAGATCGCGCCATTGTCCTTGGCCGAGGACACCTTCAGACCGGTGTTGACCCGGTTCTGCGTGGTTTCCAGCGCCTTGTTCGTGGCGTTCAAGGTTTGCAGGGCGACGAGAGCCCCACCGTTCGTATTGATGCTATTAGCCATTTTGGCTGTCCTTTTTCACTTCGTGAGGGCCAACGGCGTTTTGCCGAAGGGAGCATTTTGCTCGGTCGGGTCGGAAGAATATTCCGAGCCGATAGCCTGGACCTTAAGCGTGTCCAAATCGTTGTTCTGCGTGGTTAATCGTCGATAAACCTCCTTTACGGGCCGGCAGAATCTGCCGACCCGTGCCGCACGCGATAGATTTTCAAGAAGAAGTCGGCAAAACCGACCCAGCCGTCAGCTGCGGAACAGGCTCAGCAGGATCTGGCTGGACGAGTTGGCGATCGACAGAGCCTGCACGCCCAGTTGCTGCTTGGTTTGCAGAGCGGTCAGGCGAGCGCTTTCCTTGGCCAGGTCGGCGTCAACCAGGTTGCCAATGCCGGTCTCCATCGAGTCCTGCAGCTTGTTGACGAAGGTCAGTTGACGATCCAGCGACTTCGACTTGGTGCCCAGATCCGCCAGAGTGGACGAGAAGGACGTGATGGCAGCCTCGACATTGGCCACCGAATAGTCAGTCAGCGCCGAGGGAGTAGCGCCGGTCGTGGCGTTCGCCTTGGCGGCCCATGCGCCGGTGGCCTGATTGAAGGTTCCCGCCGCGCCAGCGGTTCCTGCGGCCGTGCCGAAGGCCAGGCCGTCAGCCCCGGCAGCGTCAGCAGCCAGCTTCAGGGTGAAGGTGTTGTTAGCCGCAGCCGTATTGGTTGTGACTTTCAGGTCGGTCGTCTGCTTCTTGAAGACGTTGCCGCCATCGAAGTTGGCGTTGCCCAGCGCCGAGTGGATTTCCTTCACGATGGCTTCAAAGTCCGCCACCAGTTTCTTGCCGCTGTCGCCCAGCCCCGTGACGGTGACTCCATCGGCGGCATACGTCTTGGGGGCGTCAGCCAGGGCGACCGCGATCCCCTTCAGTTCGTTCAGCGCAGTCGTCACCGTGTCACCCGCCGCCAGACCGACGTCGAGGATGGATTGGCCGCGTTGCATTGACTGGCGCACCGCATCCTGAGCACCCATTTCGGCGCGCTGAGCAGTGGCGATGGCGAAGATGGCGCCGTTGTCCTTGGCCGAGGAAACCTTCAGGCCAGTATTGACGCGCGTTTGTGTGACCTCGAGCGCCTTGTTGGTGGCGTTCAGGTTCTGCAAGGCGATGAGAGCGCCAGCGTTCACGTTGATGCTGTTAGCCATTTTGGCTGTCCTTTTTTCACTTCTGTGTTGGTTCGACGCCGTTTTGGCGGTCGAGAGCATTTTGCTCCGCACTCTCTAGAGCAAGGACGAGGCCAGTCCGGCACGGCACCTGCATGTCGCATCGGCACTGATTTTACTGGATATTTTTGAATACCCAGCCGCTCAACCCGGCACTTCCCGCCCGGCATGGGCAGAAAGTGCCGAGTCGTTTTTGCCGCTAAGCTTGATCTGCCAGATCAGCGGCCCGTCACCGACGCTGACTTGCCGTTTGCATTCCGCTCGGCCTCCAGCGTCTCGATGGCCAGACGACGCGCGCCGTCACAGGCGACAATCTGGGCGCCGCGCTCGACATAGGCGGCCTCCAGATCGCCCAGCGTAGGCTCAGACGGCAGGGCCGCCAGGGCGCAAGGCCGCCTCGCGACTTCCGGCAGGACCAATCGCACTGGCGCAACCATCGAGATCGGGGGCGAGGCGGCACAGTTCGCGGTCATGGCCGCGCAGACGCTCAGCGCGATGGGCGTCCAGAGGGATTTCGGCATCGTCGGCGCTCCTGGCCTGTTCGACGACGGCTGCGGTCGCCCGTCCCGTCGCCGTCTGTTGTTGATGAAACTGGTCGAGGCGGCGGGCCTGTTGGACAGCCGCAGCGGATTCCAGCCTGCGCGCCTCCGCCTCCAGACGCCCGACCTCAGCCTGCGCCTGCGCTGTCTCCAGTCGTCGCTGCGTCTGATTGAACGGATCCCAGCGAAACCCCAGCCCGCCCAGCAAAAGCAGTCCGACACCCAGCACGCCTGCCGCCACGGCCATCCACCCCAGCGGCGTCAGCAATCGGAACATCCTCATGGGAACACCCTCCGATCCAGTTCGAAATGCGGACCGTCGCGCAGGCTGGTCCAGTCGCCGCCCCAGACGATGGGGGTCTTCAGATCAGCCGCCGCCGACTTGAACGCCTCGGCGATCCGGCCATACAGCGGCCAGTCCCAACGCACCTGTCCATCAATCAGGGCCGCCACATCGACGGCATGGCCGGTCAGGTGGCGCGACTTCTGGGTGCGGCTGGCGCCCGCCTTGACCAGCGCCGCCTGACGTTCGGGCGTCCGCAATCCCTCCGTCACCATGAAGTCGATGGGGGAACGCGTCAGCGCCGCCTCCACCACCACGACCAGCGCCGGATGCACGCCCTGCAAGCGTGCGCGTGACCGGGTCGAGAGCCGAAAACTCATGGCCGCCCTCCCCCCAGCCGCAGCCGGGCGTTGGCGATCAGGGCGACCAGTTGCTGAGCCGTGGGCGCAACCAGATACAGAACCAGGATCAGGGCCAGCAGCCCCATCAGGCCATCCGCCACCTGGGGCAGGTTCTCAGGCTGTGTTCGCCCCACGGCCCGCATCAGCAGGGCCCACAGCCCTGCACTGACCAGAAAGGCGTACAGCCGCCGATACAGCCACCGCCCCTCCGCCAGGGGCGGCGCCTCATGTGATTTTCTCATCCCTCATCCTCCTCATTCATGCCATCCACGGGATGACGACCGTCCCAGCCGCTCTGGGCGCGCCAGTCGTCATCAGACAGGCTGTCGGGAACCTCCCAGGCCTCCTCCTCCAGGACTTCGATCGGGCGCATCAGCAT
>NZ_JABAZW010000143.1:15089-16107 GCF_018608325.1 Brevundimonas sp. | reverse complement strand
GTAGTTTCACCTCACTATGCAAGTTGTAAAAACCGACACCACCAATGTGGCCCCGCAACTGTCGGGCCGTGTGACCGAGGTTCTGGTCACCGACAACCAGCAGGTTCAGGCCGGGGACATTCTGGTCAAGCTGGATGACGCCGACCAGCGCGCCGATCTGGCGCAGGCCGAGGCCAATCTGCAGGCCGCCATCGCCGCCGTCGGCAATGTCGACGCCCAGTCGCAGCAGGAAAAGGCCAACGTCGCCGCCCGCGCCGCCGCCGTCGCACAGGCCCACGCCCAGGCCAATCTGGCCCACGCCGAAGTCGAGCGTTACGGCAAGCTGGCCCAACAGGGCTGGGTCTCGCAGCAGCGCATCCAAACCGAACAGGCGCAGGCCCAGACCTCTGTCGCCGCCGTCCAGCAGGCCCAGGCCGCTCTGGTCGCCGAGCAACGCTCGGCAGGCGTGCTCAGCTCCAGCCGTGAACAGACCGTCGCCGCCGTTGAACAGGCCCGCGCCCGTCTGGACGTGGCCCGCATCGCACTGGAACGCACCGTGATCCGCGCGCCTGTCGCCGGCGTCGTCGGCGCCCGTAGCGTGCGCGTCGGTCAGTTCGTCAGCGCCGGCGCCCAGCTTCTGTCCATCGTGCCGCTGGGCGACACCTATGTGGTGGCCAACTTCAAGGAGACGCAGTTGGCCAAGATGCGCATTGGTCAGGACGTCGAGATCACCGCTGACGCCTTCCCCGGCCGCAAGATCCATGGCCGCGTCGACAGCTTCGCCCCCGCCACCGGATCGCAGTTCGCCCTGATCCCGATCGAGAACGCGACCGGCAACTTCACCAAGATCACCCAGCGCGTCCCTGTCCGCATCGCCGTGGCCCGCAATGACGGCGGCCTGGCCCTGCGCCCCGGCCTGTCGCTGGACATCAAGGTCGACCTGAAGAGCGGCCAGAACGGCCAGCTGTTCGCCGACGCCGTCGCCGCCCCTGCATCCGCCAGCGCGCCTGCGCCCGCCACTGCACAGACGCCTTCGGAG
>NZ_JABAZW010000143.1:0-15079 GCF_018608325.1 Brevundimonas sp. | reverse complement strand
CGCCAGCCCCGCCGACGGGGCTTCGGCCCCGTCCTCATCGTCCGGCGGCGGCGGCCCCGTCGCCGGTCATCCCGAAATCAACTGGACCATGCTGCTGCTCGGTTTTGCGGGCATGGTGGTGGGCCAGTTCATGGCGATCCTGGACATCCAGATCGTCGCCGCCTCCCTGCCCCAGATTCAGGCCGGGGTCGGCGCATCCGCTGACGAGATCAGCTGGATCCAGACCGCCTATCTGATCCCCGAAGTCGTCATGATTCCCCTGTCCGGCTTCCTGTCGCGACTGTGGGGCACGCAGCGGCTGTTCATGGTCTCCTGCGCGGGCTTCGTTTTGATGAGCGTGGCCACGGGTCTGTCGACCTCCATCGACACCATGATCCTGTTCCGGGCCATTCAGGGCTTCGTTGGCGGGGCCATGATCCCGACCGTGTTCGCCGTGGCCTTCACCGCCTTCCCGCCGGACAAGCGCGTCACGGCCAGCGTGGTCATGGGCCTGATCGTGACCCTGGCCCCGACGGTCGGCCCGACGCTGGGCGGTCACCTGACCGAATGGCTGAGCTGGCGCTGGCTGTTCTTCATCAATGTCGCGCCGGGCATTCTGGTGCTGTTCCTGGTCGGTCGCTACGGCAATTTCGACAAGGGCGACCCGACCCTGGCCAAGGGCTTCGACTGGTGGGGACTTGGCATGATGGCCACCTTCCTGATGTCGATGCAGTTCGTGCTGGAGGAAGGGGCCAAGAACGACTGGTTCCAGGACACGCATATCCTGCTGCTGACCGTGATCGCCGCCGTCGCCGGACCGATGTTCATCTGGCGGTCGCTGACCTACCATCAGCCGATCGTGGAGTTGCGCGCCTTTGGAAACCGCAACTTCCTGGTCGGTTTCATCATGACCTTCATCGTCGGTTTCGCCCTGTTCGGCGGCACCTTCCTGTTGCCGTTGTTCCTGGGCCGGGTGCTGTCCTATTCCTCGTCCGAGGTTGGCACCACCATGGTGGTGTCGGGTCTGGCCATGTTCGCCACGGCCCCGTTCGCAGGACGTCTGGTGCGCAAGATAGACGCACGCATCCTGATGTTCGGCGGGTTCATGATGTGCGCCTACGGCATGTGGGAGGCGCGTCTGGTCACCGAGAATTGGGGCTTCTGGGAGTTCGCCTCGGTCCAGGCCTTCCGCGGCATAGGCGTGATGCTGGCCATGATCGCCTCGCAACAGGTGACGATGGCCACCCTGCCGCCGCACATGGTCAAGAACGCCTCGGGTCTGGTGAACCTGGCCCGCAACGTCGGCGGCGCCTTTGGTCTGGCCATCCTGAACACCAGCCTGACCACCAACACGGCCATCCACATGGGCGAGCTGACCAGCCGGATCACCCAGGGCGATCAGGCCATCCGCGGCCTGATGGCGGGCATGGCCCAGAGGTTCGGCGACACCATCGATCCCGCCGCCTCGGCGTTGAAGGCCGTCTATGGCATCCTGCTGAAACAGGCCACGACCATGGCCTTCGGCGACGCCTTCGCCCTGCTGGGCGTCATGTGCGCCGGGGCCGCCTTCGTCACCCTGCTGGCCCAGCCGGTGAAGGCCCAGCCCGGCGCGCCGCCGTCGGACGCCCACTGATGGCCAGACGGCGCGGGCAGGTGGACGAACGAAAGAGCGAAGCGATTCTGGACGCCGCGACGACCCTGTTCGCCGACAAGGGCCTGCAGGCCAAGATGGAGGAGATCGCCAAGTTGGCGGGGGTGTCCAAACAGACCCTCTACAACCGCTTCGCCTCCAAGCTGGAGATCGCCCAGGCCCTGGCCAATCAGCGGTCCGACCTCGTGGTCGCGCCGCTGAAGGCCGGCGGCGAACCGGACGTCGTGCTGGAGGCGTTGGGACGGGCCTTACTGGAACGCGTCTGTCACCGTGACAAGGTCGGCTCTATGCGTGGCGTTTCGCTGATGTCGGTCGAGGCGCCGGAGATTGCTCAGGCCATCTATGAAGCAGGCCCCAAACGCAGTCTGAAACTGTTGGCGGCATGGATGGCGGATCAGACCCGGCAGGGAAAACTGCAGGTTCCGAACCCGGACGAAGCCGCCGAGATGTTCTCGGGCCTGGTCATGGGCCACGGCCACCTGAAGGCCATGCTGGGCGTCGAACAGATCAACGCCGAGGGCATCGACATGCGCGCCAGGGAGGCAGTGCGCGTCTTCATGGCCGCCTATGCGCCCAAGTCATAGAGGCGGGCCTGTCCGCCCCTACGGGATCGCGCTATCAGTATGAAACCCAAGTCTGCTGCGTCGCCCTTGGGGCGCAGAGTTTCGTTGTGAGAGTGCATTCATGCTGATCCACCTGTCGTCCTGGCCCGAAATCGACGCAGCGCTGAACGCGGGCAAGCCCCTGTCCAAGACGGTGATCGTACCCATCGGCTCCAACGAGCAGCACGGACCGACGGGTCTGCTGGGCACCGACTGGCTGTGCCCCGAGATCATCGCCCATGCGGCGGAAAAGACCGACGAGAACCTGATCGTCGCCCCCACCTTCAACATCGGCATGGCCCAGCACCATCTGGCGTTCGCAGGCACCATCTCGTTGCGCCCCTCGACCTTCATGGCCGCGATCACCGACTGGGTCTCGTCGCTGAGCCGCCACGGGTTCGAGCGCATCTATTTCCTGAACGGCCACGGCGGCAATGTCGCCACCATCGAGGCGACCATCTCCGAAATCTATGCGGAGTGGAGCTATGTCGAGGAACAGCCCCCGTTCGTGCTGAAGCTCAAAAACTGGTGGGACCTGCCGGGCGTGAACAGCCTGTGCAATCAACTGTTCCCGACGGGCCACGGCATGCACGCCACCCCGTCCGAGATCGCCGTGACCCAGGCCGCCTATCCCGAACGGATCAAGACGGCGGAATACTCGCCCAAAATCGCGCCGAACGGTCCGATCCGTGATGCGTTGGACTACCGCGCCCGCTTCCCGGACGGCCGCATCGGGTCGGACCCGGCGCAGGCCAGCCCGGAAAAGGGCCAGAAGATCATTGATGCAGCCATCCCCGGCCTGCTGAGCGATGTTGCGGCCTTCGCCGCCGAGGAACGCCCCTGACCCGCAAAAACCCCTCGCCAGCAGACGCCGCCATCACCGGCGCCGAACTGCTGGCCGCCTCAGCCGAGGTCATCGCCGCCCGCACCACACGGATGGCGCAGGACCTGACCAATCCCAAGGGTCAGGACCTGAAGGAGCTGTCCTTGATGAGTTCGGAAAAGGCCGCCGCCATGACCGCATCGGCCAGTGCGGTGGCGGCCAATGCGGGCGCCATCAGCCAGCGCCTGGGCCGTGCGGCGATGGACGAAGGCGCCATCGCCATGCGCGCCGCCGCATCACTGGCCGAGGCACGCTCGCCGGTCGAGGCTGCGACGGCCCAGTTCCGCTATGCCCTGGGCTGGTGGGGTCGGGCGGCCGCGCAGGCGGTCACGTTGAACACCGAACTGATGCGGGCGCAGGCCGAAGCCATCGCCCCCATTCACAAGACCGCGACGGCCAACGCCAAGCGGTTGAGGAAGAAGTCCTAGGCCGCTTCGACGGCTTTCGGCTTCTTGACCTTGGCGGGCTTGACCGGGCGGTCCGCCTTGCGCGCGGCCTTCTCGGCCTTCTTCGCTTCCTTGTCCGCCTGTTTCAGCGCCTTCTTGGCCGCCTTGGCCTCGGCCTTGGCGGCGTCTGGAGCGGCATCGGCAGCAGCAGCCAGTTCAGCCAGTTGCGCCAGGAAGGTCTCTCGCTGACCTTTCGGCAGCAGGGCCATGATCCGCTTGTCCGCCGCCTCGACCAGTGGTCGCGCCGCTTCAAGGCGCGCCGCCCCTTCCGTGGACAGACGAACCGCCTTTGCCCGCGCATCAAGCGTGGAACGTTCCCGCTCCAGCAGACCCTTGGCCGTCATGCGGGTGACCAGATCAGCCAGGGTCGAACGGTCGATGCCGGTCATGCGGACCAGTTCGGTCTGGGTCAGGCCGGTCTTGATCGAGGTGGCTTCCAGCACAGCGAACTGGCGCTGGGTCAGACCATCCGGCCCCGTCTCTTCGGAATAGATGTCCAGCGCCAACTGCAGGGCGCGATGCATCAGATGACTGGGCGAAGTGCCTAGAGGTCCCACGCGTTTCGCCAGCTTACCCGCCTTGACCATGAGAACGTCCCCGAATGTTTCGTCCGAACGCGTACCAGCAGAGCTTTACGTTTTGACGGGAGAAGTATGTCGGTTGCACGACAATTTGTCTGTAGGCGCGGCGCAGCCGTCCTGCCCCTCGTCAGGCATCAAACCTGTCCATCAGGATATAGGTTCCGGGCTTCGACTGATGGGCATCGATTATCGGGACCAGTCGCGTGAAATGCTCGGTGCGGCAATGGGCGTCTAAGGCCGCCCGATCCGGCCATTCTTCAATGAAGACGAAATGGCCGGGGTCTTTCTGGTCCACGAACAGGTCGTAGGCGATGCAGCCCGGCTCCTGCTTCGTTCGTTCGACCAGCTCCCGATAGAGGGGCAGGACCGCATCAATATGCTCGGGCTTGATGAAGTCCTCGGCGATGACCTTCAGCACGCGAATCTACAGGCCGGTATCGGGCGAAATCGGACCGGGCTCCTCGTCCTTGAGCATGTTCTTCATGATCAGCGGCACCTGCGACAGGCCAAAGACCGAGGCCGAAATCCACAGCACGCCACGGAAGCTGGCCCAGACATCGTTCGGGTTCGGCGTATCGCGGCCCAGCGCGTGCCAGATGGCGGTCACAGCCGTCGGGCTGCGGAAGATTTCATTCAGTATGGCGACGGCCAGGAAATAGAGGCCATAGCGCAGGGTCAGTTTGCGCCACGCCGTGTCATTGACCTTGATCGCCGATCCCAGCAGCGCCTTGAACGGGTATTTCTTCAGCGGGATCGACCCCAGCAGGATCACCGCCAACAGGCCGTTCTGCACCGTCAGCTTCAGCTTCACATACAGGTCGTCGTGGGTGAAGACGGTCAGCAGGCCGAACACCAGGGCGAACAGGCCGGTGATCAGCGGCAGGGGCGCGAACCGGCGCTCAATCGCAAACCCGACCGCCAGCGCGATGGCCGAAGCCGCCACCAGCACCCAGGTCGCCAGGATCATGTCCTTGGTCGTGAAATAGGTGACCATGAAGGCGGCCAGGGCGCCGAAATCGACGGCCTGCCTGATCCACTGGCGGTTCTTCTTCTCAGGGGCGGCGGTCTTGGGGGCGTCAGTCATACTCAGTCTTCCAGTCCCACCAGAGAGCGGGAGAATGCACGGGCGTCGAACGGCTGCAGGTCTTCGACGCTTTCGCCCACGCCGATCAGCATCAGGGGGGCGTCAGACGCCTGGGCCACCGGCACCAGCACCCCGCCGCGCGCCGTGCCATCCAGCTTGGTCATGACGATGCCGGTGACGAAGGCGGTGCGGCCGAATATCTGTTCCTGGGCCAGAGCGTTGCGGCCCACGGTGGCATCCAGCACCAGCAGGGTGTCGTGGGGCGCCTCGGGATCAACCTTCTTCAGCACACGCACGATCTTCAGCAGTTCGTCCATCAGGGCCGACTTGTTCTGCAGGCGCCCGGCGGTGTCGATCAGGACGACGTCGTAACCCTCCTCGCGCGCCTTGGTATAGGCGTCGAAGGCCAGACCGGCTGCATCGGCGCCGTCGCGACGGCTTTCGAAATCCGCGCCCGCCCGTTCGGCCCAGACCTTCAGCTGTTCGCGTGCGGCGGCCCGGAAGGTGTCGCCGGCGACGATCATCACCTTGGCGCCCTTGGCCGTCAGGTCGGCGGCGATCTTGCCCAGGGTGGTGGTCTTGCCCGAGCCGTTCACCCCCACGAACAGGACCACATAGGGTTTGGGTCCGCTCAGCGGGTCAAAGGTCGCCTGACGTGGCGACAGTTCGGCGGCGACCGCCTCGGCCAATGCTTCCTTGACCTCGCGCTCGGGCGCATCCTTGCCGAACTTCAGCGAGCGGAAGCGTTCGACGATGCGGGCGGAGGCGGCGGGGCCGAGATCGCTTTCCAGCAGATGCTCTTCCAGTTGCTCCAGCGAGGCCTCGGACAGGGGTTCCTTGACGAAGGTCGCGACGACCTGATCGGTCATCTGCTTGGACGAGCGGGACAGCCCTTGTGAGAGGCGCTGGAACCAGCCTTTTTTCGGCGTGTCGGTCATGGGATGGCTTTAGCGATGCCAGAGCCGCGCGTCATCCGCATTCGCAAGACCATGGGCCGGACATATTGCTGCGTGGACATTGCGTCCTGCGACGAACAGACTGGATCAGATCCGAAAATCCGAGGATGGACGTGATGACGGATATTTTTCCGCAAGGCGTGGTCCACGAGGCAGGCGCCGACCTTGAAGCCGCCGTGCGCTCAGACCCCGGCGTCTATGATCTGTGGAAGGCCCTGACGCCGCTGGGCCGCAACGAGTTCATCTGCTGGGTGGACGACGCCAAACAGCCCCAGACCCGCCAGCGCCGCATCGACCGGACGGTAGAGGAGCTTCTGGAAGGCAAGAAGCGCCCCTGCTGCTGGTCCGGCTGCATCCACCGCACCGACAAACCGCCCAGCCGATGGCAGCAGGCCGTGCTGATCGACGGGAAGGGAAGGCGTGGGGCGTAGATCACAACCACGCACCCGTGAGCAACAGGGCTCGCAGCGTCAGCTTTCAGCAGGAAATCCAGCTTCTCGAACCGACACGTTGCGGACGTCGAACCGGCGGATCATGATTGGCCACGGAAACGAAGATGATGGCCGAAATGACCAAGCTATCGACCATTCTGCTTGCGAGCCTTCTCACAGCGGCCTGTGGCTCTCATGAGCAGTCGGGAAAGGTGCAGCCTAGTCCCGACTTCTGGTGGCAAGGCGATTTGGTGGAGCTTGACGGAACTCCTTTGTCCTCAGGCATCAAAATCGAAATCAAAAGCGCTGACCCCGCCGAAGAGATGGGGCCGATCCGATACAACATGGAATCCGGCTGCACCGGCGTTGGCCACGTCGAAATTTCGGGCGTTGTCAGTGCGTCGGAAATTCTTCGCCCCTGCGAAGAAGCAGACGCTGGCAGGATGCGACGCCTAACCGCCATTTCACATCCTGCCGAAGGAGTGAAGGCAACGCTCGTTTGGAATGACCGTGAGGCCACACTCGCATCGCCGTCAGGCAATGCACGGTTTCGGAACTCCGAAGGACGCTGAGCCGACTTCAACTTCCCACCCCTGGCCGGCACCTGCGAAGTTCGCCTGCTGGCCCGAAAGCCTATGTCCGCTCTCAGCGTCGAGGCCGAGAACCGCTTTCGACCCGTTGCGGACATTCAATGCGTCCGCTCATATGTCTAGATGACGTTGTTCAATCTGCTGCCTGCCGGGCTGTTTGTCGCCACAACGCTGGTCTTGAGCGAGGGCTCCGGCGAGCCCATGAGCGAACGGCAACGGTTTGTCGCTCGCGACGAAAAAGGGCAAGTCATCGCTACGGTGAGCATGGAGCAGCCGCTTCCCGCTCACGACACCAGCCTTACCTTCGATGGCCCGCCTGAACCGGGACACTCTGTTTTAATCGAACCAATGACTTTCGAGGATACAGGAGCGTTTGAATGCCACTGGTCCAAGCTCATCGCCATTTGCAAAACGGATGAACAAGAGCCCGCCGAAACCCGCCTAGTTGCAGGTGGCTATGTCCGTCGGCTCGATGCTGAGACTGTCATTGTATCCGACGCGCCAGGCGACGTTGCAGGCGATTTCGCTACTTTTCATGATGGGCGTCTTGTCGCGTTCGGAGTCATGGACCGAACGGGTACCACGGCTTGGCGATACGATGCACTTTAGGTCCGCTAACCACCCTTAGCTGACACTTTAAGCTTCCGCTCGACGCTTGGCGCCACACCTCGAAAAGCCGAACCGCGCGCGCTGAACCCTACGCCAACTTGACTGTTCACACGCAGTTCACCGAACATGGATCCTGATGAAGCCGCCTTGATACCGGGGCTTGGAAACCAGGAAGCATCAATGAAACATCAGATCGTCCGCTTGGCGTCATGCCTCGCCGTGACCAGCCTCGCCCTGTCCACGCCTGCGTTGGCGCAGGAAATCGGCGCCCAGCCGACGTTCGCCGACATCAGCCTGAACGCGGGTTTCATGCCCGATCCGACCCGTATTCAGGTGACGGCAGGCGGCTCGATCGACGCCGCCCATTCGCGCGGCGGTTCCTGCGTCGGCAAGATCGCCCGCGCCCCGGACGTGCGCGTGACCTATGAGGCGGGCTCCTCGCCCCTGATCATCAAGGTCAACTCCAGCGAGGACACCACCCTGGTCATGAACGGCGCCAACGGACGCTGGTATTGCGATGACGACGGCGCAGGCGGCGTGAACCCGCGCATCCGCCTGAACAATCCCGACAGCGGCGTTTATGAAATCTGGGTCGGCACCTATGCCGATGAACCCGTCTCGGCCACCGTCCTCATCACGGAACTCTCGGACTGATGCGGCGCCCCCGGCTTTGGCCGGGGGCCTTCCACTTTGATAGCGCGGAATGCGCCCCTCGCCCCGGCTGAAGTTTCTCGCCTATATGAAGTCTGACGAACGGCGCGCTGCGCGCCGGGTGCAGCGGGCGAGCTGATGGCCGAAACTCTTTCCTTCCATTCCCCCAAGACCCACGGCTTCGTGCGCGTGGCGGCGGCGACGCCGGTCAGCCATGTGGGCGACCCCATAGCCAACGCCGCCGAACATGTCGCCCTGATCCAGCAGGCAGGCGAACAGGGCGTGGACCTGATTGTCTTTCCTGAACTGTCATTGTCGGCCTACGCCATCGACGACCTGCACCTGCAGGCGGCCTTGCTGGAAGAGGTCGAACGCCAAATCGCCGTCGTGGCCCAGGCGACAGCCGATGCGGATCTGATCGCCGTGGTCGGGGCGCCGGTCAGGAACGGCGACGCCCTCTATAACTGCGCCGTGGTCATCGGATCGGGCGAGGTGCTGGGCGTGGTTCCCAAGACCTACCTGCCCAACTACCGGGAGTATTACGAGAAACGCTGGTTCGCCCCCGCCGCCGCCCGCAGCGAGGACGTGATCCACCTGAACGGCGAGACGGTCGATTTCGCGCCGGGTCTGGTGTTCGAGGCCGTGAACCGGCCGGGCTTCGTCTTCTCGGCTGAAATCTGTGAGGACTATTGGGCGCCCCTGCCCCCCTCGACCCGCGCGGCGCTGGCGGGCGCGCGCATCCTGCTGAACCTGTCGGCGTCCAACATCGTCATCGGCAAGGCGGACGAACGGGCGATGCTGAGCGCCAGCCATTCGGCCCGCACCCTGTCGGCCTATGTCTTCACCGCGTCTGGTTGGGGTGAGAGCACGACGGATCTGGCCTGGGACGGACAGGCGACCATTCACGAACTGGGCGCCAAACTGGCCGAGGGTGAGCGTTTCGCGCTGGAAAGCCACCTGACCCTTGCCGATGTGGACGTGGACCGGATCGGTCTGGATCGCTTGCGCAACGGCACCTTCTCGGACTGCGCGCGGCTGGAGGGCGAGGTCGCCACCATCGTGCCCTTCATGGCCCGAGAAGATGTGGTCGAAAGCGAACTGATCCGCCCGTTGGACCGTTTTCCCTTCGTGCCGGACGACGCCGGCCGACTGGATCAGGACTGCTACGAGGCCTTCAATATTCAGGTGCAGGGTCTGATGCGCCGAATGACGGCGACCCGGGCCAGGCGTCTGGTGGTCGGGGTTTCGGGCGGTCTGGATTCGACCCAGGCCCTGCTGGTGGCGTGCCGCGCCTTTGACCGGCTGGACCTGCCGCGCACGGGCATTCTGGCCTACACCATGCCGGGGTTCGCCACCTCTGACGGCACCAGGTCAAACGCCTGGACGCTGATGAACACGCTGGGCGTCACCGGGGCCGAGATCGACATCCGCCCCGCCGCCGAACAGATGTTCAAAGACATCGGCCACCCCTATGCCGAGGGTCAGCCGGTGCACGACATCACGTTCGAGAATGTGCAGGCGGGCCTGCGCACCGACTATCTGTTCCGGCTGGCCAATCAGAATGAGGCCTTTGTTCTGGGCACCGGCGACCTGTCGGAACTGGCGCTGGGGTGGTGCACCTATGGCGTCGGCGATCACATGAGCCACTACAACGTCAACGGCGGGGTGGCGAAGACTCTGATCCGGCACCTGATCCGCTGGGTCGCCGCGCGCGAACTGGTGGGGACCGAGGCGACGCCGACGCTGCACGCCATTCTGGACACCGAGATTTCACCCGAACTGGTCCCGGCCAAGGACGGCGTCATCCAGTCGACGGAAGGCACGGTCGGCCCCTACGCGCTGAACGACTTCTTCCTGTTCTACATCAGCCGTTTCGGCCTGAAGCCGTCCAAGGTCGCCTTCCTGGCGCATCAGGCCTGGGGCGACCGCACCGCAGGCGAATGGCCGCAGGGCACGCCCGAGGACGAACGCGTCGAATATGATCTGGCCACCATCAAGGGCTGGCTGAGGAAGTTCCTGATCCGCTTCTTCCAGACGTCCCAGTTCAAACGTTCGGCCCTGCCGAACGGGCCGAAGGTGGTGACCGGCGGATCGCTGTCGCCGCGCGGCGACTGGCGCGCGCCGTCGGACGGGGCGGCGCGGGTGTGGCTGGACGAACTGGACGCGAACGTCCCGGACGCCTGAATCTGTACGCCTGAACGCGAAATCCCACAGTCAGCGTATGGATATTCTGCAGCCCGCTCGCTAGAAGCCTCGCCATGACCGACGACGTGACCAAAGACTCCAACGGCAACATCCTGTCCGATGGCGACAGCGTGACCCTGATCAAGGACCTGAAGGTCAAGGGATCGGGCGGCGTGACCCTGAAGCGCGGCACGCTGGTCAAGAACATCCGCCTGACCGGCGATCCGGACGAGATCGAAGCCAATGTTGAAAAGGTGCGCGGCCTCGTGCTCCGCACCGAGTTCGTCAAGAAGGCTTAGAGCCTGATCGGTTGAGATGGGATCGCCACGCGATTTCATCGACGCCGTGAATCAGGCTCCAGATCAAAGCGAGAGCCTGATTCAGGCCCGAGCCCCCTTTTCAAGTGACAGTGCAGCCGCCATCTAGCGGCCTATGACCGACACCCTCGCCGCCCCCGCCTCGACCGCCGCCACGAACGGCAAGATTCCCGTCACCGTGCTGACCGGCTATCTGGGCGCGGGCAAGACGACGCTGCTGAACCGCATCCTGACCGAAGACCACGGCAAGCGTTACGCCGTCATCGTCAATGAGTTCGGCGAGATCGGCATCGACAATGATCTGGTGGTCGGCGCCGACGAGGACGTGTTCGAAATGAACAACGGCTGCGTCTGCTGCACGGTGCGCGGCGACCTGATCCGCGTGGCTGCAGGCCTGATGAAACGCCAGCGCCCCGGCAAGCCTGCCTTCGACGCCATCATCGTGGAAACCACGGGCCTGGCCGACCCCGGCCCGGTGGCCCAGACCTTCTTCGTCGACGAGGACGTCAAGGCCAAGACCCAGCTGGACAGTGTCACCACCCTGGTCGACGCCAAACACGTCATGGCCCGTCTGGACGATTCCAAAGAGGCTCGCGAACAGGTGGCCTTCGCCGACCGCATCATCCTGAACAAGGTCGATCTGGCCACGGACGAGGAACTGGCCGCCGTCGAGGACCGTCTGCGGGCGCTGAACCCGCTGGCCCCCATCGTGCGGGCTGAACGGTCCAACGTGCCGCTGGATCAGGTGCTGGGCCTGCACGCCTTCGATCTGGAGCGGATTCTGGAGGTGAAGCCGGACTTCGTGAACCCGCCGCACGGCGCGGACGGCCATGTGCATGACGAGCACTGCGGCCACGATCACCACCATCATGACCACGACCACGGGCATGACCACCACGATCATGACCATGGACACGATCACGGACATGGCGCGCGCGGCCATGCGCATCAGGACGACATCAAGGGCATCTCCCTGTCGCTGGACCGCCCGCTGGACGGCGCCAAGTTCACCAACTGGCTGGACAAGCTGCTGGGCGAGCAGGGCCAGAACATCCTGCGCGCCAAGGGCATCATCGACGTGAAGGGCGAGAACCGCCGCCTGGTCTTCCAGGCCGTGCACATGATCCTTGAGGGCGACCTGCAACGTGAATGGGGCGTCGCCGAACGCCGCTGGAGCCGCGCCGTCTTCATCGGCCGGGATCTGGACGAGGCTGCGCTGCGGGCCGGGTTCGAGGCTTGCGCGGCCTGACCTAGGCTTGATCGCGAAAGTAAAAGGCCGGTGGAGCGATCCACCGGCCTTTTGTCAGGCTCAGGCCCTGCCGAACAGCTTGTTCCAGCGGCGCTTCTCGCGGGTCTTCCAGGCGCCGCGGTGCCAGGCGTCGGAGGCGATCAGGGGCACGACTGTGGTGGCTTCAGCGAAGACCATCTGCTCGTGCGTGGTCTGGACCTTGCCCCATGACGCCGCTTCTTTCAGCGTCGAGGATGAGCAGGCGCCGTCGCGGACGTCGGCGACCGTGATCTGGACCGCATAGCGGTGCATCTCGGCCTCGACGCCCAGTATTTCGGCGCAGACGACCGTGTCCTGGGCAAAGTTCTTGGGCACGCCGCCGCCGACCATGAACAGACCTGTGACGCCCGCCGCGATCTTGATGTCGGTCAGTTCGCGGAAGTCGGCGATGGCGTCCAGCATCAGATAGGGCTTGCCCGCCGCCGCCCGCTCCTTCTGGTGCTTGACCAGACCGAAACCGGCCGAGCTGTCGACAAAGGCCGGGCAGAAGATCGGCACGCCCTCTTCATAGGCGGTCTGAATCAGGGAGCCGGGCTTCTTCGCATTCCCTTCAGATAGCCATTTGCCCATCTCCCAGATGAACTCACGGCTGGAATAGCCGCGCGGCTCCAGCCGGTTGGCGATCTCCAGGATGGTGTGGTCGCAGGCCTGGAGCTGTTCCTCGTCGATATAGGTGTCGTAGATGCGGTCGATGTAGTTTTCGCGCAGGACATTGTCGTCCACCTGACCGGCGGCCTGATAGTGTTTGAAGCCCAGCGCCTCGAAGAAATCCATGTCCACGATGGAGGCGCCGGTGGCGACCACGGCGTCGACCATGCCGAACTTCACCATGTCGCGATAGACGTCCATGCAGCCCCCCGCCGAGGTCGACCCGGCCAGGATCAGCCAGGGCGAACAGTCCGCATCCTCGATGGCCATCGAGAAGATGTCGGCGGCGCGGGCCGTGTCGCGCGACGAGAAGCTCATCTTGCGCATGCTGTCGATGATGGGGCGGGCGTCGAAGCTGGTGATGTCGACGTGCTCGACGACATTCTGCAGCAGTTGGGCCTTAGTGTTGGCGGGCGCGGTTGCGGTCATTTCGGAAGCTTGCCTTGATGAACGCCCGTCGAACACGCAGCCATGCCAGGACGGAGCGACCGGCGGGACCGTTAGCCTCAGCATAATCCGTCACCCTCGAACTTGATCCGAGGGTGACGGCTTGAGATGTGAACGCGTTTACTTCCGGCGCGACTTGCGCTGGCCGGCCTTGCCCTTGGGACGCGACAGGCGGACGACCTTGCGTGCGTTCTCTTCCGCCGTGGTGCGCACGGTGGGGATGGAACGCGGGGCCAGACCGTACAGCGAGGCCATCGGGGCGTCCTCGACCACGGCGATGTCGTGTTCGCCATAGCCGTTGAAGCCGGTCGACATGGCCACGCCATAGGCGCCCAGCATGCCGATCTCGATGAAGTCGCCTTCGCGCACATCGGCCGGCAGCCAGAACGGACCCGGCATATGGTCGATGGAATCGCAGGTCGGGCCGTAGAACTGGAAGGCCTTCAACTCACCCGCAGACTCGCCCCCATTCACGCTTTCTGGCCGGACCAGCTTGGTCGGGAAGGGCCAGCGCGAGTGGGTCGCGTCGAACAGCGAACCGTACGAACCGTCGTTCAGATACAGGGCGTCGCCCTTGCGCAGATCGACACGGGCCAGGATCGACGAGGACTCAGCGACGATCGCCCGGCCGGGCTCGCACCACAGCTCGGTCGTTTCCGACACCGGCATCTCGTTGAAGCCGCGATGGATGGCGTCGGCGTATTCGCTCATGTCCGGCGGGACCATGCCCGGATAGACCGACGGGAAGCCGCCGCCGACATCAACGATGTCGACGATCACGCCGGCACGGCTGATCGAACGGCCGACCTGGGCCATCGCCGCCTGATAGGCGGTGGGGCGCATGCATTGCGAACCGACGTGGAAGCTGACGCCCATCAGGCCTTCCTTGACCGCCTGGCGGGTGGCCAGCAGCAGGGCGGGGGCCTGATCCGAAGACACGCCGAACTTACCCGACAGGGTGTAGGCCGCGCCGTCTGCCGACACAGCCATGCGCACGACCAGGTTCAGGTCGTCCGCGCCGCCGGTGGCGTCGAGGATCTTGGTCAGCTCATCGGTGCAGTCGAGCGCAAAGGTGCGCACGCCGTAATCGAAGTAAGCCTTGGTGATGGCCGACCGGCTCTTGACCGGATGCATGAAGGCCAGACGCACGTCTTCGCTGACCGAACGGACCAGTTCGATCTCAGCGATGGACGCCACGTCAAAACCGCGAACGCCAGCTTCAACCAGGGTCTCGATGACCCAACGCGAGGGATTGGCCTTCACTGCATAGAAGACGTCGGCTTTTAAATTATCCTGGAACCAGCGCGCCGCTACGGAAACCGAACGCGGCCGCACGAGTGCGACTGGACGTTCAGGAGGCCGCTCACGGACCAGGTCCAGGGGAAGCTGGTACGTGCGCAATTCACGTAACCCCCTGATGATTGTTAACCCAGACCGGCGTTAGCAGCGCGTAACGGTTAGACCTACGGGGTCCGCCGGAAGACGCGATATGGGGTCTGTGGACTGTCATGTAAAGCGGTAATTTCATGGCAGTATCCGCCCCAGCCGCTGCGCAGGCACGCGCAGACACCCCGCGCTTTCGCTGCGGAGGTGATGGACGGCCCGATAGGAGGGCTGGGCGGGGCGCCGGGCCTTCGCCCGGAGTTGTTTGTAGAATTACCGTTTCGACGAAGGTTGTGACGCCCCGCGCGGATGGTTGGCCTGCAAGCTCGGGGCGCTGAATGGTGGCGGT
>NZ_JABAZW010000158.1:28382-73046 GCF_018608325.1 Brevundimonas sp. | reverse complement strand
TCGAACCCGCGACCTCCGGCGTGACAGGCCGGCACTCTAACCAACTGAGCTACACCCGCGTTTCCCTGCCGAAGCAGCAGTGTGCCCCGGCGAGGGGCGTCGTTTAGGCGGGCTGACCCATCGCGTCAAGCGACCTTTTTCGAGAAAGATGCGGGATGCCTGAAAGGCTGTTGAAACAGAGGCTTCGTGACAGTCTCGGGCATCGGTCTGCGCGTCGGTTTGGCGGCGGTTCAACGGGCCTGCGAGGCCGTGACATGGGCGGGCAGCTCGTAATGAACGCCTACGCCCGGCCCAAGCGGCAGATCGAAAGCCACCCATCCTGCGACCATGATCAGCCCTGCAATGAGGAAGGCTCCTGCATAGGGCAGCATGGTCGCCATCAGTGAGCCCAGGCCGAATTTGGGGTCCCACCTCTGGGCGAAGGTCAGAATCAGCGGGAAATAGCTCATCAGCGGCGTGGCGATGTTGGTGACGGAATCACCCATCCGATAGGCGGCGGTCGTCATTTCCGGCGAAATGCCCAGCAGCATGAACATCGGCACCACGACGGGCGCGAGCGCTGACCACTTGGCCGAGGCCGAGCCGATGAACAGGTCGAAGAAGCAGGAGATCAGAACAACGCAGATCAGCAGCAGCGGAGCGGGCAGCGACAGCGTCTGGAAGCCGGCGGCCGCATTCACCGCCAGAATCGGTCCCAGGCCCGACCAGTTGAACATCGCCACGAAGTGGGCGGCGAAGAAGGCCAGGACGATGTAGGGGGCCAGTTGCTCGATGCCTTCACGCATCATCCGCACCAGATCGTGGTGCGACTGGATGGATCGTGAGCCGACGCCGTAGGCTCCGCCCGTGATGAAGAAGGTGGCGGCGAAGAAGGCGACCAGCGAGCGGTACAGGGGGTTGAAGCGCTGCTCCGGCTCGGCTGTTGGATCAACGAAGGGCGAGTTCGGCAAGAAGGTGATCAGCGTCCACAGGGCGATCATGCCGAGCAGGGCCAGTCCAGCGAATCTCAGGCCGCGCTTCTCATCCGAAGTGAGGAGTTGTTTTTCCGAAGCGGCGGGCGCCGAAACTCCAGCCGACGGTTTCCATGGCCCCAGGCGCGGCTCAATGACGCGGTCGGTCAGGAACCAGACGATGGGGGTGAAGACGATGACCACCCCGACGATGAAGAACCAGTTGCCCGCAATGTTCACCGAATAGGACGGATCGATCAGTTGCGCCGCAGGTTCGGTGATGCCGAGAATCAGCGCGTCGCTGGCGCCGGGAAACAGGTTTCCGGCGTATCCGCCTGACACGGCGGCAAAGCCTGCGGCCAGACCAGCCAGCGGATGCCGACCCGCTGCGGCGAAGATTACTGCCGCCAGTGGGATGACGACGACATAGGAGGCGTCCGACGCATGGTGCGACACCATGCCTGTTATGACGATGACCGGTGTCAGGATCGCTTTGGGCGCATTCAGAAGCGCGCCTCGAATGGCCGTGGCGAACATGCCTGTCCGCTCAGCGACCGACGCGCCGTAGATGATGGTGATGACGATCCCGAGAGGAGGGAAGTCCGCCAGGGTCCGTGGCATCCCGATGATCAGCCGTTCCAGATTAGCGGGTGAAAGCAGGCTTTCCGCTTTCAGTTGCTCGCCGGTCACGGGATTGATCGCTGACCAGCCCAGCCCGGCTCCCACCATGCTGAGCACGATCAGGCCCAGGATCAGCCACAGGAACAGAAAGACAGGGTCGGGCAGCTTATTCCCGATGCGTTCGACCGCATTCAGGGCCCGGCTCGCGACGCTCATTAAGATGACTTTCTGTTACAGATCGGGGCCTTCAGTAGGACTTGGTGAGGGGGGAAGGCGCAACCATTGCGGCTGCGACAAATGGCGCTACGGCCGCGCTAAAGATTTGCGAGCCATTCTCAATAAAAAAGCAAGTGGTTACGGGGTTTGAACCCCGGCGACGATGGGTCTAAGAAGCGCCGAATCCGCCTCTCCCCGGCGGACGAGGTTCTTTCGCATGAACGCATTTTTGCTCGAATATCTGCCCGTGCTGATCTTCGCCGCCATCGCAGCGGTAATCGGCATCCTCTTCATAGCGCTGCCGCTGCTGCTGGCGCCGAAGAGCCCCGATAGTGAAAAGCTGTCGGCCTATGAGTGCGGCTTCAACGCATTCGATGACGCCCGCATGAAGTTCGACGTGCGATTCTATCTGGTGTCGATCCTGTTCATCATCTTCGACCTGGAAGTCGCCTTCCTGTTCCCGTGGGCGGTGTCGATGTTCGACCTGTCGCACGCCGGAATGGTCTTCGCCTTCTGGTCGATGATGGCCTTCCTGGGCGTCCTGACCATCGGCTTCATCTACGAATGGAAGAAGGGAGCCCTGGAATGGGAGTAGTCACCACTTCCGTGGCTTCGGGGGCGGGTACGCCATCGCTGGTCACCGCCTCGGGCGCGCCTCTGGTCGCCGCCGGCTCCGCTGCGCGCTCGACTGTCGAGGGCTATGACCCCAAGGTTCACGACAAGTTCTTTGAAGCTGTGAACATGGAACTGGGCGAGCGAGGCTATCTGGTCGCCGCCGCCGACGACGTGATCAACTGGGCGCGCACCGGCTCGCTGATGTGGATGACGTTTGGTCTGGCCTGCTGCGCAGTTGAGATGATCCAGATGTCGATGCCGCGTTTCGACGTCGAGCGTTTCGGCATGGCGCCGCGCGCCAGCCCGCGTCAGTCGGACCTGATGATCGTCGCCGGCACCCTGACCAACAAGATGGCCCCCGCCATCCGCAAGGTTTACGACCAGATGCCTGATCCGCGCTACGTCGTGTCGATGGGCAGCTGCGCCAATGGCGGCGGATATTATCATTACAGCTACAGCGTTGTGCGCGGCTGCGACCGCGTTGTGCCCGTGGACGTCTATGTGCCGGGCTGCCCGCCCACGGCTGAGGCCCTGCTGTACGGCCTGCTGCAGTTGCAGAAGAAGATCCGTCGCACGGGGACGATCGACCGATGAGCTCTTTGGTTGTTCAGGCCCAGCATGAGGCCGCTCTGACGCCTCTGGGCGCCGAAATGGTCGGTGCTCTGGGCGTTGAGGCTCAGGTTGCGTTCGGTGAACTGACACTGGTTGCGGCGCGTGAGCGTATTGTCGAAGTGATGACCGCTTTGCGCGATCAGTTCGGCTTCCAGCAGTTGCTGGACGTGTGCGGCGTCGACTACCCGGATCGCGAAGAGCGGTTTGAGGTTGTCTATCATCTGCTGTCGCTGACCCGGAACGCACGTGTTCGCGTCAAGGTGACGACGGATGAGGTGCAGCCGGTTCCGACGGTGATCGAGGTCTATCCGTCCGCTAACTGGTTCGAGCGTGAAGCGTTCGATATGTACGGCATGCTGTTCTCAGGCCACCCGGACATGCGCCGTCTGCTGACCGACTATGGTTTCGAAGGGCACCCCCTTCGCAAGGACTTCCCGATGACTGGTTATGTCGAGGTCCGTTACGATGAGGAGCAGCGCCGCGTGGTCTATGAGCCCGTCAAGCTGACCCAGGAGTTCCGCACGTTCGACTTCCTGTCGCCGTGGGAAGGCGCTGAATATCCCGCTCCGGTCCTGCCGGGCGATGAGAAGGCCGGAGGCAATGTCTGATGGCTGACGGAGCCCACACCCCCGCATCGCTGGGCGGCACGGACGTGTTCGACGACGTGGTCGACACGCGCACGGCCCACGCCCGCGAAATGGAAGACCGCAAGTTCACCATCAACTTCGGCCCGCAACACCCGGCTGCGCACGGCGTGCTGCGTCTGGTGCTGGAGCTGGACGGTGAAATCGTCGAACGCGTCGATCCGCACATCGGCCTGCTGCACCGCGGCACCGAGAAGCTGATGGAAGCGCGCACCTATCTGCAGAACGTGCCGTATCTGGATCGCCTCGACTATGTCGCGCCGATGAACCAGGAGCACGCCTTCTGTCTGGCTATCGAAAAGCTGCTCGGCATTGAGGTGCCGTACCGCGCCCAGTTGATCCGGGTTCTGTATTCGGAAATCGGCCGGATCGGGAACCACCTGCTGAACGCGACCATGCAGGCCATGGATGTCGGCGCCCTGACCCCGCCGCTGTGGGGCCATGAAGAGCGCGAAAAACTGATGGTGTTCTACGAGCGCGCCTGCGGCGCCCGGCTGCACGCCAACTATTTCCGTCCGGGCGGCGTCCACCAGGACCTGCCGATGGATCTGGTCGACGACATCGGTCGCTGGTGCCACGACTTCCCCAAGGCCCTGGCTGACATTGAAAGCCTGGTTACCGAGAACCGCATCTTCAAGCAGCGCAACGTCGATATCGGCATTGTGTCCAAGGAAGAGGCCCTGGCCTGGGGCTTCACCGGAGTAATGCTGCGTGGCTCGGACATCGCCTGGGACCTGCGCAAGTCGCAGCCGTACGAGTGCTACGCCGAACTCGATTTCGACATCGCCGTCGGCAAGAACGGCGACTGCTGGGACCGTTATCTGGTCCGCGTCGAAGAGATGAAGCAGTCCGTGCGCATCATGGAGCAGTGCATCCATAAACTGCGCAACTGCCCCGGCGAGCCGGTCATGATCGAGGACAACAAGATCGTTCCGCCGCGTCGCGGTGAAATGAAGCGGTCGATGGAATCCCTGATCCACCACTTCAAGCTCTACACCGAAGGCTTCAAGACGCCGGAAGGCGAGGTTTACGCCTCGGTCGAAGCGCCCAAGGGCGAGTTCGGCATCTATCTGGTCTCGGACGGCACCAACAAACCGTACCGTGTGAAGATCTCGGCGCCGGGCTTCCGCCATCTGGCGCAGATGGACCCGATCAACCGCGGCCACCAACTGGCTGACGTTTCGGCCATTCTGGGCTCGCTCGACATCGTGTTCGGCGAGGTTGACCGATGAGCCGTGAAGCCGTGGTGCAGGGCCAGCTTGACGCCTACAATGCTCAGGATCTGGCGACCTTCGTCACCTTCTTCGACGACGGCATCACCATTTCCGACCTGAACGGCGAGCCTAACCTGAAGGGGCTGGACGCCTATCGTGAGCGTCACGAGGGCATGTTCGCCCAGTTCCCGCAGAACCGTGCGGAACTGCTGTCGCGGATCGTTGTCGGAAACACTGTAATCGACCACGAGCGTGTGTTCCGGTCGCCCGATGCGACGCCTTTCGAGGTGGCCGCAATCTATTCGTTCGCTGGCGACAAGATCGCCCGCGTTGATTTTGTGAGGGCCTAGCGGATGTCCGTTCGTCGTCTCGCCAAGGAACAGCCTGCTTCGTTCGCCTTCTCGAAGGCGACGATGGAAAAGGCCGAGTGGTGGATCAAGAAATACCCGGAATCGCGCCGTCAGTCGGCGGTGATCCCGGTTCTGTGGCTGGTGCAGAAGCAGGAAGGCTGGGTTTCTGAACCCGCTATCCGCGCCATCAGCGAACTGCTGGGGATGCCCTTCATCCGTGTGCTGGAGGTCGCGACCTTCTACACCATGTTCATGCTGGAGCCGGTCGGCAAGACCGCGCTGATCCAGGTGTGCGGAACCACGCCGTGCATGCTGCGCGGCGCCAATGAACTGATGAAGGTCTGCAAGGAAAAGATCGGTCCCAAGGATCATCTGTCCGCTGACGGTCGCTTCACCTGGCAGGAAGTCGAATGCCTCGGCGCCTGCTCGAATGCGCCGATGGCCCAGATCAACGACTATTATTATGAAGACCTGACGCCCGAGACGATGGCCCAGATCATCGACGACTTCGCCGCCGGCAAGTCGCCTAAGCCGGGTTCGTACGCAGGACGTCATACGTCGGCGCCGACGGGCGGGGCCAAGACCCTGCTTGATCCGAAGCTGTACGACGGCTCGGCCGCTAAGAAGATCAAGAAGCTGCCGAACAGCGATCCGGCGCCGGTCGAGAAGGCGCCTGCTTGATGACGCGTCCTGATCTCTCAACCGAGGAAGGCCGCGCCGCCTATCGCAAGGAACTGCGTGGCGTTGGACGTCCGCTGCGTCTTGGCGGCCTGGGTCTGGTCATCGCTGCTGCTCTGCTGATCCTGGCGTCTCGTAAGGAGATGTTCGGCATCGGCGAGTGGGGCATCACTGTTTCATACGGAATGCTGGCCGCTGGCTGGGCTTTGGTTATCGCCGCCGTGTTCATGCGCACCCGTCATCACAGACGTCGTCTGGTGGAAGGACTCTGAGGACTATGGTCGGAATCCTCGAAGACAAAGATCGCATCTTCACCAACCTGTACGGCTTCCATGACTGGGGCGTTGAGGGGGCGAAGCAGCGTGGCGCGTGGAACGCCACCAAGGACATGCTGGACCTTGGCCGAGACTGGATCATCAATAACGTCAAGGCCTCGGGTCTGCGCGGCCGTGGCGGCGCAGGCTTCTCGACCGGCCTGAAATGGTCGTTCATGCCCAAGGAAGTGAAGGATCGTCCTCACTACCTGGTCATCAACGCCGATGAATCCGAGCCCGCGACCTGCAAGGACCGCGAGATCATGCGTCATGATCCGCACCTGCTGATCGAAGGCGCGCTGATCGCCAGCTTCGCGATGCAGGCTCATGCCTGCTACATCTACCTGCGCGGCGAGTACGTGCTGGAACGCGAGCGGATGGAAGCCGCCGTCAAGCAGGCCTATGAGGCCAAGCTGATCGGTGACAACAACGTCCACGGCTGGGATTTCCACGTCTATATCCATCACGGGGCAGGGGCTTACATCTGTGGTGAAGAGACGGCTCTGCTGGAATCGCTGGAAGGCAAGAAGGGTCAGCCGCGCCTGAAGCCGCCGTTCCCTGCTGGCGCTGGCCTCTATGGCTGCCCGACCACGGTGAACAACGTCGAGTCGATCGCTGTCGTCGGCACCATCCTGCGTCGCGGCGCGGACTGGTTCGCCGACTTCGGTCGTCCGAACAACACTGGCACCAAGCTGATGTCGCTGTCTGGCCATGTGAACACGCCCTGCGTGGTTGAAGAGGCCATGTCGATCCCGCTGCGCCAACTGATCGAAGATCACGGCGGCGGCGTGCGCGGCGGCTGGAGCAACCTGAAGGCCATCATCCCCGGCGGCGCGTCCTGCCCGGTCATCACGCGCGAACAGGCCGAGACGGTCCTGATGGACTTCGACTCCATGCGTGAGATGCGCTCGTCGCTGGGCACCGCTGGCGTGACGGTCATGGACCAGTCCACCGACATCGTTAAGGCGATCGCCCGCATCAGCTACTTCTTCAAACACGAGAGCTGCGGCCAGTGCACGCCGTGCCGTGAAGGCACCGGCTGGATGTGGCGGGTTCTGGAGCGCATGGCTGTGGGCGAGGCCGATCCGTCGGAAATCGACCTGCTGCTGGACGTTGCCGGACAAGTCGAGGGCCACACGATCTGCGCTCTGGGCGACGCCGCCGCATGGCCGGTTCAGGGTCTGATCCGTCACTTCCGTCACGAGATCGAAGAGCGGATCGCCAACTACCGCAGCCGCCGTGCGAACTTCGCCGGTCACGCTATCGCTGCGGAGTAATGATGCGCCTCTCGCCCGTCATCGTCATCGGAGCCTTTGCTCTCGCCGCTTGCGGCGAGCGCGCTGCTGCGCCGAAGCCGACGGAAACGGCTCCGGCCGAGGTGAAGACGACCGAGACCGCTGTGGCTGCTGCGCTGAGCGACGCTGATCTGCGTCGCGTCTGCCGCGCCGGTCTGGCCTCTGTTCACGGACAGCAGCCGCTGGCGATCGATGTCGACGGCGTTGAGGGCGGCGTTGTCCACACCTCGTGGCGCGCGCCGGTCGATGGCGGTCGGATGCGCGCCGACTGCCGCGTGCAGAATGATCTGGTCGAGTGGAAACCGCTCGGCCTTCCAGATGAAACGCTCGTCCGCTGGATGAACCAGCCGGGCGATCCGGTGATCCGTTACGTCATCAAGGACGCAGCAATCACCATCACACAGACGCTCCCTGATGGGACGACGGAACAGGCCGATCTGGCCGTTCCCGCTGAAGAAGAGGCCCGCTGATGCCAGTCGCCAAGGTCAACGGCGTCGAAACCGAGTTTGAGCCCGGCATGACCGTGCTCCAGGTCGCCGAACGTGCGGGACAGGAAATCCCGCGCTTCTGCTACCACGAACGCCTGTCCATCGCCGGCAACTGCCGGATGTGCCTGGTCGAGGTGAAGCCCGGACCGCCGAAGCCGCAGGCTTCGTGCGCGCTGCCGGCCGCCGACGGCCAGGAAATCTTCACCGACACGCCGATGGTGAAGAAGGCGCGTGAAGGGGTGATGGAGTTCCTGCTCATCAACCACCCGCTGGATTGCCCGATCTGTGACCAGGGCGGCGAGTGCGACCTGCAGGACCAGTCCATGGGCTATGGCCGCGACGGTTCTCGCTATGCCGAGAACAAGCGCGCGGTCGAAGAAAAGCACATGGGGCCGACGATCAAGACCTTCATGACGCGCTGCATCCAGTGCACGCGTTGCGTCCGCTTCATCACCGAAGTTGCCGGCGTGCCGGACATCGGCATGATCTCGCGCGGCGAAGATGCTGAAATCACGACCTATCTGGAGAAGTCGGTCGCCTCGGAACTGTCGGGCAACGTCAATGACCTGTGCCCGGTTGGCGCCCTGACGCACCGTCCCTGGCAGTACCACTATCGTCCGTGGGAACTGAAGAAGACCGAAACCATCGACGTCATGGACGCCCTGGGTTCGAACATCCGCGCTGACTTCCGCGGCTCTGAGGTCATGCGCGTTCTGCCGCGCGTGAACGAGGGCATCAACGAGGAGTGGCTGTCGGACAAGAGCCGCTATGTCGTTGACGGCCTGACCGCACGTCGTCTGGACCGTCCCTGGATCCGCGAGAACGGCAAGCTGCGCGCCGCGACTTGGAACGAGGCGCTGGACGCTGTCGCCGCCAAGCTGAAGGCCGCATCGGCGGACCGCATCGGCGTCATCGCGGGCGACCTGCAGGACGCCGAGTCGATGAAGGCGACGCTGGACCTGTTCCACGCCCTGGGCTCCAAGAACACCGACAGCCGCCAGGATGGCGCTGCACTGGGCTATGGCCCGCGTGAGGGCTGGCTGTTCAACTCTGGCCTGGAAGGCATTGAAAAGGCTGATGCTGTCCTGATCGTGGGTGTGAACCCGCGCGTTGAGGCGCCGCTGCTGAACGCCCGCCTGCGCAAGAGCTGGATCAAGGGCGGGGTCGAGATCGCCGTAATCGGCGAACAGGCCGACCTGACATTCGACTACGCCTATCTGGGCGCTGGTTCGAAGACACTGGGCAAGCTGCCGAAGGCGGCGACGGACCTGCTGAGCAAGGCTGAGCGTCCGGCGATCATCGTCGGTTCGGGCGCACTGGCCGGGGAGGGCGGCGCTGCTGTCCTGAACGCTCTGGGGGCACTGGCCAAGAAGGTCGGCGTCGTCACCGACAGCTGGAACGGCTTCAACGTCCTGCACCACGCCGCCGCACGCGTCGCCGGTCTGGACATGGGCTTCGTGCCTGCTGAAGGCGGCCTGACGGTTGCAGAAATGCTGAAGCCGGACGCGCTGGACGTTCTGTTCCTGCTGGGCGCCGACGAGGTCGATCCGACCGGCTCGAACGCCTTCCGCGTCTATCTGGGCAGCCACGGCGACCGCGGCGCGCACGGCGCCGACGTCATTCTGCCGGGCGCAGCCTACACCGAGAAGTCGGGCATCTACGTCAACACCGAAGGCCGGGTGCAGATGGCTGAGCGCGTCGTCTTCCCGAAGGGCGACGCCAAGGAAGACTGGGCCATCATCCGCGCCCTGTCGGCCCGCGTCGACCAGACCCTGCCTTACGACACGCTGGAGCAACTGCGCACCAAGCTGATGGGCGATCATCCGACCTTCGGACGCATCGACTACCTGCCTGCGCCTGTTTCGTTCGACGTGGCCTCGCTGGGCGCCAAGGGCGACCTGGGCGACACCGTCTTCACCTCGGTCGTCACCGACCCCTATCTTTCCAACCCGATTGCGCGCGCCAGCGCGACGATGGCCGAGTTGTCCGCCCTGCGGATCGCCCCGGTCGCGATGGCAGCGGAGTAAACCATGGACCCCGTTTCTTTCTGGGCCACGCCCGTTGGCTGGACGCTGATCACGGTCGGTCAGATCCTTCTGATCACCGTCGGCGTGCTGATCGGCGTCGCCTTCCTGCTGCTGGCCGACCGCAAGGTCTGGGCCTCGGTTCAGATGCGTAAAGGACCGAACGTCGTCGGTCCCTTCGGCCTGCTGCAATCCTTCGCGGACATGATCAAGTTCGTACTGAAGGAGGTCGTGATCCCGGCCGGCGCCGACAAGGCGGTCTTCATCATCGCGCCGATCATCACCGTCATCCTGGCCTTCATGGCCTGGGCGGTCATTCCGTTCGCCCCCGGTTGGGTGGTGTCGGACCTGAATGTCGGCATCCTGTACATCTTCGCTGTGTCGTCGCTGGGCGTGTACGGCATCATCATGGGCGGCTGGGCTTCGAACTCGAAGTATCCGTTCCTGGGTTCGCTGCGTTCAGCGGCGCAGATGGTGTCCTATGAAGTCTCGCTGGGCCTGATCATCATCAACGTCATCCTGCTGGCTGGCACGATGAACCTGTCCAAGATCGTGGAAGCCCAGAGCGGTTATTTCTGGAACTGGTTCGCCTTCGGCGGCGGCGCCGGAACCTGGCCGCTGGTGGTCATCCTGTTCCCGATGTCGATCATCTTCTTCATCTCGGCCCTGGCCGAAACGAACCGCCCGCCGTTCGATCTGCCGGAAGCGGAGTCGGAACTGGTCGCCGGTTATCAGGTGGAATACAGCTCGACCCCGTATCTGCTGTTCATGATGGGCGAGTACGTCAACATCGTCTTCATGTCGGCGATGATCACCCTGCTGTTCTTCGGCGGGTGGAACCCGGGCTTCCTGTCTCAGTCCTTCCTTGAGGGCCTGCCGGCCTGGATCGCCTATACGATCTATCTGCTGACCTTCGTCACCAAGACCGTATTCTGGTTCCTGTGCATCTCGCTGGTGAAGGCCTTCGTGCCGCGCTACCGCTATGACCAACTGATGCGTCTGGGCTGGAAGGTCTTCCTGCCGACGTCGCTGGTCGCGGTCGTGATCGTGTCGGCCTGGCGTGTGTTCGTGGTAGGGTCGTAATGAAGACCCTCGTTCTTTCCATCGGCCTTCTGGCCCTGACGACGGCCTGCGCACCCGATACGCGTATGCCCGAGTCCAGCTATCAGTGGCAGCGCCGTCAGGAGCGGATCGAACAGGATTTCCGCGCCAGTCAGCCTGCAACCCCGACGACGCCTGCCCCTAAGGATAAGCCCTGATGTTCACTCGTATCGTCCAGGCAGCCAAGGGCGCGATGATGCTGGACGCCATCGGCGCCATCGGCCTTTCGCTGAAATATATGTCGCGGCCAAAGATGACCGTGAACTATCCGTTCGAACGGAACCCGCAGTCACCGCGTTTCCGTGGTGAACACGCGCTGCGCCGTTACGCCAATGGTGAAGAACGCTGCATCGCCTGCAAGCTGTGCGAAGCCATCTGCCCGGCCCAGGCCATCACCATCGAGGCCGAACCGCGTGCAGACGGCAGCCGCCGCACCACGCGCTACGACATCGACATGGTCAAATGCATCTACTGCGGCCTGTGCCAGGAGGCCTGCCCGGTGGACGCGATTGTCGAAGGACCCAACTCCGAATTCGCCGTCGAAACGCGCGAGGAGCTGCTCTACGACAAGCAACGCCTGCTTGATAATGGTGACCGCTGGGAACGGCAGATCGCCAAGAATCTGGAACTCGACGCGCCTTACCGCTAAGGCGCTCATCGCTAAACGGGTCGGCGATTCCAAACGGGGTCGCGGCCGATACGAAAGGGGCTTCGTCCCGACATGCTGCAAAGCATAGCCTTCTTCCTGCTGGCGGCGGTCGCCACGGTTTCCGGCCTTCTGGTCGTGACCGCGCGCAACCCGGTGCACAGCGTGCTCTGGCTGATCCTGGCCTTCTTCTCGTCGGCGGGACTGTTCGTCCTGCTGGGCGCCGAGTTCCTGGCGATGCTGCTGGTCGTCGTCTACGTCGGCGCAGTCGCGGTCCTGTTCCTGTTCGTCGTCATGATGCTGGACGTGGATTTCGTGAAACTGCGCGAGGGATACGCCCGCTATCTGCCGTTCGGCGCGATCATCTCGGGCGTGCTGCTGGCGGAAATGATCATGGTCTCGGTGGCCGTGGTTCAGGGCGGCGCAACGAACGGACGCACAGGCCCGGTTGAGCCTTCGCTGGACGTGACCAACGTTCAGGCCATCGGTCGCGTGCTCTATACAGACTACATCTACTTCTTCCAGGCTGCGGGAATTGTGCTGCTGATCGCCATGATCGGCGCCATCACCCTGACCCTGCGCCACAAGCCGCATATCAAGCGCCAGAACATCACCGACCAGGTCAACCGCGATCGTAAGAAGTCGGTTGAGGTCAAGCCCGCCCAGACGGGGCAGGGCGTCAGCGCCGAGGAGCTTCTCTGATGGTCATCGGATTGACCCATTATCTGACGGTCGCCGCCATCCTGTTCACGATCGGGGTGTTCGGCATCTTCGTGAACCGCAAGAACGTCATCATCATCCTGATGTCGATCGAGCTGATCCTGCTGGCCGTGAACATCAACTTCGTCGCCTTCTCGACCTATCTGAACGACATCAGCGGACAGATCATGGCGATGTTCGTCCTGACCGTTGCTGCGGCTGAAGCCGCCGTCGGTCTGGCGATCCTGGTGACCTTCTTCCGTAACCGCGGCGATATCGCGGTTGACGACGCTTCCGTGATGAAGGGCTAAGCGTGACTATTCAGACCCTCGTCATCCTGGGCGTCTTCGCCCCGCTGCTGGGTGCGGCCATCGCCGGCTTCTTCGGCCGCCGGATTGGCAACATCCCGTCGCAGGCCGTAACGACCGGCCTGCTGTTCTTCTCGTGCGCTGTCGCCTGGACGGTGTTCGGACAATGGACATGGGGCCATCTTGAGCCCTTCACCATCCGTCTGGCGCCCTTCATCAATGTGGGCGATTTCCAGTCCGCCTGGTCGATCCGCATCGACGCCATGTCGGCGACCATGCTGATCGTGGTCACCAGCGTGTCGTCGCTGGTCCACCTGTACTCCTGGGGCTACATGGCCGAGGACGACAGCCGACCGCGCTTCTTCGCCTATCTGTCGCTGTTCACATTCATGATGCTGGCGCTGGTGACGGCCGCCGACTTCATGCAGATCTTCTTCGGCTGGGAAGGCGTGGGTCTGGCGTCCTATCTGCTGATCGGCTTCTGGTTCAAGAAGCCGACGGCCAGCGCCGCCGCCATCAAGGCCTTCGTCGTCAACCGCGTCGGCGACTTCGGCTTCGTCCTGGGGATCATGACGATCTACTGGATGTACGGCACGATCAACTTCGCCGAGCTGTTCCCGCTGATCGGAACCAAGGCTGGCACGACCTGGGAGTTCCTGGGCGTTCACTGGTCCGCGCTGGATCTGGCTGGCTTCCTGCTGTTCATCGGCGCGATGGGCAAGTCGGCGCAGTTCTTCCTGCACACCTGGCTGCCGGACGCGATGGAAGGCCCGACGCCCGTGTCGGCGCTGATCCACGCCGCAACCATGGTCACCGCGGGCGTCTATATGGTCTGCCTGCTGTCGCCGATTTATGAGTATGCGCCGGGTGCGTCGCAGATCATCGCCATCATCGGCGCGATCACGGCCCTGTTCGCCGCGACCGTTGGTCTGACGCAGAACGACATCAAGCGCGTCATCGCCTATTCAACCTGTTCGCAGCTGGGCTACATGTTCTTTGCGGCGGGCGTCGGCGCCTATCAGGCCGCCATGTTCCACCTGTTCACGCACGCCTTCTTCAAGGCCCTGCTGTTCCTGGGCGCCGGTTCGGTGATCCACGGCATGCACCACGAGCAGGACATGCGTAAGATGGGCGGGCTGTGGAAGCTGCTGCCGGTCACCTATGCGGTCATGACCATCGGCACCATCGCCATCACCGGCCTGGGCATCCCTGGCGTCGGCGGCTTCGCAGGCTTCTACTCCAAGGACTCGATCATCGAGAGCGCCTATGCTTCGGCGGCCTCGGGTCACTCGGCCATCGGCATGTTCGCCTTCTTCGTCGGCATCATCGCCGCCGGTCTGACGGCCTACTACTCGTGGCGTCTGGTCTTCATGACCTTCCACAACAAGCCTGTCTGGAAGGAAGAAGAGGGCCACGCCCACGCTGATGATCACGCCCATGATGCCCATGCACATGACGATCATGCACACGATGACCACGCTCATGACGATCACGGCCACCATGGTCCGCTGAAGCCGCACGAAAGCCCGTGGGTGATGCTGGTTCCGCTGATCCTGCTGTCGGTCGGCGCTGTGGCTGCGGGTGTCGTGTTCGCACCGCACTTCATCGGCCATCACGAGCATGAGTTCTGGCGCGGCGCGATCTTTGTCGGCGAGCACAACCATGTGCTTCACGAAAGCCACGAGGTTCCGACCTGGGTGAAGTGGTCGCCGCTGATCCTGACGCTGATCGGCACCGCCTTCGCCTACTGGATCTATGTCGCTCGCGAGGGCATGGGGCGCCGCATGGCTGAACGGAACGGCGTCGTGTACCGCTTCCTCTACAACAAGTGGTACTTCGACGAGCTGTATGATGCTGTCTTCGTGCGCGGCTTCCGCGCCATCGGGAACTTCTTCTGGAAGATCTGCGATGTGAAGATCATCGACGGCCTCGGCCCGAACGGCGCCGCCTGGGCGTCGCTGAAATCCGCCGCACGACTGGGCAAGATCCAGTCCGGCTATGTCTATCACTATGCCTTCGTGATGCTGCTCGGGGTGGCTGGTTTGCTCACCTTCGCCATCCTCGCGTGGGGAGCCTGAGCCCGTGCCCTACATCCTGAGCCTAGTCACATTCCTGCCGCTGGTCGGCGCACTGGTCATCCTCGGCGCCCGATTGGCGTCGAAGAACCAGGACGCTGCTGCGCCCGCGGCCCGCTGGATCGCCCTGCTCACGACCCTGGTCGTGCTGGGCGTGTCCGTCGCATTGGTCGCCGGGTTCGATCCGTCGAACACCAACTATCAGTTCGTCGAGTTCGCGCATTGGTTCGCAGGCGCCAGCTATCATCTGGGCGTTGACGGGGTTTCGGTCCTGTTCGTCCTGCTGACGGCCTTCCTGATGCCGATCTGCATCCTGGCCAGTTGGAAGTCGGTTTCGACGCGCGTCGTCGAATATATGGCCGCCTTCCTGATCCTGGAGACGCTGGTCATCGGCGTCTTCACGTCGCTGGACCTGTTCCTGTTCTACATCTTCTTCGAAGGCACTCTGGTGCCGATGTTCCTGATCATCGGCATCTGGGGCGGTCAGAACCGGATCTACGCAGCCTACAAGTTCTTCCTCTACACCCTGCTGGGGTCGGTGCTGATGCTGCTGGCCATGCTGTGGATGGCGCACACCGCCGGAACCACCAGCATCCCGGAACTGAAGAAGTTCGCCTTCAGCCCCGCCGTTCAGCCGATCCTGTGGTTGGCCTTCTTCGCCTCGTTCGCGGTGAAGATGCCGATGTGGCCTGTGCACACCTGGTTGCCTGACGCCCACGTTCAGGCGCCGACGGCGGGTTCGGTCATTCTGGCCGGCATCCTGCTGAAGCTGGGCGGTTACGGCTTCATCCTGTTCAACGTGCCGATGTTCCCGCAGGCGTCGGAAATGTTCCGTCCGCTGGTCTTCACCCTGTCGGTGATCGCCATCGTCTATACGTCGCTGGTTGCCTGGCGTCAGACGGACATCAAGAAGCTGATCGCCTATTCGTCGGTCGCCCACATGGGCTTCGTGACCCTGGGCATCTTCTCGGGCAACGACGTGGGCATGCAGGGCGCCATCTTCCAGATGATCAGCCACGGTCTGATCTCGGGCGCGCTGTTCCTGTGCGTTGGTGTTGTCTACGACCGGATGCACACCCGTGAGATCGCCTTCTACGGCGGCCTGACGTCGCGGATGTCGTGGTTCGCCGCCATCTTCCTGATGTTCACGATGGCCAACGTCGGCCTGCCCGGCACCTCGGGCTTCATCGGTGAAATCCTGACGATGACGGGCGCCTATCACGCCTCGACCTGGGCGGCTCTGGTTGCGGCCTCGGGTGTAATCTTCTCGGCGGTCTATGCCCTGACGCTGTACCGCGCGGTCATGTTCGGCGAGATCACCAATCCGAAGCTTCAGACCATCACCGATATCGACAAGCGCGAACTGCTTCTGTTCGTGCCGCTGATCATCGGCACCATCTGGTTGGGGGTCTATCCGGCCGCCATCCTCGATTACACCGGGCCTGCCGTTGAGGCCCTGACCAGCGCCTATCGCGCCGCGATCGGCGGGGGAGACCATAATGCCTGATCTGTCCTCCGCCCTGCATCTCGCCGCCTCGGAGCTGACCCTTGCGGTCGGCGCCCTGGTCCTGCTGATGGTCGGCGCCTTCATCGGCGACAAGAGCGCCCGGTTGGTGTCGATCCTGTCGACCCTGCTGCTGATCGCCGCCGCCGTCATCGCCGTCACCGGGCCCTGGGGTTCGGCCTTCAACGGCGCCTATATCGCTGATCCGCTGGCCATCTATGGCAAGAGCGTCATCTACCTGTCGGCCGCCGTGGCCATCATCCTCGGCGACGGTTGGATGAAGCGTACGCGCATCGCCAAGTTCGAATACCCGGTCCTGATCGTGCTGGCGTCGGTCGGCATGGGCATGATGGCGTCGTCGGGCGACCTGATCTCGATGTACGTCGGAATCGAGCTGCACTCGCTGGCCCTGTATGTTCTGGCCGCCTATCACCGCGACGATGTCAAGGCGTCGGAAGCGGGCCTGAAGTATTTCGTGCTGGGCGCACTGTCGTCGGGCCTGCTGCTGTACGGCGCCAGCCTGATCTACGGTTTCGCTGGTTCGATGCGATTCGAAGACATCGCCGCCTTCGCTGTTGACCATCCGTCGACGGGCCTGCTGTTCGGTCTGGTCTTCCTGATTTGCGGTCTGGCGTTCAAGGTTTCGGCTGCGCCGTTCCACATGTGGACGCCTGATGTGTACGAAGGTGCGCCGACCCCGGTAGTCGCCCTGTTCTCGACTGCACCCAAGGTCGCGGCCATGGTCCTGATCGCGCGCGCTCTGGAAGGCGGGTTCGGTGAATCCCACGCTCAGTGGTCGCAGGTTCTGATCGCCATCTCGCTGATCAGCTTCGTCGTCGGCGCCTTCGGCGGTCTGGCGCAGAAGGACATCCAACGCCTGCTGGCATATTCGTCGATCGCCAACATCGGTTACGCCCTGCTGGGCATTGCGGCGGGCACCAGCCAGGGCCTGCAGGCCATGCTGATGTTCATGACCCTGTATGTCATCGACCAACTGGGTTTCTTCGCCATCCTGCTGTCGCTGTCCAAGTCGGGCCGTCCGATTCGCCGTATCGCTGATCTGGCCGGTCTGAAGAAGGATCGTCCGTTGACGGCTGTGGCGCTGACCATCCTGTCGCTGTCGGTTCTGGGGATGCCGCCGTTCTCGGGCTTCTGGGGCAAGTACTATGTGTTCGGCGCCGCTGCGAACGCAGGCCTGTGGCCTGTCGCCGCCGCTGGTCTGGTCGCATCGGTTGTCGCCGCCTTCTACTATCTGCGCATCATCAAGCTGATGTGGTTCGATCCGCCGGTGGATGACATTCCGACCGACAAGGCGCCGGTTGAAGCCAAGTGGATCGGTTGGGCCTGCGCGGCCTTCTCCTTCCCGCTGGTTATTCTGGGTCTGACCTGGCTGGAGCCGCTGACCAAGGCCGCGAGCGCCGGTTTCGGGAACGGGTAGGGCGTTGACGCCCGCCCCCCTGGTCATCCACGACGAGATCGACTCGACCAACGCCGAGGCGCGTCGTCTCGCCGAGGCCGGAGAGACCGGGCCGCGCTGGATCGTGGCGCGCCGTCAGACCGCAGGTCGTGGGCGGCGTGGCCGCAAGTGGGACACCGAACAGGGCAACCTGGCCGCCACGCTGTTGATCACGACGCCCAAGTCGGCAGCGGAGGCGGCTCAGGCCACTTTCGTGGCGGCCTTGGCGGTCGCTGACCTGTTAGACGTCTTCGTCTCGCCGGCGCTGGTTACGATCAAATGGCCGAACGACGTGCTGTTGGGCGGGGTCAAGGCGTCGGGGATTTTGGTCGAGTCCGGCGCCCATGCGAACGGCGACCTGTGGCTGGCCGTCGGCATCGGCGTGAACCTGGCCCATGCGCCGGAAGGGACAGAGCGGGGTGCTGCTGCGGTTGCTGGCAGTCTGCGCGCCGACCTGACCTATGTGCCGCCGATTGAGGCGGCGGCCGAGATTCTGGCCGAGACTTTCGCTGTCTGGTGGGGGCGTTGGCAGACGCTTGGCTTCGAGCCCGTGCTGGACGCCTGGACCAGCCGCCTGACTGGACTGAACGGGCCGTGTGTGGCGCGATTGGATAATGAAACTCTTGAGGGGATCGCCGAAGGCGTTGAGCCGGATGGCGCACTGCGTTTGCGACTGGCCGATGGATCGGTGCGTCTGATTTCGGCAGGTGACGTGTTCTTCGGTGCGACCTCAGGCAAGGCGTCCTGAGATGCTGCTGGCGATTGAACAGGGCAACACCAATACGCTGTTTGCGGTCCATGATGGATCGGAATGGATCGCCCAATGGCGCGCTGCGACTGAGGCGACGCGAACGGCGGATGAATACGCCGTGTGGCTGAACCAGTTGATGTTGATGAAGGGGCTTCAGGTCTCTGCGCTGACGGGGTGCATCATCTCCAGCGTGGTGCCCCAGTCGATCTTCAACCTGCGTAATCTGGCGCGGCGCTATCTCAACATCGAACCTCTGGTGATTGGCGAGAACGTCAATCTCGGCATTGATGTGCGCATCGCCAAACCCAGTGAGGCCGGGGCGGACCGTCTGGTCAACGCGATTGGGGCCAAGCTGCTTTATCCCGGCGACCTGATTGTCATCGACAGCGGTACGGCGACGACCTTCGATATTGTGGGCGCGGACGGCGCATTTGAGGGCGGCTTGATCGCGCCCGGCATCAACCTATCGCTACAGGCCCTGCACGAGGCGGCGGCCAAGTTGCCGCGCATCGCCATCCAGCGCCCGGAACACGTCATCGGCAAGGGCACGGTCGAGGCCATGCAGTCCGGCGTCTTCTGGGGCTATACCTCCCTGATCGAGGGACTGGTCGCGCGCATCAAGGCCGAGTGGGGCAAGCCCATGACCGTCATCGGAACCGGCGGCGTGGCCAGCCTGTTCGAAGGCGCAACCGACAGCATTGATCATTTTGATCCTGACCTGACCATCCGTGGTCTTCTCGAAATCTGGCGTCGCAACGCCCATTTGACTGACTGAATGAAAAAGCAAACCCAAGACGAACTCGTTTTCCTGCCGCTAGGCGGCTCGGACGAGGTCGGTATGAACCTGAACGCCTACGGCTATGGCCCGGCTGATAATCGTGAATGGCTGGTCGTCGATGTCGGCGTCACCTTCGGCGATCTGTCGACGCCTGGCGTGGACGTGATCGTGCCCGATCCCAGCTATCTGGAAGGCGAGAACATTCGTGGCATCGTGCTGACGCACGCCCACGAAGACCATATCGGCGCCCTAGGCTGGCTGTGGCCGCGCATCAAGGCGCCGGTCTATGCGACGCCCTTCACGGCCTATCTGATCCGCGACAAGCTGCGTGAGCGCGGCCTGCTGGACGAGGTCGAGTTGATCGAGATTCCGTTGGGCGGTTCGGTTCAGCTTGGTCCGTTCGGCGTCACCTTCGTGACGATGACCCACTCGATCGCCGAGCCGAACGGTTTGGCCATCGATACGCCGCTGGGCCTGGTGTTCCACACCGGCGACTGGAAGATCGACGACCAGCCGGTCATCGGCTCCAAGACGGACGCCCCCGCCATTCGCGCCCTGGGCGACAAGGGCGTGCTGGCGATGGTGTGCGACTCGACCAACGTCTTCGTGCCGGGCGTCGCCGGGTCCGAGGGTGACGTGGCCGTGGCGATCACCAAGCTGATCTCGACCCTGAAGGGCAGGGTGGCGGTCGGCTGCTTCGCCTCCAATGTCGCGCGGATGGACAGCGTCATCCGTGCCGCAGAGGCTAATGGACGCCGCGTCGCTCTGGCTGGTCGGTCGATGCACCGCATCACGGCAGCGGCCAAACACGTCGGCATGTTGCAGGACGTGAAGCCCTTCCTGTCCGATGAAGAAGCCCGCGTCTGGCCTGCCGATCAGATCCTGTATCTGTGCACCGGCAGCCAGGGTGAGGCCCGTGCGGCCTTGTCGCGCGTGGCCGACGGCACCCATCCGACGGTCAAGCTGGGTCTGGGTGATCACTGCATCTTCTCGTCGCGTCAGATTCCCGGCAACGAACTGGCCATTGGCCGCCTGCAGGATCGTCTCGCGGATCGCGGCGTGCGCCTCTACACCGAGAAGGACAGCCCCGGCATCCACGTCTCCGGCCACCCGTGCCGGGACGAACTGAAGCAGATGTACGAATGGGCGCGGCCGCAGATCGCGGTGCCGACCCACGGCGTGCGCCGCTTCCTGCTGGAACACGCCAATCTGGCCAAGGACATGGGCGTCAAGGAAGCTGTGACGCCGCGCAACGGCGACATGGTGCGTCTGGCCCCTGGGCCCGCCGCCATCGTCGACGAAGTGCCGAACGGCCGCCTCTATGTCGACGGCGGCATGCTGGTGACCGAACAGGGCGAGGCGCTGAAAGAGCGCCGCCACGCCTCGACCAACGGTGTGCTGATCGTCAGCTTCTGCCTGGACAAGCGCGGTCGGATCGTCAGCGATATCGACATTCGCAGCGTGGGTCTGCCGGGCGATCTGGAGAAGCCGTTGGGCGATGTTCTGGACGATCTGGCCGAACGTGTCGAACAGGTGGTCACCAGCCTGAAGGGCGAGGCGCTGGAAGATGAAATGGTCATCGAACAGGCGGTCGGCCGCGTGTTGAAGAAGGCCAGCCAGCGCATTTGGGATCGCCGTCCGATCGTGGAAACCATCGTCCTTCGTCTGTAGAGCATCCTCATGGCTGAACCGCTTTTCCTCATCAAACCCGACTGGCACGACACGCATGGTGGCCCCTGGTACTGCCCGCCGGGCGCAGTCATCGAGGGCGTGCTGAGCTTCTATCCGAAGCTGCGCGAACTGCTGGACGTGGTCTATGTGGACTTCCCGCGCCCACGTCCGGCTGTGCTGGAGTGGGTGGGGGAGGCGGATCAGAGCTGTCCTTTGCTGGTGCTGGACGGCGGACTGGACTGGCCTGACGCTCAGGTCAGTGCGACGACGGGCCGCCTGTTCCTGCAGGACGAGGCGATTATTCCTTATCTGGCCGCCCGTTACGGGATCGGCCTGCCGCACCCCTAGAGGTCTGACATGCCCATCGGCATCTTCACCATGATCGGTATCTATGTCGTCGTCTGGTGGACGGTGCTGTTCGGCATTCTGCCGCTGGGCATGTTGCAGGAATCGCCTGAACCGCCGAAGGACGGCGCCCAGTGGGGGGCGCCCAAGACCCCCAACCTGAAGAAGAAGTTCATCACCACGACCTGGGTTTCGGTGCTGGTCTGGGTCTTCATCATGGTGCTGATCTTCACCGGCTGGCTGCCTCTGCCCGATTTCTCACGGGCGCCAGCCGTCTAAACGATACGGCGGCCTAGCTTTCGCCCCGGTCCAACGGCTAAAGCCTTAGGACTGTTTCGACGCCTAGGATTCCTGATCATGCGCCTGTCGCGCTTTTTCCTGCCCACGCTGAAGGAAGCCCCTTCTGACGCCCAGATTGTTTCGCACCAGCTGATGCTGCGCGCGGGCATGATCAAACAGGAGGCCGCCGGCATTTATGCGTGGCTGCCGCTGGGGCTGCGGGTGCTGCGCAAGATCGAACAGATCGTGCGCGAGGAACAGGAGCGGGCAGGGGCGGTCGAACTGCTGATGCCGACGCTGCAACTGGCGGACCTGTGGCGCGAGTCGGGCCGTTATGACGCCTATGGTCCTGAGATGCTGCGCATCACCGACCGGCATGAGCGCGAACTGCTGTACGGGCCCACCAACGAGGAGATGATCACCGACATCTTCCGGGCCTATGTGAAATCCTACAAGTCGTTGCCGCTGAACCTGTTCCACATCCAGTGGAAGTTCCGTGATGAGCGACGCCCGCGCTTTGGCGTGATGCGCGGCCGCGAGTTCCTGATGAAGGACGCCTATTCGTTCGATCTGGACGAGGCGTCTGCGCGCATCGCCTACAAGCGGATGTTCGCCGCCTACCTGAACACCTTTTCGCGCCTGGGTCTGAAGGCTGTGCCGATGCGCGCTGACACCGGCCCGATTGGCGGCGACCTGAGCCACGAGTTCATCGTTCTGGCCGAAACCGGCGAGAGCGAGGTCTTCTGCGACCGCAAGCTGGTCGAGATGGACGCGCCCGGCCACAACCTCAGCGTTGAGCAACTGGAAAACGTGTTCAACGAGCGCACGGCCCTCTACGCCGCGACCGAGGAAATGCACGACACGGCCCAGTTCGAGACCCAGACCGCCGAGGGTGACCGCCTGTCGGCGCGTGGCATCGAAGTCGGCCACATCTTCTACTTCGGAACCAAATATTCGGCCCCGATGAAGGCCAAGGTCGCTGGGCCGGATGGGCAAGACACCGAGGTCCACATGGGCAGCTACGGCGTCGGCGTGTCGCGCCTGATGGGGGCCATCATTGAGGCCAGTCACGACGCGGGCGGCATCATCTGGCCAGATTCGGTGGCGCCGTTCGACGTGGTCGTCATCAATCTGCGCGCCAATGACGAAGCCGTCTCTGCGGCCTGTGAGGACGCAGTCGCGCAGCTGGAGAAGCTGGGCAAGGACGTGCTGTACGACGACACCGACGAACGTCCGGGTGGCAAGTTCGCCACCGCCGACCTGATCGGCGTGCCGTGGCAGCTGACCATCGGGCCCAAGGGATTGGCCGACGGCGTGGTCGAACTGAAGCGCCGCGCGACCGGCGAGAAACTGTCTGTGCCGCTGGCTGAAGCCCTCGAAAGGTTGACTGCTTGAACCTGCCGTCTCGTCCCTCCGGCCCGTTCTCCTCGTGGGAGATCGGTCTCGCCCTTCGTTACCTGCGCGCCAAGCGCAAGGAGGGCGGGGTCGCCCTGATCGCCATCATCAGCTTCATCGGCATTCTGCTGGCGGTGATGGCGTTGATTGTGGTGCTGAGCATCATGTCGGGCTTCAGGAACGAGTTGCTGGGGCGGATGCTGTCCTTCAACGGGCATATGTATGTCCAGGGCAGTGTCCTGACCTCGCTGGATCGCGACGAGGCGTTGAAACGGATTGCGGCCGTGCCGGGCGTCGTCAGCGCAACGCCGTTGAACGAGGCGCAGAGTCTGGTGCGTGTCGGCGGCTATACAACGGGCGCGGTCGTGCGGGGTGTGCGGCCGGAAGATCTGATCGACACCAAGTTCGTGTTCGACAGTTTGACGCCTGCTGAGCGCGAGAGCTTTGGCAAGGGCGCCTATGGCGGCAACCGTATTCTGATCGGCGCGTCATTGGCGAATTCGATGGGCGTGCGGGTAGGCGATCCCATCACACTGTATTCTCCGACGGGCGCCGACAGCGCCTTCGGCAATCTGGGCGGTTTGGAAAAGACCTACTACGTGGGCGGCCTGTTCCGTTCTGGTGCGGCAGACTACGACCGGGCCTACATGTTCATGCCGTTGGAGCAGCAGCAGTTGTTCTTTGGCAAAGAAGGCGTCTGGGACGTCATCGAGATCAAGGTCGCGAACGCTGATAAGGTGGGCGATATGACGGCTGCGGTGCGTGACGCGGTAGGCCCGGGGGCGATTGTCACCGACTGGCGCGAACGTCAGGCCGCCTTCTATGGCGCGCTGAAGGTTGAACGCGTGGCCATGAGCATCATTCTGGGCATGGTGGTCGCCATCGCGGCGCTGAACATCATTTCCGGCATTGTCATGCTGGTGAAGAACAAGACCAAGGACATCGCCATCCTGCGCACCATCGGCGCCAGCCCGTCGTCCATCCTGCGTGTCTTCTTCATGGCCGGGTCGATGATCGGCATCGCCGGAACCATCGCAGGCTTGATCCTTGGCCTGTTGTTCTGCCTGAACATCGGCGCGATCCAGCACGCGCTGGAGTGGGTGTTCCAGACCAAGCTGTTCAACTCGGACGTCTATATGCTGGACGCCATTCCGGCGGAGGTTGATCCGGTGGACGTGATCTGGATCACCGTCTGGGCGACCTTCATGTCCTGCTTCGCCAGCCTGATCCCGTCGTGGCTCGCCACCCGGATCGATCCGATTGAGGCGCTGCGCTATGAGTAAGGCCCCCATCCTGTCCGTGCGCGGTCTGACGCGCACCTATGAGACGGCGCTCGGCGGTTTGACCGTGCTTAAAGGCGTCGACCTGGATGTATTTCCGGGTGAGATCGTCGGCCTGATCGGCCCGTCCGGCTCGGGCAAGTCGTCGCTGCTTCACGCAGCCGGTCTGCTGGAGCGACCGACGGCGGGCACGGTGACCATTGATGGTGAGGCGGTCGGTGATCTGGACGAACGGGCGCGCACTCGCCTGCGTCTGAGCCGCATTGGTTTCGTCTATCAGTTCCACCACCTGCTGCCGGAGTTTGATGCTCGCGACAATGTCGCCCTGCCGATGCGGATCGCCGGCGTTTCGCAAGCCGATGCGCGCAAGCGTGCGGAAGAGACGCTGGCGATTCTGGGCCTAGGCGAACGGATGACGCACCAGCCGGCGCAACTTTCGGGCGGCGAACAGCAGCGTGTCGCGATTGGCCGGGCGCTGTCGAATGGCCCCCGGCTGTTGCTGGCCGATGAGCCGACGGGAAATCTGGACCCGACGACCAGCCAGTCGGTCTTTGAATCCCTGCGCAACTTGGCGAAGACGACGGGTGTCGCGGCCCTGATCGCCACGCACAACATGGAGTTGGCGGGCCATATGGATCGGGTTTTCGCTCTGAAGGACGGCCATCTGGAAGAACGGGCCGCTGAAAGTCACGCCTACTGAGGTCTGGCGCTGCGGCCTAGTGCCGCGTTACGCCTGAACGGCTGGGCGGAAAGCTGTCTGCCGGTCCCATCAGACCGTGGCCGTATCCGCCGACAATCGTCTCTGCCTGCCGCAACGCGAGCCAGGTCAGGAAGGTGGGCAGGGTGGTCAGGTCCGAGGCGCTGTGGTCCAGTTCCTCTCTCAGCCAGGTTCGTTCTTCCTTGGCCAGTGTGGGCGCCAGCAGGGCAGGGGCGCGATAGGTGCGCTGAGCGATGGGGCGGCGCAGCAGCAACTGAACAGCCGCCTCACAGGGGCTTTCCTCCAGCATTTGAGTAAAGCGGTCCAGATACTGACTGCTGCCCTCAAGACCATACATCACACGATTGGCGTCGCAGAGAATGACGCCCGACAGGCCCAAGGTTCTGGCATGACCTTTGCGTAGATCCCTGAGAGCGGGCCAAAGACGACCCGTTTCGAAATCCTGTTCCACGCTCGTTACAAGGATTGCGGCTTCCAGCATGCCGACACGGCGCTCATTCAGTGACTTCAACATCACGTCATGGCTGGACTAACCGCGCTACTTGATCAATTGCGTGGGACTACGAGGTTTCGCAGATCAACCGGCATTGTATTTTGTGTGCATGGAAAGTTTGGGACTCTCGCCGTTTGATCCTTCGGCATCGAACGACCGCCTTCGCAAGTCGGCAGGCTTGGCTGGTGAGCCGTCGTCAGACCGCATCGCCCAGGGATCTGACGTGACCCAGGAGATCCTGGTGATCGACGACGATCCCGCGATCCTGGGCATGACATTGCTCACTTTCAGAGAGGCTGGCTTCCAGGCGGTGGGGTTCACTGACCCGCTGGACGCCCTGATGTGGGCGTCGGATGCAGATCCGACATGCATCGTCGTTGATCTGAAACTTCCGGGCATTGAGGGGCTGGATCTGGTCGGCGCCTTCTGCGCTTTCGGCCGTCACGCCGTCATACTGGTCAGCGCCTATGTGGATGTGCTGACGACCGTCGACGCCATGCGTCTGGGCGTCGACAATGTGCTGACCAAGCCGACTTCACCTGAACAGCTGCTAGGCGCAGCCCGACGTGCGTTGGATATTCTGGCTTCGATCCCGCGCCAAGACACCCTGACATTTACGCGGCGCGAGCGGCAGGTGGCCGAATATCTGGTCGCGGGGCGCACCACCAAACAGATCGCGCAGGCTCTGGCGCTGAGCCCGCGGACAGTCGAGTTCTTCCGCGCCAGCCTGTTACGCAAGACGCAGTCGCCAAATTCGGCGGCGTTGGCCTCGGCGCTGACGCGCATCGGATTTACCGCTCCGGACGCTTGACGAGAACAAAATCGGAACATAGAACATTGCCGGAACACAGAGGTTGATCTGGGGATAAGCTCATGCCGCGTTTGATGAGGGATATGCTGTCGCTTGCGTCGTGCGGCGGCTTCGTCTGGATGGTCTGGCAGGCGGCCTTGATGGCCACGTCCGTCTGACGCTCCAACAAGACTGATCGTTTGACGCTCGTTTCGGCGACGCCATATCAGCCAGGTCGTTGGCGTGGGCGCCGATTCGGCGTCTAATCGGGTCACAGACGAAGGAGCGAACAGTGAGTGCAGCAGAGGGGCAGGGCTTCGTCCATCTGCGCGTGCGCTCCGCCTATTCGTTGCTGGAAGGTGCGATCAAGGCGGGCAAGATCGGCAAGATGGCGGCGGACGCCGGCATGCCCGCGGTCGCAGTCGCAGACCGGGCCAACCTGTTCGGTGCGCTGGAGTTCAGTCAGGCCACCAAGGACTCTGGCGTTCAGCCCATCGTCGCCTGTGCCCTGCCGGTGTTTGGCATTGGGGGCCAAGTCAACGCGCGCTGGGCCAAGGTGCCCACCATCGTCCTGTTGGCCCAGAACGAGACGGGTTGGCTGAACCTGTGCGCCCTGTCGTCGTCGGCCTATCTCGACTCCGGCGAAATGGCCGAACCGGGTGTGGACTGGCGTCAGGTCGTGGAACGTTCGGAAGGACTGCTTCTGCTTTCGGGCGGGCCTGACGGGCCCGTCGACCCGCTATTTGCGCAGGCCAAGAAGGCTGAGGCGGTCGAGACACTAGACGCCATGAGGGCGGCGTTTGGCGACCGTTTCTATGTCGAACTGCAACGCCACGGACTGGACGACGAACGGCGCGCCGAGCCCGGATTGGTCGAATGGGCCTACGCCAACGACGCGCCGCTGGTCGCCACCAACGATGTCTATTACGCCAAGGCGTCGCAGGCGAAGTCGCATGACGCGCTGCTGTGCATCGCCGACGGCGCCTTCACAGGCCAGGAAGATCGTCGCCGGATCACGGGCGAGCATTGGTTCAAGTCCGCCGAGGCGATGCGCGAGCTATTCGCCGATCTGCCCGAGGCCTGCGACAACACGATCGACATCGCCAGACGCTGCGCCTTTCTGGTCAAGACCCATGCGCCGATCCTGCCGCGCTTTGACACGGGGGCAGGGCGCTCGGAGGCCGATGAACTGGCGCACCAGGCGCGCGAAGGCCTGAAGGTCCGCCTCACCGAGGTCGCAGCCGCTGTTCCTGAAGAAGAATACTGGACCCGCCTGGAATGGGAGGTCGGGATCATCCAGCAGATGGGGTTCCCGGGCTACTTCCTGATCGTTTCGGACTTCATCAAATGGGCCAAGGAGCATGGCATCCCGGTGGGGCCCGGGCGGGGCTCCGGCGCCGGTTCTCTGGTCGCATGGTCCTTGACCATTACGGATCTTGATCCGCTGCGTTTCGGCCTGCTGTTCGAGCGGTTCCTGAACCCCGAACGGGTCTCCATGCCCGACTTCGACATCGACTTCTGCCAGGAACGGCGGGAAGAGGTGATCGACTATGTGCAGGCTCACTACGGCAAGGACCGGGTGGCGCAGATCATCACCTTCGGCACCCTGCAGGCGCGCGCTGTGCTGCGCGATGTGGGGCGTGTGTTGCAGATGCCGCTGGGGCAGGTGGACCGGCTCTGCAAGATGGTGCCGAACAACCCGGCCAATCCGGTCACCCTGGCCCAGGCCATTGAGCTGGAGCCGCGTCTGAAAGAGGCGCGCGATGCCGAAGCGGCGGTGAAGACGCTGCTGGAAACGGCGTTGGAGCTTGAGGGACTGTATCGCAACGCCTCGACCCACGCGGCGGGCATCGTCATCGGCGACCGCCCGCTGACGGAACTGGTGCCTCTGTACCAGGACCCGCGGTCCACGATCCCGGCCAGCCAGTTCAACATGAAGTGGGTTGAGCCTGCGGGTCTGGTGAAGTTTGACTTCCTGGGTCTGAAGACCCTGACGACATTGGACCGTGCGCACCGCTATCTGTCGCGCCGTGGGCTGGCGCCGACCTGGAACCAGCTGCCGCTGGATGACGCCAAGACCTATGAACTGATGGCCTCCGGCCAGACAGTTGGCGTGTTCCAGCTGGAATCACAGGGCATGCGCGACACCCTGCGCAAGATGCGATGCAGTTCGATTGAGGAGATCACCGCGCTGATCTCCCTCTACCGGCCGGGGCCGATGGAGATGATCGACACCTATATCGACCGTAAGTTCGGTCGGGCCGAGGTGGACTATCTGCACCCCTCGCTGACCGAGGTGCTGACCGAAACCTACGGCGTCATCATCTATCAGGAACAGGTGATGAAGATCGCCCAGATCCTGGCGGGCTACAGCCTGGGTGAAGCCGACCTTCTGCGCCGCGCGATGGGCAAGAAGAAGAAGGAGGAGATGGACTTCCAGCGCCTTCGCTTCGTCAAGGGCGCGCTGGAGAAGGCCGTTCCCGAGACGCAGTCGGGATCCATCTTCGACCTGGTGGCCAAGTTTGCGGGCTACGGCTTCAATAAATCGCACGCTGCGGCCTATGCGCTGATTTCGTTCCAGACGGGCTGGCTGAAGGCCAATCATCCGGTCGAGTTCTTCGCCGCCTCGATGAGCCTGGACTTGTCGAACACCGATAAGCTGGCGGTCTTCTATCAGGATGCGCGGCGGTTCGAGGTGCCAGTGTTGGCGCCGGACATCAACCGTTCATCCGCCGACTTTGACGTTGCCTGGGATGAGGACAAGGGCTCGGTGCTCTATGCGCTGGGGGCGATCCGAAACGTGGGCCTTGAGGCCATGAAACACGTCATCGAGGTGCGCGAGACGGGCGGGCGGTTCCCCGATATCTTCGACTTCCTTGAGCGGGTCGATCCGCGCAGCGTCAACAAGCGGGCGTTGGAAGGCTTGGCCAAGGCAGGCGCCTTCGACAGCATCCACCCGAACCGTCGCCAGTTGGTGGAGCAGGCCGACATCCTGATGGCCTATTGCCAGAGCGTGGCGGCGGAACGGGCTTCGTCGCAGGTGTCGCTGTTCGGCGGCGATCAGGCGCATGCCGCACGGCCGCGCCTGAAGAATGTCGATCCTTGGGTCGGGCCGGAACGACTGGATCACGAACTGGCCGCCGTTGGCTTCTATCTGTCCGGCCACCCGCTGGACGAGATGACGACGGCGTTGAAGCGCAAGCGCGTGACCTTCGTCGCGGAGGCGATCCCGCTTGCGGAATCGGGGCACGAAGCCTTCCAGATGGCGGGCATGGTGCGGCGCAGGCAGGAGCGTGCCAGCGCGCGGACGGGCGAAAAATTCGCCTTCGTCACCTTCTCGGACCCGACGGGGGAGTTTGAATGCCTGTTCCCTCCGGAGCAGTTGCGCAAATGTCGTGAAGTGCTGGAGCCGGGCGCTTCCGTCATGGTGCGGGTGCGCGCCAAGTCGTCGGACGGGGAGGTGCGGTTCTTCGGCGATGACGCCTCGCGTATGGACAACCTGCTGGATGACGCGAACATCGGCCTGCGCATCCATGTATCGGCCAGGACCGCAGACGCCGAGGCTTTGCGCTCGCGTCTGGAGAAGGCGCGTTCGGGCGCCATCGGCAAGGGCGGGGAGGTGTCTTTGGTCGCCTCTCTGGATGGTCGCCAGGAGGTGGAGCTGAAGTTGCCGGGGCGGTACCGGTTGGATGGCGCCTTGCGAGGGGCGCTGAAGTCGGCGCCCGGCGTTGTCATGCTGGAAGAGGCCTGAACGGGGCGGTGTTGGTTGCGGATTGCGGTTGCCGCCATCGCCACACTTGCGTTTCCGGGCCATCCCGACTACACGGCGCTCGCATTTCGCAACGCGGGTGAGGCGCGATTCGGGGAGAAATCCCGTGTCGCACCATTCCGAGGGCCTTTCGGCCTTTAATCCCCCGCGCCACGTTTGATCGGAAAAAGGACTAAACGATCATGGCTTTGCCAGAATTCTCGATGCGCACCCTGCTGGAAGCAGGCGCTCACTTCGGTCACCAGACGCACCGCTGGAACCCGAAGATGGACCGCTACATCTTCGGCTCGCGCTCGAACATCCACATCATCGACCTGTCGCAGACGATGCCGCTGTTCCACCAGGCTCTGGTGGCCGTGCGTGAAGTCGCCGCCAAGGGCGGTCGCGTTCTGTTCGTCGGCACCAAGCGCCAGGCCTCGGAGCCGGTTGCTGAAGCCGCCAAGCGCTGCGCCCAGTACTACATGAACAACCGTTGGCTCGGCGGCACGCTGACCAACTGGCGCACCGTTTCGGGCTCGATCGCTCGTCTGCGTGAGCTGGAAGGCATCCTCGAGAACGGCGGCGAAGGCCGCGTCAAGAAGGAACTGCTGACTCTGCAACGCGAGAAGGACAAGCTGGAACTGTCGCTGGGCGGCATCAAGGACATGGGTTCGATCCCGGACATCATGTTCGTGATCGACACCAACAAGGAAGCGATTGCGATCCAGGAAGCTCGCAAGCTGAACATCCCGATCATCGCTATCCTGGACACCAACTCGGACCCGGACGGCATCACCTATCCGGTCCCCGGCAACGATGACGCCGCACGCGCCATCCAGACCTACTGCGACCTGATCGCCGACGCCGTCCTGGACGGTCTGGCGGCTGGCGCTTCGGCCTCGGGCATCGACCTGGGCGCTTCGGAAGCTCCGGTTGAGCCGATGCTGCGCGAAGCTTCGGCTCCGGTCGCTGCTGAAGCCGCTCCGGCTGGCACGGAAGGCGCTGCTGCTGAACTGGAAGCGGCTGCTGAACCGGCCGCTGAAGCTGAGAAGGCTGAGGGCTGATCGCCCTGCGGCCTTCTTAGGTGCTAATGTTTAGCGCCAAGAATGAAGGCCGTGCGTTGAACTGACACACGGCCGGGCTAAATCAGCCCGGCCGTTCCCACATCGAAATCCCCCCAAGGAGAAGAACATGGCCGAGATCACTGCCGCCCTCGTGAAGGAACTTCGCGAGCGTTCGGGCGTCGGCATGATGGACTGCAAGAAGGCGCTGGTCGAAAACGACGGCAACATCGAAGCAGCAATCGACTGGCTGCGCGCCAAGGGCCTGTCCAAGGCCGCCAAGAAGGCTGACCGCGTCGCCGCTGAAGGTCTGGTTGCTGTTGCGTCGAAGGAAGACGGCAAGGGCGAAGTCGCCGCCGCCATCGAATTCAACGCTGAAACCGATTTCGTCGCCCGTAACGAGCTGTTCCAGAACGCCGCCAAGTCGTTCGCCCAACTGGGTCTGGAGCACCACACGGTCGAAGCCCTGCACGGCGCTGAGCTGGAAGCCGGCAAGACGGTCCAGGACGAAGTGACGAACATGATCGCCACCATCGGCGAGAACATGCAACTGCGCCGCGCCGCCCGCCTGTCGGTCGACGAAGGCGTGGTTTCGACCTACGTCCACAATGCTGTTTCGCCGGGCGTCGGCCGCATCGGCGTGCTGGTCGCCCTGCACGGCGAAGGCGACAAGGTCGCTCTGCGCGAACTGGGCCGCAAGATCGCCATGCACGTCGCCGCCACCGCGCCTCTGTCGCTGAACACGGACGACCTGGACCCCGCCGCCATCGAGAAGGAACGCGCTGTTCTGATCGAAAAGGCCAAGGAAGAAGGCCGCCCGGAAAACATGATCGAAAAGATCGTGGAAGGTCAGATCAACAAGTTCCAGAAGGACGTGGTGCTGTCCAAGCAACCGTTCGTCATGGACCCGGACGTGACCATCGAGCAGCTGGTCGCCAACTCGGCCAAGGAACTGGGCTCCTCCAACCTGCACCTGGCCGGCTTCGTCCGCCTGGCGCTGGGCGAAGGCGTCGAGAAGGTTGAAGGCCCCGACTTCGCGTCGGAAGTCGCCTCCATGATGGGCGGCAACTAAGCTCCTATCCCCTCATTCGTGAGGGATTTGTATCAGAAGGGCGCGTTCGGCTTTGATGGCCGGCGCGCCCTTCGTCTATAAGAAGCCGCCTGATTCAATGGCGCCGCAGTAAAACGGAACCCCCGCATGCCCGACGCCCCCTCGAACTTCCGCTACAAACGCGTGCTGTTGAAGGTTTCCGGTGAAGTCCTGATGGGCGACCAATCCTTCGGCGTCGACATGGCGACCGTGGATACGGTGGCCAAGGCGGTGGCGCAGGTGGCGGCAGAGGGCGTTGAAATCTGCCTGGTGATCGGCGGCGGCAACATCTTCCGCGGCCTGTCCAAGGCCGCAGCGGGCATGGAGCGCGCCCAGGCCGACTATATGGGCATGCTGGCGACCATCATGAACGCCCTGGCGATGCAGTCGGCGCTGGAGAAGATCGGGGTTTCGACCCGCGTACAGAGCGCCATCCCCATGGCCGCCATCGCTGAACCCTACATCCGCCGTCGCGCTCTGCGTCACCTGGAAAAGGGCCGCGTCGTGATCTTCGCCGCTGGCGTCGGCGCACCTTTCTTCACAACTGATTCGGGCGCTGCCTTGCGCGCGGCTGAAATGGGTTGCGACGCCCTGCTGAAGGGCACCAGCGTCGATGGCGTTTACACCGCCGATCCCAAGAAGGATCCGAACGCGACCCGTTATGAGACCCTGACCTACCAGGAAGTGCTGGCGAAGGATCTGCGGGTCATGGACGCCTCCGCCATCGCCATGATGCGCGACACGGGCATTCCGATTGTGGTCTTCTCGATCCGGGAAGACGATTCACTTCGCCGGACCCTGACGGGCGAAGGCACGTTCACGGTGATCAAGGACGCTGCCTGAGCAGCCCGAGAGACCTGACAGAGACAAGAGAGACCTAGACGATGGCCAAGCCCGAACTGAAGACCTATCGCGACCGCATGGACAAGTCGGTCGCCGCCCTGAAGGAAGAATTCAGCGGCCTGCGCACCGGCCGCGCCAATGCGGGCCTGCTGGAACCCGTGCGCGTTGAAGCCTACGGTTCGGCGTCGCCTCTGACGGCCGTCGCCGCCGTCAGTGTGCCGGAACCGCGCATGATCTCGGTCAATGTCTGGGACAAGTCGATGGTCGTCGCCGTTGAAAAGGCGATTCGTAACGCCAACCTGGGCCTGAACCCCATCGTTGACGGCCAGACGCTGCGTATTCCGGTGCCGCCCCTGACCGAAGAGCGCCGCAAGGACCTGGTCAAGTTGGCTGGCAAATACGCCGAGCAGCAGAAGATCGCCGTGCGCAACGTCCGTCGTGACGCCAATGATGATTTCAAGAAGGCCGAGAAGGCTGGCGAAATCAGCCAGGACGAGCAGAAGAAGCTGGAAACCGATGTCCAGAAAGAGACGGACGCGGCCATCAAACGCATCGACGAAGCCTTGAAGACCAAGGAACAAGAGATCATGCAGGTCTAAGGCGAGCAGGTCTGGGGCGAACCGGCGTGGCGCGGAAGGAAACTCACAGCAGATGACGGCCGCGCCTACAGGTACGGAGACCGCAGTGATCGGTGTCGATGGACCACGCCCGCATGGTCCGCGCCATGTCGCGATCATCATGGACGGCAACGGCCGCTGGGCGAAGGCGCGCGGCCTGCCGCGTGCAATCGGCCATCGCGAAGGCGTCCAGGCGCTGAAACGCACAATTCAGGCCGCACCCGACTATGGCATCGAATGCCTGACGGTGTTCGGCTTCTCGACCGAGAACTGGAGCCGCCCAGAGGACGAGGTGTCGGACCTGATGGGCCTGGTTCGCACCTATCTGGCCAGCGATCTGATCCGGTTGGAGAAGGCGGGGGTGCGTCTGCGCATTCTGGGGCGTCGCGAAGGCCTGCCGTCCGACATCGTCGCCATCATCGACAAGGCCGAGGCCCAGACGGCGCACAATACGCGGTTCCTGTTGCAGGTCGCCTTCAACTACGGCGGACGGGCCGATCTGGTGGACGCGGCGCGTCGCCACGCGGAAAAACTTCTGGCTGGCGAAACGATCGAGCCGATCAGCGAACAGACGTTTGAAATGGGGCTGGCGACTGCGGGCTCGCCGCCGTTGGACCTGATCGTTCGTACATCTGGCGAAAAACGACTGTCGAACTTCCTGTTGTGGGAAGCCGCCTATGCCGAACTGGTGTTCCAGGACGTGCTGTGGCCTGACTATGGTCCCAAGGCTCTGGGCGAGGCTGTCGCCGTCTTTGGCGAGCGTGATCGCCGCTATGGCGGACGAGAAGCTGTGCCAGCGCGGGTGGCTGGCTGATGGCGGTCAAGGGGCGTGACATCGCGTTGCGAGCGGCGTCTGCCGTCGTGCTTGCGCCTGCGGCTGTAGCGGCGACCTGGGCGGGGGGCGTGTGGTTCCTGGGCCTGATGGTCGCGGCCTGCATCGTTCTGGCCTTTGAGTGGGCGGCGATGAGCGCGCCGCATGCCCGTCGCGTGATGGGCGGGGCTGTTTCATTCGGCGTCGTGGCGGCGGTGATCAGCGCGCACTTCGGCGCCATGTCTGTCGCCTTTATCATGCTGGTGTTCGGCGCGGCGGCGGCGGGCGTCTATGCGCGCAGCCGGGGCCAGCAGGCGCTGGATGCGTCATACGGCGTGCTCTATCTCGGCTGGCCTGCGGTTCTGCTGATCTGGCTGCGGGCGGTCGACAGCCCGGTTGGCCTGCACTGGACGGTGCTGGTGTTCGCGGTGGCCTGGTCTGCCGATATTCTGGCCTATCTGGCGGGTTCGACCCTGGGCGGACCGAAACTCTGGCCGCGCTTCTCGCCCAACAAGACGTGGTCAGGCTTTATCGGTGGGCTGGTCGCCGGAACGATTGCAGGCGCGGTCATGACGGCCTGGGTCGATATGGGGCGTCTGACGATCTTCTGGGGCGCTGCGCTGGGGCTTGCCGCCGCATTGGCGACCATGGGCGGCGATCTGTGGGAATCGGCGCTGAAGCGGCGGTTTGGCGTCAAGGATGCGGGCAACACCATCCCAGGTCACGGCGGATTGCTGGATCGAGTCGACGGGCTGATGTTCGCCGTGGTGGTGGTGGCGGCTGGGCGACTGGTCGTGTTGATGCTTGAGCGTGCGGCATGATCCGTCGTCGCGTCACGGTGTTGGGTTCGACCGGTTCTGTCGGATCGTCGACGCTGGACCTGATGGATAAGGCGGAGGCCTCCGGCACGGGGGCTTTCGAGGTTGAGGCGCTGACGGGCGGCGCCAACATCGCCCGTCTGGCCGAACAGGCGAAACGTTGGAAGCCCAAGTTGGCGGTCACGGCTGATCCGGTCAGACTGCATGATCTGCGCGACGCCCTGGCGGGAACCGGGATCGAAACGGCGGCAGGCGAGGGCGCTATTGTCGAGGCGGCGACCCGTCCGAGCGACTGGATCATGGCGTCCATCGTCGGCGCTGCAGGCCTGAAATCGGCATGGGCGGCGGCGGATACGGGCGCGATCCTGGCGCTTGCGAACAAGGAAAGCCTGGTCTGCTGCGGCCCGGCGCTGATCGAGCGCGTTGGACGGGCAGGGGGCAAGCTGATCCCCGTCGATTCCGAACACTCGGCTATTTTCCAGGTCTTCCCCGCTGAAGCGCCGGAACGCGTGTCGAAACTGGTCCTGACGGCGTCAGGCGGGCCTTTCCGTCAGGTTTCGCGTGAGCGGATGGCGTCGGCGACGCCGGAACAGGCGGTCGCGCACCCGAACTGGAGCATGGGGGCCAAGATTTCGGTCGACAGCGCCACCATGGCCAACAAGGGCCTGGAGATGATCGAGGCGGCCTATTTGTTCGGCATGCCCGAGGATCGGATCGATGTGGTGGTCCACCCGGAATCAATCATCCACAGCCTTGTGGAATATGTGGATGGATCGACGTTGGCCCAGATGGGAGCGCCGGACATGCGCACGCCCATCGCCTGCGCCCTGGCCTGGCCTGAGCGGATCGCCTGGCCTGCGCCCAGGCTAGACCTGCCCGCACTGGGACGTTTGACGTTCGAGGCGCCGGACGTTGAGCGGTTCCCGGCGCTGGATCTGGCGCGTCAGGTGCTGAAATCGGGAGGCGCCGCGCCCGCTGTTTTCAACGCTGCCAACGAAGTGGCCGCCTTCGCCTTCCTTGACCGGAAGCTGGCGTTTCTCAATATTGCCGCAGTCGTCGCCGAAACCCTTGAACGTGCGACAAAAGCGGGGATGGTCTTTGGCTCTGGAGATGCCTGCGGTGCGGCCCTGTCGGTCGATGCCGAGGCGCGTCAGATGGCCAGGTCCATCATCGCCGGACTTGCGAATGCGGCCTGATCGGCCGGGGGAGACGATTTTCGAATGCTAGGCGCCCTGGGTCAGGTTCTGATCTACATCGTACCATTCCTGCTGGTGCTGACGTTTATCGTCACCATCCATGAACTGGGGCATTTCCTGGTGGCCCGCGCCTTTGGCGTGAAGGTCGACCGTTTCGCTGTCGGCTTTGGCAAGGCGATCTTCAGCCGCGTGGATCGTCACGGCATAGAATGGCGGCTGGGTTGGATCCCGGCTGGCGGTTACGTGAAATTCTCGGGCGATCTGGATGCAGCCAGCGTGCCGGATCAAGCCGGTCTGGCAGAACTGCGCCAGCGTCTGATCGCCGAGAAGGGACCGGGAGCCGAGCGCGACTATTTCCATTTCAAACCGGTCTGGCAGCGTGCGCTGATCACTATTGCAGGGCCGGTCGCGAATTTCATCCTGGCTATCGTCATATTCGCGGCCACCTTCATGGCGCTGGGCGACGTGATCATGCCTGCACGCGTGGCCCAGGTTCAGGAAGGATCGCCAGCGGCTCTGGCGGGCTTCCAGCCTGGCGACCTGATTACCGGCGTCAATGGACGCACGATCCAGAGCGGATCGGATGTGACCCAGACTGTGATGCTGAGCGCAGGTGACCCGGTCCGTTTCACGGTTGAACGCGGTGCTCAGACGCTGGAGCTTGTGGCGACACCGGAACGCCGTACGGAAGATGACGCCGTCGCAGGCCGTATAAAGGTCGCCCGGATCGGTCTGGGCCTCGGCGCGAGCCGCGCTGACATCCGTTATATCCGATATGGGCCCATCGAAGCTGTCGGCGCGGGCGTGCGTCAGGTCGGCAGTGTTCTGAACTCGACCCTGACCTATCTTGGACGAATGGTGACCGGTCGCGAATCCGGCGACCAGTTCAGCGGTCCGCTGGGAATCGCCAAGGTCAGCGGCTCTCTGACCAACGAAGTCGTCAAGGCCAGCCCTGATCCAAAGGCGGCTGCAATCAACCTTTCGCTGACTCTGGTTCGGCTCGCTGCCATACTTTCGATCGGAATCGGCTTTCTAAACCTATTGCCCATCCCTGTGCTGGACGGCGGCCATCTGCTTTTCTACGGCTATGAAGCTGTGGCGCGCAGACCAGTGTCGGCGCGGTATCAGGAGATTGGCTATCGCGCAGGCCTTGCGCTTCTGGCGGGATTTATGTTGTTCGCGACGTGGAACGACCTACAGAAGCTCAACATCTTTCAATTCCTCGGCGGGCTCGTCTCGTGAGCCGACGCCAGCCCCCGATGGTTTCTCGAATGAACGACATGACCTCTCGCGCCGCCGTCCGAATGGGCGCCCGCTCCAGCCTTCTGGCATTGACCGTGGCCGCCGGCCTCGGCGCACCGGCATTCGCCCAGTCTGCGCCAGCACAGCCGGCCCCAACCCCCGCCCCGGCTCCTGCCCAGGCCGCGCCTGCCGACGGCGCGACGCCGACGGTGCAGATGGCTGCGCCTACGGGCGTACAGATCAACCGGATCGTGGTTCAGGGCGCACAGCGCATCGACCAGACGACGGTGCTGTCCTATCTGCCGATCCGCCCCGGCGACACGGTGGATGCGGGCGTGCTGGACGTCGCCGTCCGCACCCTGTCCCGCACGGGCCTGTTCGCCGACGTTCAACTGGGCGTTCAGCACGGTGATCTGGTCGTGCAGATCGTTGAGAACCCGATCATCAACCAGGTGGTGTTTGAGGGAAACAAGGCGGTTTCGCTCGATAAGCTGACCAAGGAAGTGACGCTGAGCCCGCGCGGCATCTACACGCGCGCCAAGGTTCAGGAAGACGTCGGCGCCATCGTCGAACTGTATCGTCTGCAAGGCCGTATCTCGGCGACCGTGACGCCCAAGCTGGTCCAGCTGGAGCAGAACCGCGTCGATGTGATCTTCGAAATCGACGAAGGTCCGAAGACTGGCATCAGCGCGATCAACATCCTGGGCAACCATGCCTATTCCGACCGCGACGTGCGCGGCGTGATGGTGACCCAGCGCACCCAGTGGTGGAAATTCTTCTCCAGCAACGACAACTTCGATCCGAACCGGTTGGAGTACGATCAAGAGCAACTGCGGAAATTCTATACGAACCGCGGTTATTACGATTTCCGCATCGTCTCGTCGGTCGCCGAACTGCAGCCGGACAATCAGGCGTTCCAACTGACCCTGACGCTGGACGAAGGTCACAAATACACCTTCGGCGAAGTGAAGGTCGTCACCGAGAATGACCGCCTGAACGCCGCCTTCCTTGAGCGTCTGATCCCGATCCGCTCGGGCGCTCTGTACGAAAGCGACAAGATCGAGAGCGCCGTCGACGCCCTGACGTTTGCGGCAGGCTCTGCCGGTTACGCCTTTGTCGACATCAATCCGACCTATCGCGCCAATCCCGAAACGGACAAGGTCGATGTCACCTTCAACGTCTCGGAAGGCCAGCGCGTCTACATCGACCGCATCAATGTGGTCGGCAACACCCGCACTATCGATCCGGTCATCCGTCGCGAACTGATGCTGACGGAAGGCGACGCCTTTAACCGCGCCCTGATGGAGCGCTCGCGCAACAACCTGCGTGCGCTGGGCTTCTTCAAGGACGTGACGATCCAGGAAGAGCGCGGCAGTGCGCCAGACCGCTCGGTCATCAATGTCGCCGTGCAGGAACAGCCGACTGGCGAACTGTCTGTGGGTGCAGGCTTCAGCTCGGTCGATTCCTTCACGGTCAACCTGGGTATCTCGGAGCGGAACTTCCGTGGACGTGGCCAAAACGTCGTGTCGCGCCTGGAATGGGGTTCGCTGCGCCAGCAGATCGACTTCCGCTTCACCGAGCCCAAGTTCCTGGGCCGTGACCTGCGCGCCGGTTTCGACCTGTTCCACTCGCGTTACGACCTGAGCAAGTATTCGTCGTATGACTACCGTTCGACGGGTGGCGGCGTGCGTCTGTCCTATCCGCTGAACGGCAACATGCTGCTCAGCACGCGCTACTTCCTGAAGAGCGATGAGATCATCGTGCCGTACAACTATTGCGGCACGGCGGGTCTTGGGTCGTCTGCGCTATGCGATCAGATCGGCAGCTATCTGAACTCGTCCGCAGGCTACACGCTGCAGGTCAACTACACGAACGATCCGGTCCGCCCGACACGCGGCTGGGCTGGCTCGCTTCGTCAGGACTTCGCGGGCATTGGCGGCGACGTAAACTACGTCAAGACCGAAGCGGACGCGTCCTGGTACTACGGCATCACGCCGAAGTGGATCGTGAGCGTTATGGGCCAGGCGGGCTATGTCACGGGCTGGAACGGCGATCCGATCCGCATCAACGACCGCTTCTTCAAGGGCGGCAACAGCTTCCGCGGCTTTGAAACCGCTGGCATGGGGCCGCGCGATCTGACGACGCGCGACGCATTGGGCGGCAACTTCTACGCCATCGGCACGGTCGAAGTGACCTTGCCGAACTATCTGCCTGAACAGTACGGCATCAAGACCTCGCTCTTTGCCGATGTGGGTACGCTGGGCGGTCTGGACGATCGCTACAAGCTGACCTCGACCGGCACGGTGAACGCGAATATCGTTGACGAAATGGCGCTGCGGGCATCTGCGGGCGTCAGCATCCACTGGAAGTCGCCGATGGGTCCGATCCGCTTCGATATCTCCAAGGTCCTGGCCAAGGAAGACTACGACAAGACCGAATCCTTCCGCTTCTCGACCTCCACTCAGTTCTAAACAGCGGCGAAATCCGTCCGCACGAGGGTAAAATGAAAGCTCTGATCATCGCCGCTACGGCTGCGGCATCGCTTGTTTCCACTGCTGCTCTTGCTCAGCAGGCTGCGCCGCAAAACCCGGGTCCGGTCATTCCGGGCGTCTGCACCTATTACAACGCCCGTCTGCTGGCCCAATCGTCGGCTGGTCAGGCCGTTGAGGCCCGCATGCAGCAACTGGCTCAGGAAGTTCAAGGTGAACTGCAGCCCTATGCCACGGCTATCCAGACCGAAGCGACGGCTCTGCAAACCGGCGGCGCCAGCATCCCGGCGGATCAGATGAACCAGCGTCGCCAGCAACTGCAGCAGCGCGCTCAGGAAGCCCAGCAACTGGAAGGCACGCGCGAGAACGAACTGCGCTACACCCTGGGCACGCAACGTCAGAAGATCACTGAGGCAGTTTCGCCGATCCTGACCGCTCTGTACCAGGAAAAGGGCTGCGGCCTGCTGCTGGACCGTGAAAGCGTCTTCATGATGAACCCGGCCATGGACCTGACCGACGTCGCCATCCAGCGTCTGAACGCGGCCCTGCCGACCCTGACGTTCAACCGTATGCCGGTGCCGGCTCAGTAAGCCTCTGGCTGCTGAAAAGGAAACCATGCCCGATACTCGCTTCTTTCAGACCCTGCCGTCCCTGACCGTCGCCGAACTGGCGGCGCAGATCGGAGGCGCGGTCGAGAGGGGCGGGGATCGGTCCATCGCCTCGGTCGCGCCTCTGTCCTCTGCTGACAGAGGCGCGATTGCGTTTCTGGGTGATCGCAAGTTCGCTGCTGCGCTGTCGCAGACCCAGGCCGGATGTGTGATCGTGCCGCCAGAAGCGGTTGATGCTGCGCCAACTGAGGCGTCTGTGATCGTGTCGCGCACGCCTCAGGCCTCGTGGGCCAAGGCTTCGCTGTTGCTGCATCGTGTCGTTACGCTCGACGCCGCGATCACGCTTGAAGAGGCTGCCGAAGACGAAAGCGTCGTGATCGAGCCCGGCGTGGTTCTAGGCGTGGGGGTCCGTATCGGTCGCGGCACGCGCATCTGCGCCAATACTGTGATCGGTCCGGGCGTGCAGATCGGACGCGACTGCGTAATCGGCTCCAACGTCACCGTAGGTTTCGCCCTGATCGGGGATCGGGTGAAGCTGTATGCGGGCGCCCGCATCGGCGAGGCGGGCTTTGGCGCCACTGGCACGGCCGCCGGCGTCATGGATATTCCGCAGCTTGGCCGCGTCATCCTGCAAGACGGTGTCACCGTCGGCGCTAACAGCTGCATTGATCGCGGCGCCTACGACGACACGGTGATTGGCGAGAACACCAAGATCGATAATCTGGTCATGGTGGGCCACAACTGCATTATCGGTCGTAACTGCCTGCTGGTCGCCAACACCGGCATTTCGGGCTCTGTGACGGTGGGCGACAACGTCATATTCGGCGGCAAGGCCGGGATCGGCGACCACATCACCATCGGCGAAGGCGCACGTGTCGCGGCGGGCGCTGGCGTGCTGGCCGACATTCCGGCGGGGGAAACCTGGTCTGGTTATCCCGCGCGGCCGATCCGTCAGTTCTTGCGCGAAACCGTCTGGCTCGCCAAACAGGCCTCTGCAAAGAAGGCTCCAAAGGAATCATAGGGATGAGTGACACCAGCACGGTCGGGGGCAAGATCGACTACGCCGAGGTTATGCGGCGGCTGCCGCATCGCTATCCTTTCCTGCTGGTGGACAAGGCGGAAGAGTTCACGCCCGCGACCTCAATCGTCGGCATCAAGAACGTGACGCATAACGAACCGTTCTTCCCCGGTCACTTCCCGATCGATCCGGTGATGCCGGGCGTCCTGATCGTCGAAGCCATGGCTCAGACCGGCGCACTTCTGATGTCTAAGACGCTGGACGTGGCGGTGGCCGACAAGGTCATCATGTTCATGTCCATCGACGGCGTACGCTTCCGCAAGCCTGCACGTCCGGGTGACCAGTTGCGCATGGAGGTCAAGGTGATCCGTGCGCGTGGCGACGCCTACAAGTTCCGGGGGGAAACCTTCATCGACGGCAAACTGGCCGCAGAAGCCGAGTTCATGGCCATGGTCGTGACCGTGCCGGAGCCCGCAGCCTGATGACCATTCACCCGACCGCCATCATCGATCCCTCTGCTCGTCTCGCCGACGGGGTCGTTGTCGGGCCGTGGAGCACGGTCGGGCCGAATGTTGTCCTGTCTGCAGGTGTGCGTCTGGTCAGCCATGTTGTGGTCCAACAGGACACCAGTGTCGGCGAAGGCACCGTTATCCATCCGTTCGCCGTCATTGGCGGTGACCCGCAGCACAACGGCTACAAAGGCGAGCCGGTGCGGCTGGAGATCGGCGCCAATAACCAGATCCGCGAGCACTGCACCTTCAATCGAGGCACGCCGCAGGGCACGGGAGTGACGGTGATCGGCTCGAACAATCTGTTCATGACCGGCGCCCATGTCGGCCATGACTGTGTGGTCGGCGACAATGTCGTCATGGCCAATAACGCCACGCTGGGCGGCCATGCCCATATCGGCGATAAGGTCTTCCTGGGGGGGCTTTGCGCCGTGCACCAGAATGGCCGTGTGGGGCAGGGCGCGATTATTGGCGGTCTGGCCGCTGTGACGCGCGACGTCATTCCCTATGGCTCGGCCTGGGGCAATCATGCGCGGTTGCGTGGCCTGAACCTGATCGGGTTGAAGCGCAAAGGCTATGGCAAGGATCAGGTGCGCCGACTGCTGGCCGCCTATCGCGACCTGTTCGAGGGCACGGGCGAGTTCGCCGGACGTATTGACGGCGTGGCTGAAACCTATGCCGATCTGCCCGAGATCATGGAGATCATCGCCTTCATCCGCGACGGCGGTCGGCGTCCGCTGTGCCTGCCGAACGCGGAATGAGCGTCAGCGGAAAGCTGGGCCTGATTGCTGGCGGCGGCGATTTACCGGCTGCGGTGGCGGCGCGGTGCGATGCAGAGGGCCGCGAGGTGTTCGTGGTGCGGTTGGCGGGTTTCGCCGATCCCCACCTTGTGCGTTGGCCCGGGGCTGAGTTCGGTATGGCGCAGATCGGGGCCATTCTGAAGGCTCTGAAGTCGGAAGGTTGCGCCGCTGTCTGTCTGGCAGGCATTGTCAATCGCCCTGATTTCAAGACACTGAAGCCCGATCTTAAGGGTGCGTCTCTCTTGCCGGGTATAATTGCTGCAGCGACCAAAGGCGATGACGCCTTGTTGCGCAAAATTCTGTCGGTGTTCGAGGCTGAGGGTTTCGCCGTCGAAGGCGCGGATGACATTCTGGGCGGAGAGACGCTGCCAAACGGCGCCTTGGGGCGTGTCAGCCCGACACCCGAGCAGCTATCTGATCTGAAGAAGGCTCTTCATGTCGCTGAAAAATCGGGTGAACTTGATATAGGTCAGGGGGCTGTTGTCGTCGACGGTCTGGTGTTGGCTGTTGAAGCTCAAGAGGGCACGGACGCCATGCTCTCGCGCGTGGCTGGCCTGCCTGCAGACCTGCGCGGTTCCGCAGATGAGCGGAAAGGCGCGTTGGGCAAGGCGCCCAAGCCGATCCAGGACCTGCGCGTGGACATGCCGGTGATTGGGCCACGCACCGTCGAGCTAGCGGCGGCGGCTGGTCTGGCGGGCATCGGCGGCGTCTCTGGGCGTCTGATCCTGATCGACCGCAACGCCATCATCGAGGCGGCAGACCGCCTTGGCCTGTTTGTCTGGGGGGAAGCCCGTTGAGCCGTCCTCTGAAGGTGATGCTGGTTGCTGCTGAAGCATCTGGTGATGCGCTGGGCGCAGGTCTGGCGAAAGCCTTGAGATCGCGTCTGGGGCCAGACGTCGCATTCGTCGGCGTCGGCGGTCCCAGGATGGCGGAACAGGGCGTCGTCAGCCCATTCGATATCGCCGAACTGTCCATCCTCGGCTGGATCGAAGGTTTGCGCGCCTACGGCAAGGTCAAGGCGCGTGTCGCGGAGACGGCGGCTTTGGCCGCGCGGGAAAAGCCTGACGCGGTGATCCTGATCGACAGTTGGGGTTTCACCATACGGGTGGCCAAGGCGATCCGGGCGGCGCAACCGAATGTGCCTCTGATCAAATACGTCGGGCCTCAGGTCTGGGCATCGCGGCCCGGGCGGGCGAAGACGCTGGCGGGCGCCGTGGATCACCTGCTGGCCCTCTATGGGTTTGATGCGCCCTGGTTCGAGCGGGAGGGCCTGTCGACGACAGTTGTCGGGTCATCCGCCCTTCATGTCGACATGAGCCATGCCGACGGCGCAGCGTTTCGGGCGCGGCGCGGCATTGCGCCAGAAGCATCGCTGCTGCTGGTCCTGCCCGGCAGTCGTCCTAGTGAAATCAATCGCATGACGCCGGTGTTCGAAGCCACCATCGCAAGACTGAAGGCTGCCGATCCTGCACTGGAAGTCGCTGTGGTCGCGGCGGGAACCGTG